>NZ_AFWF01000001.1 GCF_000222605.1 Vibrio ichthyoenteri ATCC 700023 | reverse complement strand
ATATGAATCTGAAGCGAAGCTTCAAAATACATTTTCTAAAGACTTTCGGCGTCGAAAATTCCAACCACATACATTACTGAGTGGTTTGGAGTTCCTATTCCAAAAATTCTTAGAGAATGGTGGGCGATACCGGGCTCGAACCAGTGACCCCCTGCTTGTAAGGCAGGTGCTCTCCCAACTGAGCTAATCGCCCACTAAAAGTTTTAATTCCTTCGTGGAGAAAGAATGGTGGGTCGTGCAGGATTCGAACCTGCGACCAATTGATTAAAAGTCAACTGCTCTACCAACTGAGCTAACGACCCTTAGTGGTATCCCGTAGGGGAGTCGAACCCCTGTTACCGCCGTGAAAGGGCGGTGTCCTAGGCCTCTAGACGAACGGGACACTAAGTGTTGAAACACCTTGGGGGGTGTCTCTATCTCT
>NZ_AFWF01000002.1 GCF_000222605.1 Vibrio ichthyoenteri ATCC 700023 | reverse complement strand
TATAGAATTTGTCGCACTTCAAACTTGATACTAAGGTTTGTTTTACATTTATTGCCTATTTAAATGAACCCATATAACGTTTTAATAGGATGATTCATCTTTCCATTCTTTAATGTCAGAGAATTATCAATTTCATGACAGAATATTAATGAGCTCGTATCTATATGTTTGTTATTTACATGCGCATGTGATCTTGCATCAAAAAACATCTCATTAATTAAAATTTTTTTCCCATGTGCGTCGCGACTCTATACCTTGTCATCGGTAATAATATTGCGGAAGTTGCAGTGCGTATTTATGGCTGTGATTTTTAATAAGTACATCAATGGTGAAGCTTATTTGTTGATGTAAATGTCAGTATTAAAGTTAGCGGTAGTGAGATGATTTATACGTTCGCTAATATCAATTGGCTATGTGTAGCATCATGCCAATTAAATAATATGAAGAATCGATGTGGATAGGTAAGCATATGTTCTATCAAGGTAATTGTGTTTCATGTCAAAGGAAAGTCTTTCATATGGGGAGTAAAATAGGCGCTATTTGTGTGTTGTTATCGTTCACTAGCCCCGTCGCTTTAGCTGCTACAAGTGACTATGAAATAAGTGAAATGACAGCAGAAAGAGCTTTAGAGAAGGGCCAAATAATGAGAGCTCAGTATAAAAACATTGAATCTCGACCTTATCTAAAACATGCAGCAGAAAAACAAAATGGAGCAGCCTCATTTTTGTACGCAATGGAAATTGCGAATTACAAAACCACAATGAGAACCCCATTGGAGGCAAGGCAGTATTTGGTTAAGGCAGCTGAATTGGGTAACAGACGCGCCATGCATCAGCTATATACACAAGCTAACTGGTTGAGGCCAATAGATATTAGTTATTGGAAGTCGCAGTATTTCAACAGTGTCATTTTACTTGGGCGTGATTATCCAGCTCAAGCAATGTATGAGTTGGCGCACTTTCATAAAGACAGTGATGATGCCTTGTCGACTTATTATTTAGATAAAGCGATCGATTTTAATCATCCTAAGGCAATGATGGATAGGGCTGCCAGTATGGCAGAATCAGAAGGTGGCTTGTTAACGTCAAAAACCTATTCTGCAGAGGAAGAAGCGCTTTATCTGAGGGCCGCTGAAACCAAATATATTCCAGCGATAAAGCGCTACATTGACGTGTTAGAAGCGCGTGGGCGATTTGAAGACGCATATCAATGGCGTGTTCAAGCTCTTGAAAGCGGGGACATCAAATCACTGGCTGTGATGTCAAAAATTCTACTAGGTCAAAGTGCCATGTATGATTTTATCGCTGTAGATAAGGTGAAAGCAAAAGCATACATAGACTTATATTTATCTGCCGCTGGTCAGGAACGAATGAAATCGCTTTATTCTTCATTGGCAATGGACGAGGAATCTATTTCTGGAACGATAAGCGCCGAAGAAAAGAAACAAGCTACAGAGATTTATCTCAAATATAAGAATACGACAGTTTTCTATAACCATGATCTTTTATGGGATATTCAATAGTGGCGAGGGTTGGCGGTAAATAAACTTGATTTTTTGGCTTAAGATCATGTTTTGTGAAATTTGATATTTATTATATAAATAAAGAAATATAGTGTGCGGTCAGTTTTTGTTGGTTTAAAAAATAACAAAACATCCTGTTGGTGATACAAATATAAATAAATCAAAGTTAGCGGGTGTAATTTTATTGTTACGTGGCTAATTGTGTTTTATGTCAAAAGATTAAGATTGGTTGTTTTTACTTTAAATTGGCATTGGCACGTTTATTTCAGTTTATGTTGTTTGTTTTAATAAGCGTTAAAACATTAGGTTGGTATAAGGATTGGAGGCTTAAATGTCCAAAGAAGGAAGCGTTGCGCCTAAAGAGCGCGTTAATATCAAATATATCCCATCGACGGGTGATGCTCAGGCCGAAATAGAATTGCCTCTTAAAACCCTTGTGGTTGGAGACTTTAAAGGCCATGCAGAAGAAACTCCGCTTGAAGAGAGAGAATCAGTTTCAGTCGACAAGAATAATTTTGAAGCGGTGATGCGTGAGAGTAATTTGAAAATCTCAACTACCGTCGCAAATAAATTAAGTGATGATGAAAATGCGGAGTTACCGATAGAGTTGAGTTTTAAATCATTGGCTGACTTCTCACCAGATGCCGTCGCTACACAAGTTCCAGAATTAAATC
>NZ_AFWF01000003.1 GCF_000222605.1 Vibrio ichthyoenteri ATCC 700023 | reverse complement strand
TAAATAACTAAATAACTAAATAACCTACACTAACGGTAATATTTTTATATCTAAAGCCTTTGGGCCTTTAGTCGTTTTCTCAACTAAGAAATCAACTTTCAATCCAATTGAAACACTTTCAATATCCATTTCAACATCGAAGTCATCGATTGAAAAATAAACGTCTTTCCCTTTAACTCTACGAATGAAGCCAAAGCCTTTAAAATCATTAAACACATTTATATAGCCAACATCTCTAGTCATCTAAGTTTCCCAAAAATCATTAATTGATGGCACTGAGGAATAATGTTTCTTTAACAAACAGCTTAGCCCTTTCGCTACGCTTTTGTTCGTTCGAGAAAGAATCCCAAGTTGATAGATAAGTGAATTAAAACGTCGCATTACACCAAATTTAGAGTGTAAATCAACCGGTACTTTTAGCGCTGCATTCGCACGTTTAACAATTTTGCCTTCTTGATACTGATCATATAGAGGCAGTATCACAGCAAGTCTTTTTCTATAATCACTAGCCTGAGAATGCTTCAATCGTTTCAATTTAGCTACCAAGCCAGATGTTTTATTCCAAAGAGCATGATATTCATCGCTCGTTCTATCATTGACAGCCTTTAACTCACAGTTAAACACCAACTGTCTGATATGACGACGATCCTTTTTCCGTACTTTAGGCTCACTATCACGGACACACAGCCCTGTCACCTCAAAATCTTTATGCATTTCAGAACGATCTGATACTTTGGTTTTGGGCGATTTGAGAGATAAACTCCGTTTTCTCAACATTCCCGCGACTTCTTTTATGATCTTTTCTGATAATTTCTGGTCAATCTTTTTCACAGAAGATATTGTTATATCATCAAGCAACCTAGTATACCTAAGTTGCCTACCTCTTAATGAACTGACTAAACGATATTCATCATTAAAAAAAACCAAATTAGCTAGATAACTTGAAGTACAGCCGCCTTGAGGCACACATCCTCGATACGTAGTTAGAGTAGTTAAAATATCCACTACTTCATCACTAAATTTGAAGAAATATTTAAATATATCTCTAACAACTTCAGACTTTATATTTGGGTAAAAATTTTTTACATCCAAATTTATAAGTGTTTGACTACGACCATGCTTGGTAGCATTTTCAATATAATCGCGCTTAACTTTGTCTGTTGCTCTTATCCCGCCTTGTAAGTACTCGGGGAATTTAACATGTAAGAAAATTCTAGAGTTTATTCTCTTTTGGATTTTTTTTAGCTCATGCTTAGCTTCCACAACCGTTCTAACTTTTTTTGTTATTGGATGTGCTGGCAACTCATAAGATGAGTAAGATGTATTAACCTTAGATGCGATGCTAATAAGCTTTCTTTTATGCACACCTAAAGTGTTGGCTAAAACATCAATAGAACCAATAGGCTGACAAGGGTAATGGGGCTTATCCATAAGATAAAAAACACCAACAATAGGGAAAGGAGTTAAAAAAGAGAAGTCAGCTGTTAAATCAGATTAGACACTGTATCCAAAAGTATTGGTACTGTACTTAAGATATTAACAGCCAAGAAGACGTAGTCTAAAACTAGTCCTACCTTACTTCTTGGGCTCTGGTCATTTTGCAATTCAGAAGATTCATAGTTGGCTTCAACATTGAGTTCTGTGTTTTCTTTTTGATTTGTGTAACGGATGTGTAAATTAAATTTAAACATTTTTTTTGCTCCTATTAGTTGTTGGCGTAATCGCCTGCCAGACCAATAAAAACGTTTACAGAAATCTTAGTAATGACCGTTGAGCCGACTTCTCTAATCAGTGCCAGACAACCGTCGCTCAAATTCGGATTTTTTTTGCATCGAATACGTTCGGGCGCAAAAACCGGAAGAAGGTGCACGGATGCAGGTCATGAACCAATAACATCAAAAAATATTATTAGTTCGCTCAAGATAGAGCGTCGTTTTTCTGTTTGTTACACAAAGAAAACAATAAGCAAATGGGCGAATATCACCCACAGGAATATGATACTCACTATCATCATGATTGTAAATGTGTTTTTCAGAGAGCGATATTCATAGTATCAGGATTGAACCTCTATCTTGCACTAACAATAGCTCAAACCTTGGGGGCCAGCTTATTCCAGTGCCTTTTCACCGTGGCTATACCTAACCCAAGTTCATTAGCCGTTTTTAACTGAGACAACCCCTCTGATTTTTTGGATTGCACGGCAATTGTGGTTTTATGGGCTTTCGGCCTACCAAGTTTCGTCCCCTGATGCTTAGCACGTTCAAGCCCCTCTCTCGTACGCTCTCGAATTCGATTGCGCTCAAACTCTGCAAAAGCAGAAAACATTTGAAGCATCAACTTTCCTTCCGCACTTGATAAATCAGCAACAGGTAAGTCCAAACAGACAACTTTCATTCCTTTGCTTGTAAGCAAGTTGATTGTGTTTTGCACATCAATATTATCTCGCCCTAAACGGTCTAACTTCAATACCACCAGCATATCGCCACTTTCCATCTGGTGATTGATTAACATCTTAAATTTCTCTCGCTTCATTGCTTCAGTCGAACCAGATACAGTTTCACTAATGACACGAGAATCACTCACGTCATATCCTTTTTGGCGAATAGCAATAATCTGGTTTTCAGTCGTTTGTTCCGTTGTAGAAACTCGGCAATATGAAAAAATACGCATCGGTCACTTACTCTATAAATGGTATCAACTATATTGGTATCATATAGTTTCAGTATCACAAATGAAACACCCTACTTTAATGATACCTGTTCTGTTAAAAAAAACTGGTATCAACATACGAATGTTTTTTGATACCAGCTTAATTAGGTTTATTTGACAGTGTAGTGGCATAGTGAATTTGGTCACTTAGTTAGAGGTGATATCATCACCTCATAAGTTAAAAGGTGACATTATGACTAAACGTACAAGACGACTATTTAGTGCCGATTTTAAGTTAGAAGCAGCGCAGTTAGTTCTAGATCAAAACTACTCAGTGACTGAAGCAGCCCAAGCCATGAATGTGGGCAAATCCACGATGGATAAATGGGTTCGCCAGCTCAGAGAAGAGCGCCAAGGGAAAGCACCGAAAGCTGCGCCTATGACCCCTGAACAAATAGAAATTCGGGAATTAAAAAAGAAGCTGGCTCGCCTTGAAGAGCATAATGAAATACTAAAAAAAGCCACGGCTCTGTTGATGTCGGACTCACTGAACAATTCTTGATAATCAAGAAACTCAAGCAGAGCTACAGCATAAAAACATTATGTGAAGTCTTCAATGTTCATCGAAGCAGTTATAACTATTGGCATCAACGCCCAACGGCAATCAATGCTGAAGTTGTAAAACTTCGCAGCTTGGTGAACGAGGCGCACACTGCAAGCAATGGCTCAGCGGGAGCGAGAACCATTGCAGATATCGTCACAAACCAGGGCGTAAAGCTGAGCCGATATCGAGCAACAAGGTTTATGAAAACTCTTGGTTTAGTGAGTAGCCAAGAGCCAAAGCATCGTTACAGAAAGGCTTCACAAGAACACATTGAAATTCCAAATCACTTAGGTCGCCAGTTTGCGGTTACCGCGCCAAATGAAGTCTGGGCTGGTGATGTTACGTATATTTGGACAGGTAATCGGTGGATGTATTTAGCGGTTGTTATCGACCTTTTTGCCCGCAGGTCGATGTCGTTATCACCTGATTCTAGGCTAACAGGCAAAGCTCTTTCGATGGCTTATGAGTCTCGTGGTAAGCCTAAAGGTGTCATGTTCCACAGCGATCAAGGTAGTCACTATACCAGTCGTAAATACCGCCAATTACTGTGGCGTTTTCAAATAAAGCAGAGTTTATCTCGCCGAGGAAATTGCTGGGATAATGCGCCGACGGAGCGCTTCTTTAGAAGTCTGAAAACGGAATGGGTGCCAACGGTGGGCTATCGTAGCTTTGCTGAGGCTCAGCAAGAGATCACTCGCTACATCATTGGATATTACTGCCAACTCAGGCCACATCAGTATAACGGTGGTCTAACTCCTAATGAGTCTGAACGATTATATTGGGAAAACTCTAAAACCGTGGCCAATTTTAGTTGACCACTACACTGCGACTCAATCCCTTTTAACTTGTAGTAGAAGCCATTTTTCTTGAGAATAACTGAATCAACTGGGGAACACTCCCAAGCAACCTCCCCTACTGACTTCATGTAAAGCGCATTGAGATCCATGAATTCTCTGCCAAACAAGGATAGGTCAAAAATACCCTCAGTGATCATTACTCCATCTTCAAAAAATACCCTACTACCAAATCTAGAAACAAAACTATTACTTTCATTCACACTGTAGGGTAACTCTGACTCAGCAAGTTCATACCCAGGAGATGCTTCTATTACGCTGTTAAACTTGACAGACAGGATCAAATGTCGGTCTAGTGCAAAAGAATAAATGTCCGACACTGATACATCTTCCTCAAAGGCACTACTGAGATATCTCCCGGCTTCCTCCAGTGTAAAAAATCTCTTTAGCTTAAGTAATTTACTCATCTATTTCTCTTTTATCCGTCTACAGGGGAATTCTGAAGTCATCACTCAACTTGCCCCAGTGTTTCTTTAGCGCGTCTTTTTGCCCTTCCTCCATAGGAAGCTCTTGCAGTAAATCAGGCCAGTTTTTTCGGGCTAGGTTCATCACATCAATCAGGTGCGGCTTAATTGCAACCCACGGAGAACCGGCTTTCTCAGCCCACACTTCAAAGTGTTTCATGGTGATTTCAAACCACTGCTTGGTTCCTACCATGTTCAGCGCAAGGCTGTCATTTTCTATATATGGAGAGGTGAATACCACGTCATAAAGAGGTGATAAGCGCGGGGAGTAAGCATCACTATAAATCAACGTCCAGTTTTTCAGGTGTGCATCGCCGTTTCCTAGCAAGATGTTAATCAATAACCTTCTTGCCATCTGCTGAATGTCTTTCAATCGTTCAGAACTAGATTGATAGAGCACGTTGCCTAGTTGTTCATAGTTAACCCGTTGATATTTATCCGAAGGGTAAAGACCAAATACTTGAGCAAAATCTTCAGTATGGATACGCCCTTCGTCACTACGATCGAATCGCTTAATGCCATAAGCATATTGCTCATCTGGTAATTTAATACTAGGTAACCCCTCAAGCTCTTCCAGTTCAATTAGCCGTATTTCAGGTATCTCTGCCCCCGCCGCCTCAGCCAGCTTCATACAGGTATATTCATTGACAGGTACACCTTTGTGTACGGTGGATGGGGTTTTAATAATCCACATATCCTCAGAAATTTCCTGGTCGATATGGTATCGGCCATCTAGATGTGACGAGGAAAACTTCATCTGTACGCCTGCCAATGAAAATTTGGTATCAGCATGTCTAACATTGATTTGTTGAGGTTCTGTTGATAATCGCTGCTCCAGCGCCCAATCGGGCACATCACCCGCTTTTATCGGCTTAGCGATTAGTGCTCCTGGTAAGTTAGCGCCTAAGTAGGCAAGAATCGAGAACTCATTGTTTACGTGGCATTGGAGCGCTTTGGCTGTCAACTCTCTCAATGCTCCCTCTGGCAACAGGTTGGACAATACAGGTGGGATTTTATCGGTCCGAATCTGGGGCTTATCTAAATAGCTAGGGTCACGCAGTTGCCTCAATGTAAAAACAGGCCGCTTCTCAACTGGCATCGCAATAAATTCGGGATTAAAGGTTAGTATGTTTTTTCCACCAGCATAATGCGCAATGACGGCGACACCGATACCGTGTAGTTGGATGTTTAAACCTGCAACTTTCTCGATCTGCTTACTCATGCGTTATCCTCTGAGTTGAACCAAAACCCAAGGTCATCAGAGTCATCTTCTAGCTCACCTTTAATTTTGCCAAGTTCACTTTGGCTACCTGGTACCCTCTCGACGAGGGAAGGGAGCGCTTTATCTCCCTTTGGAACAATAGAAAGCTCTAAATCCAACCCTTCCAGCACTCTGAGCAAGGTAGATAGTTTTACGTCACTACCCGCCTCAATACGTTGATACTGCTGCTGCTTCATGCCGATTCGCATGTACATATCTTTTTGCTCGATACCCAGCTTTTTACGTTGTTCGATAAGCAGCACTGCAATTTCATCAATATTCTTCATTACTCACCCCAAACAACCCTACCGTTGTACCAGTTACCATGGACAACATATTAGTTGTAAACATTCCTTATAACAACTTTAAAGTTGTATTGCACATTATGAACAACTAAGGAGTTGTTCCATTGAGATGGATGAGAGAATTAAATTCTGAGGAAATACACCCTATTTGGGTGAAAAATGGGGGTAACCGTAACGAATAGGTACACAGAAAGGTACACCAATTAAAGTTAAACCAACACAACTTAAATAAAAACATGAAGTTAAAAATTAAGTTCAACTTACACCAAACGTTTGGAAAGGGCCAACTCGCAAGAGTTGGCCCTTTTTGTATTTAGCGCAATAACATTTTCAAAATTGAAGCTAAGTAAACCAGCAGCTCCCTTCCCACTCAACTGCCTATAAAACCATAATGAACCTAGTAAAAGGCAAGACTTGAGCCTGTTGTTATTCGTTGCCGTTCAGGAGTGTAGATCTAAATCAGATACCTTGGGTTCGCTCGCAACCAATCCACTACCGCTTGGTTAAATTTAACCAACTTTGACGGTGTGATCCTGCGCTGCGCGTAAATCAAACTCAGCTTATGAGACTTGGCCGACCACTGTGGTAATACTTGCACCAACTCTCCCCGCTCAATCATTGCTTCCACATGCATAAACGGCACACAAGCCAGTCCCATACCTTGTTGTGCCAAAGACAGAATAGCCGTGTAGGTGTTGGCTCGAATATGCCCCGTCACTTGTTTAAAGACAATCTCGTCTCCTCGCACCAATTGCAGGTGGTTCCAACGCTCATTTTGACTATTCAGCACAAATGGCAGCTGTTCAATATTGTCTATGGTAACCGTCTCTAAAGTGGCGAAAAAATCCGGTGCGGCAACCAATACGTTACGCATATCACCCAACTCTTTTGCTACCACATCCTCTGGCAATGTATCAAAGGCACGAATCGCCACATCAAACTCACCCAGCTCGATACGCTTTTTCCCTGGGCCAAAATCACAGATCACCTCGACTTTCGGGTTTTGTTGGCAATATGCCGGGATCACGCTCTGGCACAATGAACGGCCAAACTCTAATGGTGCGGTGATTCTCAACTCACCACTGATCTCTTGCGCCATGTCTCGCACCCGCATTTCGGCTTCTGTTGCCAACAATTGGATCTGTTGTGCCCGCGTTAATAAGTCACGACCAGATTCGGTCAAGCTAATCGAACGAGTGGTGCGATGGAAGAGCTTACTATTTAGTGACATTTCTAAACGTTGAATATGCCGAGAAACCAGCCCTTTCGATACATCCAATACATCCGCCGCTTTAGTAAAGCTACCCTCTTGAGCCACCGTCAAAAAAGTTTGTAGATAGATTAAATTCATCATTAACACCATTTAGTAAACAGTGTGCTCATTTTGTGCGGTTTTTCTGTAACTCTCAACACCATAAGATACAAAACATAAACACAGAGGAGAAAAACAATGAAAATTTTAGTAATCGGCGCAGCAGGTACCATTGGTTCAGAAGTCACTCAAGCACTTCAAGAGCAGCACGAGGTGGTAATGGCTGGTAAATCAAGTGGTGACGTGCAAATTGATATTACTGATCCCAATTCAATTCATGCTGCACTAGATAAAATCGGTAAACTTGATGGCATCATTTGTGCTACTGGTGATGTGGTCTTTAATACCTTTGAAAATATTAGCCGTGAAGAGTGGGATGTCGGCATTAATAGTCGTTTAATGGGGCAGGTTAATTTAGCACAAATTGCCCTCAGCTACCTCAACGATAATGGCAGTATCACACTGACCAGCGGTATCGTTGCTGATTATCCGATTGCCTATGGTGTCAGCGCCGCGACGCTCAATGGCGCACTTGAGCACTTTGTGATGGCCGTATCACACGAACTACCACGTGGAATTCGCATCAATGCGGTTAGCCCAACGGTTGTGAGTGAATCACTGGCTACTTATGGGGACTACTTCCCCGGTTTTCATTCTATGGCGGCAAAAGATGTCGCGAAATCTTACCTACGTAGTACGTTAGGCATTGAAAATGGTCAAACCTTCAAAGCGTTTGCTGGTAACTAATTTCCTTTCCTAGACATAGCCGCTCTATTGAGCGGCTTTACGTCATTATCAAGTCTCAATACCCGTGGCTAAAAGCTCCCCGCCTCTCCTCTAACACAAACTTCCGTTCAAGCTGTTATTATCACGCTACACTATAAAAATGAACGAGTTGCATCACTACTCGTTCTTTCCCTCCCAGACTAATAACAACTTAGAGGATGCTATTTTGCTTGAGCATCATATTCGCAACTATATTGCCACGAAACTGGCTAACGTCGGCATCAACAGCGATCCTTACGGCATTGAATTAACCAGTGTGTTTGCATTGGTATCTTTTGCTGTTGCTGGCATGAGTTATCTCATCGTTCACCATCTGATTGTTCGATCGGTCAAAAATGTACTGCAAAAAACCAACAAACCACTGGCCGAGAGTTTAGCCAAATTCGACTTACTGGGAAAAATATCCCTGCTCGTGCCATTGATGATCTTAGATGTGTTATTGCCTATTGCAGTCGGGCATTACACCTTGCTCGCTAACGTACTGGATCGGCTCTTAAGCATATCGCTGCTGTTTATGATTGTGTGGCTCATCTTTGCCCTTTTGGATGCCCTTAACGACATTGCGACCTTTAAAGGCATTACACGCAAAATGCCGATCAAAAGCTTTGTACAGTTAATTAAGCTGTTTACCTTCTTTGTCGGTTTAGTGATTGTGATTTCTATACTCGCCAATGAGTCGCCGGTTATTTTCTTATCGGGTCTTGGGGTGGCTACGGGTTTTGTCATGCTGGTGTTTAAAGACACCATATTAGGCTTTGTGGCGGGTATTCAGCTTTCGGCTAACCGTATGATCAGCTTAAACGACTGGATTCAGATGAACGCTTACGGCGCCAATGGTACGGTTGAAGAGATCTCGCTCACCACGGTCAAAGTGAGAAACTTTGATAACACCGTCAGTATGCTGCCTGCTTATGCATTGGTGCAAAATGCGTTTATCAACTGGCAAGGCATGTCAGATTCTGGCGGTCGCCGTATTGAACGATCGGTTAATATCGACGTCACTTCCATTCGTTTCATGCAAGATGACGAGATAGAATCAATGAAGAAAATTCGGCTTCTGCGTCAGTATATTTACGAAACCATGCGCGATATTAATCAGTACAACGAAGAGCTTGGCGAGGATGCGGAAGGCATTGGCAACACACGCCAAATGACCAACTTAGGTTTGTTCCGCGCTTACCTCAACGCTTATCTGCGCGCCAATAAAGATATTCATCAGTATATGCTGATCATGGTGCGTCAGTTGCAACCGACCTCAGAAGGCATTCCTTTGCAGGTTTATGCCTTTAGCAACAATGTGGATTGGGCGGTTTACGAAGGTGTTCAAGCGGATCTTTTCGATCATATCTACTCCATCATGCCGATGTTTGGCTTACGCCCTTATCAAGCCCTTAGCAGTAATGATGCTTTTGCAATTGGCGTGGGTCACAAACAATAGCGCTTCGATGATTAGTGATGTGTTCACTAATCATCGAAACTTGTTTCGCCAACGGTCGATGTAAAGTATGGCTAGTTCAGTGTTTTGGCAAATTCGCCCACTTTCTTTGTCACTGGCAACCACTCTTTATCGTGGGCTTGTTGCGATACCGTGGTTAGCTTACCGTCGGCCACAATCACTTTGCCATCAACAATGGTGTGTGTGACGTTTTGTGGATAAGCAGAAAACGCGAGCGTCGCAAAGGGGTCGTAGTTTGGCTGGGTATTCGGCGCGTCAGTATCCACGATAACGATATCGGCTTTTTTACCCACTTCTAGTGAGCCAATTTCATCATCCATATCCAGTACACGCGCCCCACCAATCGTGGCGAGTTCCACCAGCTCATATGGGGTAAATTTAGCATTATCACCATGGTTGGTACGTGCTACCACTGCGGCGTAGCCCATCACATTGATGATATCCATTTGATTCGATGACATTGGCCCATCGGTACCTAAACCAACATCCAAGCCTTTATTGACCATATCCCACGATGGTGAATAGCCATTGTTGCCTTTGGTATTGGCTTTCGGGTTATGAGCAATACCCACGCCATGCTTCTTGAGCAACTCCATGTCTTGCTCGTCAAGATGGTTTACGTGTGCGGCCACTAGGTTATCCACCAAAAAGCCGATCGAATCCAAATACTCAATGACCGATTGGCCTGGCTGCATTTGCTCAGAGAACGCATCGGTTTTTGACTCTTCCCAAGTAAATTCCGCTAGGTGTGTGAGCAAAGGGACTTGTTTTTCTACCGCGAGATCTTTGGCTTTGATCAGCCATTCAGCTGAAACAGTGTAAGGCGCATGAGGGGCTACGGCTGGGGTGATTAATGGGTGATCTTTCCACTCATCAATAAATTTTTCTGCGTACTCAAGGCCACCATAAGGCTGTTTGGCATCAACCACTGGAAATCCAATCACCGTCTCACCTAGTACGCCGCGAATGCCAACTTCGGCGACCGATTTCGCCACTTCATCTTCGTGGTAATACATATCGGTGATCAGCGTAACACCAGACAATGCCAATTCCATCGCGGCATGACGAGAGGCGGTACGAATCAAATCACGTGAAAGCATCTCTTTTTCAAGCGGGAACATAAAGTTGATCAGACGATTCTCAACCCCATTTTCTCCTAAGCCACGAAACGCAACCATTGGGATGTGGTTGTGAGTGTTGATCATGCCCGGCATGACGATATCGCCACCGGCATCAATGGTACGTTTCGCCTGGTATTGGCTGGCAATCTTCATCTCACCTAAGGCAACAATCTTGTTGCCTTTCACCACAATCGCCCCATCATCGATGATACGTTGTTGACCATCCATGGGTAGGATTTGGGCATTGGTGATGATCAGGTCGACTTTTTCAGCAGCAAATACGGGCAGACTGGCACATGCACAAGCAATGCTGGTAGCTATAAGGGTTTTCGTTTTTATTTTCATGCCTTTACCTAAATAAACAGCTCAATGTTAAGCGATAAATATTGCTGCGATATTAGCCATACTATCGAGAAAACAGTAGATAATTCACACACAATTAAGCGATGAAGTTCACATAATAAAACAAAGAAAAAGAGACCAATCACCGCCACTCGTCACACCCCTATTTTTCGCCATTTTCTGCCCACCAAGCGACGATCGACAACATTCATTATTAAGTCACTCAATAATGTTTTGCGCTTGTCTACACTGATAGTTCGTTGGCCATTACGTCTGCAAGGAAAACGTCATGATTACCGTTGAAAGAAAGTACTGTTTATCTGATAGCCCCGATCTGCACGCCCGAGTCGAGGTTAATCCACTCGGCAAACTTGAAGTGGAAATAATTGAACTCAATCAGCGTCATAGTAGCGAATTTGATGACCTCTCATTTATATGCAGCGAGGGGGGAATTCGCGTGTGTGGAAAAGATAATGCCTTGTCATGGCATTTGAGCTTGGCGACAGGCGACGGTCTAGAACTTTCGAATCTAGTTGATAATGCCCATGAGGAATATGAAACCTTGATGCGTGATTTGATGTGAACAATATGGCGCGTTGTTAACCGCAATTTCCCCGTGATGAAAGGCCTCCTACAAGGAGGTTTTCTTTTTCTCATATCACCTTCAGTACTAATAGTTAACGGGTAATAGAGCTTTACCCATCACTCAAAAACTGTGAGTAACCGATGTATCTGCCTCCCCCTATTTGTGGCATTCTCAGCCATACTCTATGAAACGGTAAAATGGATGACCTGATATGGACGGCAACTCGCCAAAGCTTTCACTACGCACAATCGAACCGGCTGATTATCCCGAATTGGCTCAGTTAATGGATTTAGTTTTTCATGATGTGGGCGGCTCTTGGCCACGGTTAACCATCATGGATTTAATCCATCAGTTTCCTGATGGGCAAATATGCATTGAAGACAATGGTAAAATTGTTGGTGCAGCGCTAACGATTAAGGTCGATTACAACCGCTTCTCACTGCCGCACCTCTATACCGACATCATTACCGAAAACAACGTAATTCAAAACCAAGTGACCGGTGATGCCATGTATGGTTTGGATGTTTTCGTCCACCCAGACTATCGCGGATTACGCTTGGGGCGTCGCCTTTATGATGCGCGCAAAGAGCTTTGTCGCAGCATGAACTTTAAAGCCATTTTGGCAGGTGGCCGTATTCCGCATTACCACGAGCATGCCAGCGAAGTGAGCGTGGCCGATTATATCGATAAGGTAAAACGCCGCGAGTTGCATGATCCGATCCTTTCTTTCCAGTTGGCGAACGGGTTTGATGTCAAACGTATCATGCGTAATTACCTCCCCGAAGATGATGCCTCTAAAGGCTACGCGACACTGTTGGAATGGGATAACTTCTTCTACGAAGAGGATGTGCAGTCTGTCCACGATGTGGAGAAGACCTTAGTGCGTATTGGCGTAGTGCAATGGCAAATGCGTGCGATGAATGATTTGGAAGATCTGCTCGACCAAGCGGAATTTTTCATCTCATCACTGGCGAACTACAAAGCCGACTTTGCCCTCTTCCCGGAGTTTTTCAATGCGCCATTAATGGGGCTACAAAAAGATCAAAATTCGGTGGAAGCAATTCGTTTTCTTGCCAGCTTTAGTGAGGAAATCAAATACCGTTTTTCGCAAATGGCGGTCACTTACAATATCAATATTATCGCGGGCAGTATGCCGGTTATTGAAGATGACAAGCTGTATAACGTCGCTTATTTGCTGCAACGAGATGGTCAGATAAACGCTCAGTACAAGGTGCATATTACTCCGCACGAAGAGAAGGACTGGGTCATTGATGGTGGCAATAAAGTCACGGTATTTGATACTGATGCTGGCCGTGTGGGCATTTTAATTTGTTACGATAGTGAATTTCCTGAACTTGGCCGCATGATGGCCGAAGAAGGCGTACAGATCATCTTTGTGCCATTTTGGACTGACACCAAAAATGGTTATCAACGAGTACGAATTTGCTCACAAGCACGAGCGATAGAAAATGAGTGTTATGTAGCGATTGGTGGCAGTGTTGGTAATTTACCGCGAGTGGATAATGTGGATATTCAATATGCCCAGTCGGCGGTGTTCTCTCCGTCGGATATTTATTTCCCACATGATGCAACTTTAACCGAGGCCAATGCCAATACTGAAATGATCATTTTTGCTGATGTGGATTTAACCAAGCTCAAACAGCTTAATACCGAAGGATCGGTGACAAATTTACGCCATCGCAGAACCGATTTATATGGCGGTTTTACCCAAGCCAAAATGAAATAAAAAAAAGCCGCTAACTCAAGGTTAGCGGCTTTTTTATTGTGCTTAACTGTTTACTGCAGTGAGCTGGAACTCTTTCAAACGGCTGCTTTGACGCTCAGCCAACTCAGATAAGAAGTTCGATGCTTGGCTTGATTCATCAATGCCAGCCATATTTTGTGCAATGGTATCTTTGATGCCATGCAGCGATTCACTGATCTCTTCTGACGCTTTTGATTGCTGCTCAGCCGCCACCGACATTTCTGTCGAGCTATCATTAATCTCTGCCACTGCTTGCTGAGTTGCCGAAATTTTGTCTACTACGACACTTGATGCTTCACGTACTTCATCCACTTTTTCTAAGCAGCTTTGTACTGTGATTTGCGCAGTATCTGATTGACGTTGCAGCTCTTCGATAATCGATTTGATGTGCTCAGTCGAGTTTTGCGTTTTGCCTGCCAGTGAGCGAACTTCATCTGCCACCACGGCAAAACCACGGCCAAGCTCACCCGCGCGTGCCGCTTCAATCGCTGCATTTAGCGCCAGTAAGTTGGTTTGGTCTGAAATCGCACTGATCACTTCCGCCACTTCACTAATGCTATGACAACGCTGTTTAAGGTTATCGACCACCACCGCGGTTTCACCCAGTTGCGCCGTTAGATCATTGGCACGTTGGCTGTTTTCTTGTGCTAACGATTGGCCCTGCTCACACGCGCTGTAAGCCATGATCGCACGAGATTCCGTGAGTTTAGCTGACTCAGCAACAATTCCTGCAGATGCCGACATCTCAGCCACTGCTGCGGCAATTTGTTGTACTTGTTGGTTCTGCTCTTGTGCGTTAGCTGAGCTTTGTACCATCACGGCCGCTAACTGCGTTGAACTCGCTGACACTTCAGCGCCCTGCCCACGGACTTCATCAATAACACGGCTGATCGACACCACCGTTTCATCGGCATTCATTGCAAGGCGAGCTAACTCATTTTTACCTTTAATGTGCGTTCGGGTTGAGAAGTCTTTGCTCGCCATTGAATGCAATGTCACCGTTAGCTGACCAAAGATCTGGATAAAGTGGCGCACTAGATAGATACAGAAAGCAATCGACACCAACGCCGCTACAATCCAAGAGATCACTTGAACTGAGATAACCTTGTTGATCGTAGCGAGCGAGGTATTATTCGCTTCACCGAGCATTTGCATGTTACGTTCAATGACTGTAACAATGGCAGTACGAATATCACCAGCAAACTCAACACGAGTCGTGGTTGCTTGCTTGTCCGCTTCTAACGCAGCAAAAATAACATCCGTTGAAGTGATATACCCTTGGAAAGTGGTGTCTTTAAAGTTTTTAACCGCAGGTAACCAGTCAAACTCATCTAATATTTTTCCCGCATTGGTTAGGTAACCAAGTGTCTGATCACGGCTTACATCAACACGCATGAAGACATTCATCGACATACTTGAATAGTAACTGTCTAGATTTTTAACCAACTGCTCGCCTTGCTTTTGCCACACCGCAACATCGAGATCATCGTTAACTTCTGCGTATTCCATCACTTCGTTAACCATAGCAAACAACGGCGCCCACATATTTGGTGTATGCGTCCACCACTGTTCGTGAATCAATTCATACTGTTCAACCGTGGTTGATAACGTTTTCGAGTAACCATTCATGTTTTCAAAGACACGTTGCATATCGTCTTTAGTGCCTTGAGACATCGAAGGATTAGCAATAAATTCACTGTTGATCAGATCTTGTGTTTCCTTGATATGATCGTTGATGCCTTGCAGCTCCGCGCGCAATTTCTCAGTATCCGCCATCATCATGTCGCGCGTATCAACGCGGATATTGTTCCAATTATTGTCTAATAGCGCAGCTGATTCAGCGCGTTCAGCGCGTGATGTTGAATACTCAACACCTTGTTTCATTTCTTCTAAAAAGACTAAGATCAAGCAAGAGACAATGGCAGAAGCAAACAGCGATATCCCGACTGGCAACAACAATAATGTACGTAAAGATAAGCTCGTTAACCAAGAAGGCGAGCTGTGTGTATTATTTTTCATTTCTTCTCCAACGATAGAAACTGATAACCTTTTTGTATTTATTTTTTAATGCTGACTTAATACAGTTACAAAGCCACATTGTGTGCTTTAACCTCAAACTGCTTATCCACGAGCAGGTGCTTTACGAAACCATGGTAAGAATCTACTGCTAATAAAATGGCCAAAAATAAAAACCAATCGTTCGAAAAAATTTATCGCACACATTTTGAGTGGCGTCAGAAATACCATTGAGCAGTGCACTTTTTGAACAACATTGTTTTTGTCAAAAGCATTGCTTATATTAATTAAAGGTAAGCTATTGATTTATTTTTGTTTTATTGATTCAATACGAATTGAAATTACATTTAGTTACATAAATAAAAGTAATTTTCGTGACACCGCATCCAAAATCAAAAAATCTCACTCAACAATTTATCCATTTTGCTAGCAAGTTTAACAACGATAATTTTCTGTTTAATTTTCCTTATTTAACTCGCTATCTAACGTTACTTATCGACCCAGCTTATTCACGTTTGTGGCAATCCTTAATAATCAATCACTGTTTTTCTCTTGCATCGCCGTTATTTTTACTGCTTCACATTTAACCTCTTAACAATTGTATAAGCTGATAAATCGAGGCAGTTTAGTTTTATCAACGAGGATTACGCTTAGCGATATATAGTGAGTGGCGCTCAATGGCACACGTTAGCCTCAACACATATCGTTTTTTCATTCTTTAAGGGGGGGGTTATGCAACTCATTCATCATGGTGGTAAAGATACGGTGACAGGCTCTTGTCATGAGCTACGAGTTGACGATCTCGCAATCTTGATCGACTGTGGTTTATTTCAAGGTCAAGATAAGCGCCCTCTTGAAATTGAGTTTGCGATCAAGCATCTCCAAGCCCTATTGCTCACTCATGCCCACATCGACCATATTGGTCGGCTACCTTGGCTGCTCGCACAAGGATTTAAACAGCCCATCTACTGCACGGAGGCTACCGCTGAACTGGCGCCTTTAATGTTAGAAGATAGCTTGAAATTGCAATTGGGCCTCTCCAAGAAACAAGTCAAACGTGTGCTTAAACATATTCAGCATTTACTTCGCCCTCAAGCCTATAACCAATGGTTTGAAATCCCGCCGCTACCTTTCGCTCCCACTCTCGCCACTAGGCAACACGAGCCCTTAAAAGCCCGCTTTCAGCATGCCGGACATATTCTTGGCTCGGCCTATATTGAAGTGTTATTGCCCAATCAAGAGATCGTAGTTTTTTCGGGTGACTTGGGGCCGAGCAATACCCCGCTCTTACCCGATCCTGTGCCCCCATCCCGCGCAGATTATTTGCTGATTGAGTCCACTTATGGCGCAAAAACTCATGACGATATCCAAACTCGTTCAAATCGCTTACTGGCGATCATCGAACGCTCTCTGGCCGATGGCGGCGCGATACTAATCCCGGCCTTTAGTGTTGGACGAACACAAGAATTACTGTTTGATATAGAACAATTGATCCACCAGCAAAAAATCAACGCCAATTTACCCATCATTCTCGATTCGCCGATGGCGCAAAAAGTGACTAAATCTTATCGACGCTTCCAAACCTTGTGGGGCAAAGAAGCCAAACAACGTCTGAATAATCACCGTCATCCCCTCGCGTTTGAACAGTGCATTACGGTAGAAGATCATCGAACTCACCAGCGGCTGGTCAATCGCCTCACTTCCACTGGAGAAGCCGCAATTGTCGTTGCCGCTTCAGGTATGTGCCAAGGTGGGCGGATTATGGATTACTTACAAGCCTTGTTAAGCGACAAGCGGACCGACGTGTTGTTGATCGGTTACCAAGCGCAAGGCACTTTAGGGTGGGTGATACAAAGTGGCGATAAGCAGGTAATCATGGATGACCAAGTCATCGATATCCATGCTCAAGTGCATACAATGTCTGGCTATTCTGCCCATGCAGATCAAACCGATTTACTGCGTTTTATTGAAGGGATTTCGCCCCCACCTAAAGAGGTGCATTTGATTCATGGTGAGGTGGCATCAAAAACTCAGTTTGCCAAGTTACTCCAAACAAAGGGCTATCAATGTATCGTCCCTTAACAAAGGAGAGCCCTAATCATCGAGTAGCTTAATAAAATAGACCCGATAAAAAAAGAGCGCCGTTAGAGGCGCTCTTCGTCATTACATTTTGGGGGAGAATGACTAAATTTTATTGCACGTGTTCATACTGACAACGTGCGCTTTTTATTACTTACACTAGAGCGTATTATGCCGTCGCTGGTTGATGACCATTTGCGCCTTCATTCATACAGTCAGCCACAAACTGAGCACGGGCACCTAAGATAATCTGTACGCCATGCTTACCCACTTTAATCACGCCCATCGCGCCCAACGCTGTAATGCCGTCTTCATCAATGATAGAAACATCTTTGACTTCCAAGCGCAGACGGGTAATACACGCGCCGACCGTGGTGATGTTACCTCGACCACCTAACAGCTTAGTTATTTCCGTCGCCAGTTCATCGTTCTCTAACGTGATCTCTTTGCGTTCTGTATCTTCACGACCAACGGTTTTTAGATTGAATTTTCGAATCGCAAATCGGAATACCGTGTAGTAAATGGCCGCCATACATGGACCCCAAATTAACACGTTGATCCAGTTGGTTTTAAAACCATCCATACTTGGCAGAACACCAAAAGAAATGAAGTCAATAATACCCGCAGAGAAGGTTTTACCAATGTGCACATCTAACGCATAAGTCACCGCGTAAGAGACCCCAGCCATGATAGCGGAGAAGATATACAGCACTGGCGCGACAAAGATAAAGGCGAACTCAACCGGCTCAGTAATGCCGGTAACAAATGATGTTAGCGCCGCCGAGCCCAAAATACCCGCCGCAATTTTTTTGTTCTTGTCTTTGGCTTCGTGGTACATCGCCAAACACGCCGCTGGGAAAGCAAACATGTAGATAGCGAAGTTACCTGAAAGGAATTTGCCGGCATCCACATATTGCTCGGTAGAGAAATCTTTCACGCCATCTTCCAGCATTTTGAACCAAATGGTGTGGTCACCATTAACCACCGAACCCGCTGCAGTGGTGTATTCACCAAACGAGAACCAATAAGGGCTATAGAAAATATGGTGCAAACCAACCGGAATCAGAGCGCGCTCCATAAACCCATAGATAAAGGTAGAGAGGTACATGTTGCCACCGTTCGCCATGTGCGACAGTGCATCAATCCCTGATTGGATGTAAGACCAGATGTAAGGTAATACAAGGCCGATAAGAAACGCAGCAAAAGCAGTAACAATAGGAACGAAGCATTTACCGGCGAAGAAACCAAGAAAATCAGGCAGTTTGGTATCAAAGAACTTCTGATACATAGTTGCGGCGAGAATACCGGCTATCAAGCCACCAAATACGCCGGTTTGTAGGGTAGGAATACCCATCACCATTGCATAACGACCACCCGACATCGCCATTTCGGGGGTAATGCCGAGTGCAACGCCCATAGTGGCATTCATGACCACCATACCAACGATTGCCGCTAATGCTGCGATACCGGATTCTTTAGTTAAACCTACCGCAGCACCAACCGCGAATAGCAGTGCTAGGTTATCAAAGATGACCCCGCCAGCGCGCATCATTAGCGGCATGTCGAGTTTTGCACCGAAGGCGAGTAACAAGCCCGCGGCAGGTAGGATTGAGATCGGTAACATCAACGCTTTGCCGATTGAGGAAAGCTTTGATAAACCACTCTTAAGACTGTCTATCATAATTCATGTCCATCTGTTGTTGTAAGGTACTTTTTCGTAAGGTACTTTGCCAACAACGATTCTATCGAGATAGTTCAAGTCTAAGGTTGCAAATTGCGAGTGGTTTGTAAGCTCCCTCTTACAAACCAGAATTGTTTTACATTCGTTTTTAATAAATGAAAATATCAGCTATTCAATCATTTATGAGCTTTAGGATCATGATGATCTTTTTACTCATCATGCAGCATTAACTCTTGTAGCCTTCCCTATTGATCATCGTTTTTCACTCCGCGTAACGAGTGATAAAACGTCATAATAGTGAGGATAATAAACCCGCTCACAAGGCCAATAATGCCGTTACCGATAACTGAGTAAGTCGGCGTCACATAAGGGATCACTGGCAACATATTCACCACACTGGTCAAGCCATGATGTACAAATGGCAAACTGTGCACCACGATGCCACCCCCAACTAAAAACATCGCGATAGTGCCGACAACCGTTAGGATTTTCATTAGCTTTGGCGCCATTGCGACCAAGCCGTTACCAAGGGAACCTAATATGCCCTGCCCACCGCTTTTGCGTTGCAGATAAAAGCCTAAGTCATCCATCTTAACGATGCCGGCCACTAGGCCATACACACCAATCGTCATCAAAATGGCAATCAAGCTCATCACTAATACTTGAGTCAGGAATGGATGTCCTTGCACTGTGCCTAGCGCAATCACAATAATCTCAGCCGAGAGGATAAAATCGGTACGAATCGCCCCTTTAATTTTCTTCTGCTCGTAATCGCTAAGATCTTCGGCCGAGGATTCGATTTCCGCTTTATGCTCTGCTTGTTCTGTTGAGCTTGCATGATGGAAAAACTTCTCATGCACTTTCTCTGCCCCTTCAAAACACAAGAACAAGCCACCAATCAGCAACAAGGGCGTGATGAGCCAAGGCGCAATCGAACTGATCAATAAGGCCGCAGGAACCAAAATCAGCTTATTGCGAAAAGAGCCTTTGGCTACGCCCCACACCACCGGAATTTCTCGCTCGGCGCGCACACCCGACACTTGCTGCGCGTTTAATGCCAGATCATCACCCAGCACCCCTGCGGTTTTTTTCGCCGCGACTTTCGACATCAGCGCTACATCATCCAATACCGAAGCAATGTCATCGAGTAGTGTCAGTAAACTTAACCCTGCCATTTTGTTTCCTTATTTTTTGTTTCTAAACCCGTATTCTCGCGGGTTTAAAGCTTTTATCGCATTGGGATCATCATAGGCCATAAACACTTATTGACGCTGTAAATAAAACTAAAGGCGCCCATAAGGCGCCTAAAAAAAGACAAAAATAACTAGTAAAACGATTACGCTTGCAGTGCTTGATTTAAATCTTCAAGAATGTCATCGATGTGCTCAATGCCTACCGATAAGCGAATCATTTCAGGATACACCCCCGCCTTGGCTTGCTCTTCAGTACTCATCTGGCGATGTGTCGTTGAAGCAGGATGACAAGCGAGTGATTTCGCATCACCAATATTGACCAAACGCTTGAAGATTTGCAGCGCATCATAGAATCGCACGCCAGCGTCATAGCCATCTTTAAGACCGAACGACAAAATCGCCGACGGCTTACCTTGCATGTACTTTTCAGCGAGTGGGTAGAATGGTGAGTCCACTAAACCGGCGTAGCTAACCCAACTCACCTTCTCATGCTGCTGCAGGTATTGGGCGACTTTCAGCGCATTCTCTGTATGGCGCTCCATGCGCAGCGATAAGGTTTCTAACCCTTGCATCAGCATAAACGCATTCATTGGTGATAGTGCGGCGCCCGTGTTACGCAGTGGTACGGTACGTGCCCGACCAATAAATGCCGCGGGGCCAAATGCTTCGGTGTACACCACGCCATGATAAGAAGGCTCTGGTTGATTCATCACTGGGAAACGTTCTTTGTGCTCCGTCCAAGGGAAGGTGCCAGCATCAATGATCGCGCCGCCTAATGTCGTACCATGGCCACCGACGTATTTGGTGAGCGAGTGCACCACGATGTCAGCGCCAAACTCAATCGGCTTGCACAGTGCAGGAGTCGCTACGGTGTTATCGACAATCACAGGCACACCCTGCGCGTGCGCCACTTCGGCGACGCGTTCAAGGTCGATAATATTACCCGCTGGGTTACCAATGCTTTCGCAATAAACCGCCTTGGTATTTTCATCGATCAATTCCGCTAAGCTTTCCGGTTTATCGTCTTTGGCGAAACGCACTTCAATACCTTGCTTTGGTAGCATGTGGGCAAACAAGGTGTAAGTACCGCCATAGAGCTGCGGAGTGGAAACGATGTTATCGCCCGCTTCAGCCAAAGTTAAAATCGCATAGTTAATTGCCGCACTCCCCGCGCTGACAACCAAACCCGCAATGCCACCTTCTAACGCAGCCATACGTTTTTCGAGAACATCATTGGTCGGGTTCATGATTCGGGTGTAGATATTCCCCGGAACTTCGAGGTTAAAAAGATCCGCGCCGTGTTGGGCGCTATCAAATTCATAGGCCACTGTTTGATAGATTGGTGTCGCGACAGACTTGGTGGTGGGCTCAGTTTCATAACCGAAGTGAATCGCGAGGGTTTCGTCTTTCATAAATCATCCGTGAAGTTTGTATTTGATATTTGATAATGCGCCTTTCTGCTTGATGAATAAAGCATCAACTAGAGGACATTTGATGCTGGTCGGCGAAATGATCTTCAATTGCTTTTCCTAGGCGAATTCGTGATAACTCAATAATACAAATCACTAACCAAGCTCACATTTTTAGAGTAGAACACTAATGAAAGTGGGCGATGTAACGCTGACTAAAGTCTGCATATCCCTTCAAAGACCAACGATCCAAACAAAATCTCTCCTTATAAGCTTGGTAAATATCAAAAAGTAATAAAACCTTAATATCTTGTGCTCCACATCACGCTCATCACAATTAAAGCAGGTTTTATTTAACATTTTAATTACATACAGGTTAATATTTGTCGACACGATAAATACAAAAATAAACACAACATTGCTATACATAGCTAACAGGGAAAATGCTTATGCAGTCTTTAGTTGATTTTCTGAATGGAATCATTTGGAGCCCCGCACTGATTTATTTATGCCTAGGTGCGGGCTTGTTTTACTCAATCACCACTCGGTTTGTTCAAGTTCGCCACTTTTTCGAAATGTGGCGCTTATTACTTTCAGGCAAGAGTTCAGAGAAAGGTATTTCATCTTTCCAAGCTCTTGCCGTGTCGCTATCTGGCCGTGTGGGCACGGGTAATATTGCCGGCGTGGCCGCAGCGATAGGATTTGGGGGACCAGGTGCGGTGTTTTGGATGTGGATGGTGGCCTTTTTTGGTGCAGCAACCGCTTATGCAGAATCCACTTTGGCACAAATTTATAAGGAAGAAGATAACGGCGAATTCCGTGGTGGCCCAGCTTATTACATCGAGAAAGCGATGGGACAACGCTGGTACGCCTGGATTTTTGCCATCGCTACGATTTTTGCCTGTGGTGTGTTATTACCAGGGGTGCAATCAAACAGCATTGGTAATGCGGTTGAAGCGGCATTTGGTAGTGGTGAGATGATTGAAACAGCGGTCGGCACCTTCAGTTTTGCCAAAATCCTCACCGGCACCGTTATCTCGATTATTCTAGCCTTCATTATTTTTGGTGGGGTAAAACGCATTGCCCACTTTACTCAAGTGGTTGTGCCATTCATGGCGCTGGCCTATATCATCACTGCGTTTGTGATTATCCTACTCAACATCAGCGAAGTACCACGCATCTTCTCAATGATCATTGGCGATGCCTTCACGCCAATGGCCGGTTTTGGTGCTGCAATTGGTTGGGGGGTGAAACGCGGGGTTTACTCTAACGAAGCAGGGCAAGGTACAGGCCCACATGCGGCAGCAGCAGCGAACGTGGAACACCCAGCTCAACAAGGCTTAGTGCAGTCGTTTTCTATCTATATTGATACACTATTAGTCTGTTCAGCCACTGCGTTTATGATTCTTATCACTGGCGCTTACAACGTCCATGGTGCTGCTGAAGGAGCATTTTTAGTCCAACAGCTTTCTGCTGATATCAGCGCTAATGGCCCAGTATTTACCCAAATGGCGATTGAAAGTGCGCTACCGGGGATCGGTAAACCGTTTATTGCTGTTGCCCTGTTCTTCTTCTCATTCACGACGGTATTGGCCTACTACTACATTGCCGAAACGAACATTGCTTACATCCGACGAACTTTCAAAGTCAGTGGGCTGATGTTCATACTTAAGTTAGTGATCATCTCATCAGTGTTCTACGGCACGGTGAAAACCGCCAATCTGGCGTGGGCGATGGGCGATGTTGGTGTCGGACTCATGGCATGGCTCAACATTGTTGGTATTCTGATCATCTTCTTCTTATCAAAACCAGCTTTAAAAGCACTGAAAGATTACGAAGAGCAACAAAAGCAAGGCGTCACTGAATACACCTTTAATCCAATAAAATTGGGGATCAAAGGCGCTCACTACTGGGAAGAGAGATATCGTCGCAAAACGGGGGATAACCCGATCGACGAAGAAAAAACTGAGGTCGTATCACAGCCCTCAATAAAATAAGAAAAAGCGGTGTACAAAAAAGGGTTAGCCAATGGCTAACCCTTTTCATTACATTAGAACAATAGCGCGATTAAGCAGCAACTTGCTCAGCAGCAACGATTGGCTTGATACGCTTTTCGCCAACTGGCAGCACGACACGACCGAATTCGTTGTTTAACACTTGAGCCATTGCGAAGTAGATTGCGCTTGCGCCACAGAAAATACCTTCGATACCAGCGATAGTGCCGATAACTGAGCTACCAGTGAAATCACGTGCAGCAAGTAGGAAGAATAGGATCGTTAGAGAACCAAATACCACTTGCTTCGCTACTGGGTAGCAAAGAGAACCGATAAACATGAAGCCTGTGAAGATACCCCAAAGTGCTAGGTACCAACCCATGAAGCTTGCTGGGCTTGGTGCAAGACCCATGTTAGGCATTACAAGAATACCCACTAGAGTCAGCCAGAAAAGACCGTAAGAAGTGAAAGCAGTAGTACCGAAGGTGTCGCCACGCTTAAAGCACATCATGCCAACAAGAACTTGGCCAAGGCCACCGTAGAAGATGCCCATTGCTAGGATCATTGAATCGATTGGAAAAAAGCCTGCGTTATGGATGTTAAGCAGGATAGTTGTCATACCGAAACCCATTAGGCCTAGTGGGGCTGGGTTAGCCAGTTTTGTTGACATTGGCGCGTACCTTTCAAAAATGTTTATAAAAATTACGCGCGAATTTTAAGGTACACCCGATTAAACACAAGAAGCGAGTAACGCAAACTTAGATTACACAAATACGAAATCAGACGAATAATCCAAACGACTTAATCATGACCTTTTAAAACAAACGGACAAACGCATTAACGTAGATTTTTTAATCAAAGTTGACTGCTTTTTTGCTATTTACAATCACGCTAATCTGCTCAAATAAAAAGCAACTGATCCTGGCGCTTCATCAGTTGCATGAATGGGAAACGGTTAACAATGACTAGGTATCGGCTTGATACAGTTTTTGCCCCAATGCTGTTTTGGTCAACAAGAAATAGAGCGCCAATTGTACTGAAAGAGCGAAAATAAGTGTCAGTGGTGATGCGGTTACCCCTGCGAACAAGAAGCCAACCAATGCAATCATACCATTCACCATTGCATAAGGCAGTTGAGTCCGAAAGTGTTCATATTGCTCACAAGCTGCGCCCGTTGACGAAAGGATTGTCGTTTCTGAAATTGGTGAGCAATGATCGCCAAACAAACCACCCGATAGAACCGCACCAATACACACCAACAATGGCGCATCAATAGCGACTGCGGTTGGGATAACTAACGGCATCATTATCGCAAACGTTCCCCAAGATGAACCGGTTGCAAACGAAATAATCGCCGCCAATAGAAACGCGATCGCTGGTAATAACCAATGTGGGAATCCAGCTTGGGCTTGCTCTGCAATATAGGCCGCCGCCCCGAGTTCTTTACCAACAGAACTGAGTGACCAAGCAAGGATCAAAATCACAGCCACCGACATCATCCCTGACATTCCCTTTAGGTAAACCTGGATGCTGTCCGCCATTTTTCTTACGCCGTAAAAGGCCATTAAACTGATTAACGTAAATGCTGCAAACAAATATGCGGTAGAAAGCGCCGCGCGAAAAGTCGATCCGGCGATTTTTTGGAAAGGAAAACCTTGTGGGACGAGCATCGAACACAACACCACCAGCATCACTAACAACGGCGCCCAAACAAAAGACGACTTTGCATTTTTATGCGTAAAGGCTTGATGCTGTTCTTGCTCAGAAGGCTGGTTAATTATGCCCTGCTCAGCTTGCTTCTCTGCCTGTGCCATCGGACCGAAGTCCAGTTTGAAAATCGAAATAATCGGTACAATCGCGATCGCTAGGAATGCATAAAATTGATAAGGAATCGCGCCAATGAACGCATCCCAATCACTCATACCAACGTTCAATTGAGTGAACTCTTTTTGGATCAACCCCATGATATAGACGCCCCAACCAATGAATGGGACCAGAATTGCAACAGGAGAAGAGGTAGAGTCGATAATAAATGCCAGTTTCTGACGCGATATTTTAAGCTTATCAAATAACGGCCTGAACACCGGGCCAACAATTAACGGCGTGCCTAGATCAGAGAAAAAAATAACGATGCCACCCAGCCATGCGGAAAGTTGAGCTTGGCATTTATTGGCAACCAATTTCGTCACGCGCTCAGCAAAGGCAACACCACCACCGGATTTTTCCATCAGGGCAACAAAGCCACCAATAAACACCAAGAGCAAAATAACGCCCGCGTTATAACTGTCCGTTAGCTGCGGTAAAAGATAGCTTTTCATTAATGCGCTAAATGAATCAAGCAATCCGGTTTGAACAAACGTGCCTTCTAGCATCGCAACGCCGCTGATCACGCCCGCAAATAAACCCAAAACAACATTTCTTGTTGTGAGAGCCAGAACCAAAGTGACGATAATAGGTAAAAGAGAGAAGATGCCGGGCTGTTCCATAATAAAATCCATTTTGTATATTTAACCACTAAAAGTGAATGTACATACAACAACCCATCTTGTATATAAATACTAATTCAAAAGTTTATATCCGTATTCATTATTGATTGCTATGGCATTTAGATATAAAAAAACCAGCCCTAAGGCTGGTTCTTATCACAATCGTTTAAGCGGAAATTATTCCCACTCAATCGTTGCTGGTGGCTTACCAGAAATGTCATACACCACGCGTGAAATACCGTCTACTTCGTTAATGATACGGTTAGAAACCTTACCTAGGAAGTCGTATGGTAAGTGCGCCCAGTGAGCCGTCATAAAGTCGATGGTTTCTACCGCACGTAGCGATACAACCCAATCGTATTTACGGCCATCGCCCATTACACCTACAGAGCGTACTGGCAGGAACACAGTGAATGCTTGAGAAACTTTGTTGTAAAGATCCGCAGCGTGTAGCTCTTCAATGAAGATAGCATCTGCGCGACGTAGCAAGTCACAGTACTCTTTTTTCACTTCACCAAGGACACGAACACCAAGGCCTGGTCCTGGGAATGGGTGGCGGTAAAGCATGTTGTATGGCAGACCAAGTTCTAGACCGATCTTGCGTACTTCATCTTTAAATAGCTCACGTAATGGCTCAACCAAGCCCATTTCCATATCGTCTGGCAAACCGCCTACGTTATGGTGAGATTTGATCACGTGTGCTTTGCCTGTCTTAGACGCCGCTGATTCGATAACGTCTGGATAGATCGTACCCTGCGCTAGCCATTTAGCATTGGTCAGTTTCTTTGATTCTTCATCAAAGATATCAACGAAAACGTGGCCGATGATTTTACGTTTTGCTTCTGGCTCAGACACGCCTTCAAGTGCTTTAAGGAAACGCTCTTCTGCGTCAACTTTAATGATGTTTAGACCAAACTGATCACCAAACATCTCCATCACTTGCTGGCCTTCATTTAAACGTAGTAGACCGTTATCAACGAATACACACGTTAGCTTGTCACCGATTGCACGGTGCGCAAGCATTGCCACAACAGATGAATCCACACCACCAGATAGGCCAAGAATCACTTCATCGTCACCTACTTGCTCTTTAATACGAGCAACCGCGTCTTCGATGATTGATTCAGAAGTCCATAGACGCTCACAACCACATACGTTTAGTACGAAGTTTTCTAGCATCTTAAGGCCGTTTTTGGTGTGCGTTACTTCTGGGTGGAACTGAACGCCATAGTATTTCTTCTCTTCATTCGCCATTGCTGCGTAAGGACAAGTGTCCGTTTGCGCAATCTTAGTGAAGTCAGATGGGATTTCGATAACTTTGTCACCGTGGCTCATCCACACATCTTGTGTCGCTTCAAGGCCAGCGAACAGTGCTGATTCGCCCGTCACTTGTACTGCAGCGTAACCAAATTCGCGCTCAGTAGAACCTGCTACTTTACCGCCAAGTTGCTCAGCCATGGTCTGCATGCCGTAACATACACCAAATACAGGAACACCAGAGTCGAATACATATTGAAGAGCTCGTGGAGAGTTTGCTTCAGTTACACTCTCAGGGCCACCAGATAGAATGATGCCATCTGGATTGAATTCACGAATATCCGCTTCTTCTACATCCCAGCTCCAAAGCTCACAGTAAACACCGATCTCACGAACACGGCGTGCTACTAGCTGAGTGTACTGAGAACCGAAGTCCAGAATCAGAATACGTTGGTCATGAATATTTTTAGTCATTTTGGGCAGTCTTATAAGCTGAGTTATTACAACGGAGGCGAGTTTACCCGCCTCACATTAATGCTTCAAGGAAAAAGCAAACGTTTACGTAAGATAAATTCTATCGAAAGAATTAACCTCGACGGTAGTTTGGCGCTTCCTTAGTGATCTGAACGTCGTGTACGTGAGATTCAGCCATACCTGCACCTGAGATACGAACAAATTCTGCTTTAGTACGCATTGCTTCGATCGTTGCTGAGCCAGTTAGACCCATGCTTGAACGTAGACCACCCATTTGTTGGTGAACGATCTCTTTCAAGTGACCTTTGTATGCGATACGACCTTCGATACCTTCTGGAACTAGCTTGTCTGCTGCGTTATCAGATTGGAAGTAACGATCTGAAGAACCTTGTGACATTGCGCCTAGTGAGCCCATGCCGCGGTAAGATTTGTATGAACGACCGTTGTAAAGAATGACTTCACCCGGTGCTTCTTCTGTACCTGCGAACATTGAACCAACCATCACACATGATGCACCAGCTGCGATTGCTTTACAGATATCACCAGAGAAACGGATACCGCCATCAGCGATAACTGGAATGCCGTACTCGTTTGCTACTTCTGCCGCATCTGCGATAGCAGTTACTTGAGGAACACCTACGCCGGTTACGATACGAGTGGTACAGATTGAACCTGGGCCAATACCCACTTTCACTGCGCTTACACCCGCTTCGATAAGCGCTTTAGCACCAGCTCCTGTTGCAACGTTACCACCAATGATGTCTAGATCAGGGAATGCAGCGCGAGTTTCGCGGATACGATTTAGAACACCTTCAGAGTGACCGTGTGAAGAGTCGATAAGTAGAACGTCAACACCCGCTTCAACCAATGCTTGAACACGTTCTTCGTTACCAGCGCCAGCACCAACGGCTGCGCCAACACGTAGACGACCTTGCGCATCTTTACATGCGTTAGGTTTGGTTTCTGCTTTGTGGAAATCTTTTGCGGTGATCATACCGGTCAGTTGGAACTCATCGTTCACGACCAATACTTTTTCAACACGAGCGCTGTGCATTTTCTCTTGAACTTCTTCACGAGATGCACCTTCTTTAACTGAAGCCAAACGCTCTTTAGGCGTCATAACTACATTCACTTTCTTACTTAAATCAGTAACAAAGCGCACATCACGACCGGTGATGATACCAACAAGCTCGTTGCTTTCAGTCACTACAGGGAAACCAGCAAAGCCGTGTTTTCTTGTTAGTTCTACGACATCAGCAATCGTTGCATCTGGGTGTACTGTTACAGGGTGAGTAACAACGCCCGCTTCGAAGATTTTCACTTGGTGAACCATCTCAGCTTGTTGCTCGATAGACATGTTCTTATGAATGAAACCAATACCGCCTTCTTGCGCAAGGGCAATAGCAAGACGAGCTTCAGTAACTGTGTCCATAGACGCAGAAATCATTGGGATGTTCAGAGAAATGTTTTTCGTTAGCTGAGTGCGAAGATCAGCTGTGTTTGGGAGAACAGTGGAGTGAGCTGGCACGAGTAGTACGTCATCGAATGTCAGCGCTTCTTTGGCAATTCTTAGCATTTGCAATATCTCACAAGTAGAGGAGTAAAAAAAACAATCCAGTCTCATCGTTTCGCATAATGAGGGCAATTCGTCAGGGTGACTCGTTGCATTTGGATTAGATATTGCGGTGGGATTATACGGTTAACGCATACGCTTGACCACTAATTTTTTTAATTTTTTTCTTGCATTTACCCCCTTGCTATGTATTATATTTCCGCTAACTTCCATACCCACGCCCACGGAATTTAGCTGTGTCATCTCTGACCAATCAAAACATCTTCACTGTTTCTCGTCTAAATGCCGAAGTTCGCTTATTACTCGAAAATGAAATGGGAATTGTCTGGTTAGTTGGCGAGATTTCCAACTTCTCTGCACCTGTCTCTGGCCACTGGTATCTCACACTCAAAGATTCCCGCGCCCAAGTAAAATGCGCCATGTTCCGTGGCAACAATCGTCATGTCAGTTTCAAGCCTACCAATGGCAATCAAGTTTTAGTTAAAGCTCGTCTCTCTCTGTATGAACCGCGTGGTGATTATCAATTAATCATCGAAAGCATGCAGCCTGAAGGTGACGGTCGCTTACAACAACAATTTGAAGAACTGAAGATGAAGTTGGCCAGTGAAGGATTGTTTGCCCAAACCAGCAAGCAAATCTTACCTGAGCACCCTAAGTGCGTTGGCGTTATCACCTCGAAAACAGGCGCAGCCCTATTCGACATCTTAGATGTGTTAAAGCGTCGTGACCCTTCTCTGCCCGTGGTGATTTACCCAACCATGGTACAAGGCGAAGAAGCGGCAATTCAGATCGCTCAAGCGATTGGCCGAGCCAATACACGTAACGAGTGTGATGTGTTGATCGTGGGTCGTGGTGGCGGCTCACTCGAAGATCTGTGGTGCTTTAATAATGAAATCGTTGCCCGTACGATCGCTGCCAGCCAGATCCCGATCATCAGTGCCGTCGGTCATGAGATCGATGTGACGATCGCAGACTTTGTCGCCGATATGCGTGCCCCTACCCCTTCGGCAGCTGCTGAATTGGTTAGCCGTGATAATAGCCACAAAGCGCAAGGCATCGCCGGACGTGAGCAAAAGCTGTTTGCTGCATGGCGCTACTATCTGTCACAACAAAAGCAGCAAGTTAACCGCCTACAACATCGCTTAGAAAGGCAGCACCCTAGCCAACAATTGCAACGTCAAAGCCAGCAGCTGGATGAATTGGATGGTCGATTCCAACGTGCGATGCAACGTTTCATCGCGCAACATCAACAAAAATTAGAGCGACAACTACACCGCATCCAACTGAATTCACCGGCTAAGCGTTTAAGCGCGCAACAAGCAGCCCTTGCACGTGTTGAACAGAAGCTGTTAGATGCCATGGATAGAAAGCTGCTCAATACTCGTCATCAGCTCGCATTAGCCGCAGAGAAGCTAGATACCGTCAGCCCACTAGCAACGTTAAAGCGGGGTTATTCCATAACCCAAGATGCACAAGGCCAAGTGGTTCAATCGGCTAACGATGTGAAAACGGGCGACACTCTGGTCACCCGCTTAGCCAATGGCGAAGTTCATTCAACCGTAAATTAATTCCGGTTCAGCATAGATAACGCCGCTTACATAAGCGGCTTTCTTTTATCAAGCCCAAGCATATTGCCTATTCTTGCTTTTGAAATTCAAATCGTGCGCGTGATTTGGATTTGAGTTCATTACAGCTATTACTATGACAAAAATAGCTTGCCGCTCCACACGCCTGCAACTTCTCTAATTCAGCTTCGCAATCAGGACAAAATGCTACTTTCTTGAAATCTGCATCGCAATGCTCGCAGTGATAATGACCTTGCCACTGTAAATCTTGACTGCATTGTGGACACTGGTTTTCGCTCATTTTTATGCTTCCTTGTGAATTCTGATCATATTGTGGATCGTACGCTTTAAATCGGCTTTGATCTTCGTCACGTCACACAATAGCAGGCTTCTGATTGACCAAAGAGCCTCAATTCGGTCACGATGATCTTTATAGGATCATCGGCTAAATACAAGTTGATCAGCGATCAGCACCGAAAAGAACATTTATATAACCACACACCGAAAGCATAAGTTACATGTTCTGCATTTGGATTTATAACGATATCTAATCCTGCCAAACCCAATTGGTTTCAATTTTTCAGAGTTTTATAAAAGCAAGCTGCTTATTTACTCATTCCAATTACATCGGTCTGCATTTCAATGTAATTTGGCTGTGTTTCTTGCAGCTTCACTTGTACACTTTCCAGCTCAGACAAGTTACTAATGTGACTTCCGCCACAAGGCATTATCGCTCTAGCCTGCTCTCCGAGATCACACTGCCAGTAACGAGAGTCAGTAAGGTGATCCCCATCACATCTCATTTCAACTTCAGCCGCAATCAAAAGCCACTGACTAACCTGTTGATTAATAAGGGTTTCTATTTCATTCAGTTGTTCTACCATTTCTGCACTATTTAAGCCACGCTTGCGTAATGTCTTACCTAAGCGGTAGCTATCGAGGCATCGATCCGGTGTCACAAAACTGGTCTCTTGCGCATAGCTATTAAAATCGTTGTAACCGTGCGGATCTTTACGCTCTGCATCTTTACGCCAGTAACCTTGAGTAGAAAGCACTTTGTTGAGTGCTAAGAAAGCCAAATGTCCTGCGCTGTGACCGCGACTCAAAGACTGTTGGTACGCTTTATCGACCACCAAGGTCACTTTATCAGCAACGTTGAGTGTGTATTCGCCGCTTTCGTCTAAACAATGCACAACGACAAATACCCAGCCCGGTTCATTACGTTTTACGCTAATCGCCTTATCAACACACAACTGGCCGCTGTTGAGCTCTACCGCCCCGACAAGACAATCGACGATCGCGATTTGTTGTGCACCAATCTTGATAAACCCACGATCGGCTGGATGATCGGGCCAAATATGGCTAACTGGATGAAATGGGGTTTGATCGGTAACGAGATACAGACGCTGATCCTCACGTTGAATAAGTTGAACGTTCGCGTCTAACTGCCACGTTTGGTGGCAAAACTGTGTGATGGTTGCGGTGACGGGAGTCATTACTGCTGCGGTCATTGGAGTCGGCGCCCTAGCTGGTTGACAAAAAATGGTGAATTAAATTTAGATATAAAAAAAGCGCCTCTATTGTAGGCGCTTTTCTCTTGAAACGATCAAACTGACGTTATTTGTTACGATTCTTAACCATGCTCATCATGCGTTTACGGTTACGCTCTTGAGATAGTGTCATCTTAGTCGTTTTGCCTTCGAACGGGTTTTCACTATTCTGGAATTGAATACGAATAGGTGTGCCCATGATCTCTAGCGACTTACGGTAGTAGTTCATTAAGAAGCGCTTGTATGAATCAGGCAGTTCTTTCACTTGGTTACCGTGAATAACGATGATTGGTGGGTTATAACCACCCGCGTGTGCGTATTTCAGTTTCACACGGCGACCACGTACCATTGGTGGTTGGTGATCATCGGTTGCGTTTTTCATGATACGCGTCAGAACAGAAGTACCTACACGCGTCGTTGCCGAGTTGTATGCTTCTTGTACTGATTCAAAAAGGTGACCAACACCTGTACCATGAAGCGCAGAGATGAAGTGGATACGTGCAAAGTCTACGAAACCTAAACGGCGATCAAGCTCTTTCTTCACTTGCTCTTTCACGTCGTTGTTTAGACCATCCCACTTGTTTACTGCAAGTACGATTGAACGACCAGAGTTTAGCGCAAAGCCAAGTAGGCTTAGATCTTGATCAGAAATGTTTTCGCGTGCATCGATAACCAATAGAACAACGTTGGCATCTTCAATCGCTTTCAATGTTTTAACTACTGAGAACTTCTCAACCGTTTCATTGATGTTTTTGCGACGACGAATACCTGCTGTATCGATCAATACGTATTCACGACCATCACGTTCCATTGGAATGTAGATAGAGTCACGAGTAGTACCCGGCATGTCATACACGACAACGCGTTCTTCACCAAGAATACGGTTAGTTAGTGTTGATTTGCCCACGTTTGGACGACCGATGATAGCCATCTTAATTGGCTGATCTTGAAGACGCTTGAACTCTTCTTCTGCTTCTTCTTCAGTGTAATCTAGCTTTTCTTCATCTTCGTCGATGAAGTCAGTCAAATCTTCGATTTCACCTTCGCCTTTTGAATCTTCGATCATTTTTTCCGCAAATGGATTCAAAGCTAGGTCAATCAACTGACCAACACCACGGCCATGAGCCGCTGCGATTTGGTACATATCGCCCATGCCAAGCTGCCAGAAATCTGCGCTTGCTGCATCAGGGTCAATACCATCGACTTTGTTTACTACCAGCATCGCCGGCTTTTCAATCTTACGTAAATGCGTTGCAATTGCTTGGTCAGCTGGCGTTAAACCTGCGCGACCATCAACAAGGAATAGCACCACATCAGCTTCATCAATCGCCGCTAGCGATTGCTGTGCCATTTTGGTTTCTACACCTTCTTCCGAGCCATCAATACCACCGGTATCGATAACGATGAAATCATGCTCACCAAGCTTAGCTTGGCCATATTTACGGTCACGAGTTAAGCCAGGGAAGTCCGCTACCAGCGCGTCACGCGTGCGAGTTAAACGGTTAAACAACGTAGACTTACCTACGTTCGGACGCCCTACCAGAGCAACAACAGGAACCATAACAACCTCTACAATATTCTTTTCTTATGTAGTTATAGGTAACGACTGACAATTTTGCTTATTGCCAAGCTCATCACCAAATAGTTACCTATAACCACAATTTCAGGATTAAACACTTGTTTTATATGAACAAAACGGCCCCTATCTGTCACCAGAAAGGAGCCGAATGTGAATTATATCACGAAATTATTGACTGATCGTTAGTTTCTTTACATCGCCATCGCGAGTGATAATTACGTAACCATCATCCAATTGCACCGGTGGCACCGCGAAACCGCTGCTGTCCACTTCTTGTTGTGCAACAAACTCACCTGTTGAACGGTCAATCCAGTAAAGGTAGCCTTCACTGTCACCGACAACTAGGTAGTTATCAATAATCTCTGGAGCCGTCACTAAGCGGTGTTCTAACTGCTTATTGCTCCATAGCTCCGTACCGCTACGTGCATCAACAGCAACGATATGATCTTTGTCTGTCACGACAAATAAACGGCTACCATCATTGGCCAAATCAGTGGCTGATGAGTAACTGCGTTTCCAAGCCGGTTGACCTGAACGCAAATCAATTGCCGTCAATTGACCGTTGTAACCCACAATGTAAAGCACACCACCCAGAATCACTGGAGACGCGTCAACATCAACGATACGGTCGATTTCTGTTGCGCCTTTTGGTGTACCAATTGGTTGTTGCCAAATCAATTGACCACGCTGAACAATCGCAGCGGCTAGACGACCATTTGCCGTCCCCCAGAATACACCGCCAGAAACAGTAACTGGAGCACTATTACCACGTAGCGTTAGGTTAGGTACTTCGGTACCAATCGCCCACTTTTGCTCGCCGGTAACTTGATTCAACGCCAGCAAGAAACCTTCGCTGGTATGAACAAGAACGAGGTTTTCATCAGTCGCCGGCGCTGCCAACACTTCACCTTGAACACCAACGCGCCAAATAAGCTCGCCAGTTTCTTGGTTTAGTGCAATCACTTCGCCATTTTCACTGCCAATAAACAGTTTGTCGTAAGCAGCCGTAATGCCACCTGAAAGACGTGCTGGCACATCTTCTTCTAGCTCGACTTGCCATAATGTTTCGCCACTTTCCGGATTGAGGGCTTTCACCACACCATCACGACTTGCGACAAACACTTTGCCATAAGCAAATTCAGGCGACAGTTTTGAGAAGTATCGATCGACACCATCTCCTACCGACGCGCTCCACACTGAGGTTGGCGTAAACTCACTATCAACTTGAGGCACTGGTGCCATGATGATGGTGTCTTCTTCGCTCGCACAACCCGCTAGTACACCTACGATGGCAACAGCAGTTAATGCCTTGTTCAGCATTTTCTTCATCCAAAAAGCCCTTACTTGGCGAGATCATCCAATTTCATTTTCAGTACTTCTGTTGCATCACCCGCTTGTTGTGCCTCGGTGTATGCGGCATAAGCACCTTCTGCATCGCCTTTACGCAGTAAGATATCGCCTTTCAGTTCTTCAACACGACCTGTCCAACCAGCATCGGTAATATTTGCTAGCTGTGCAATTGCGCTATCAAAGTCACCTTGCTCTGCTTGTAGGCGAGCAAGACGGAAATTGATAACCGCTAATAGCGCTTGATCTTGAGTTGCGTCTTTTGCCCATTGGAGTTGAGTTATTGCCTCATCCAATTGGTTTGCTTCCACTTGTACTTTTGCCAACTGAAGTGCTGCCAAAATGCTGTATTCAGATTCACCGTTCGCTTCAATGAACGATTGCACTTGCGTTTCAGCTTGAGCGCCCGTAGCCGCTAAACTTTCCATCGCTTTGGTATAACTTGCAGAAGCCGCTTCTTGAGCCTCTAGTGTTGTATCTTGGTAAAAGCGCCAGCCAAATAAACCACCTAGGCCAATAACTGCACCAAAGATCACGGCTTTACCGTTCTCTTTCCACCAATCTTTGATCGCTTCAACTTGTTGTTCTTCGGTATCGTAGAGTTCCACTTCCTGTCCTCTTAACATCAGAAAAGTGGCGAGTCAGATCGCCACTTTCAAAATTTAAATTCGATTAGATAAATTCAGCTAATTTCGCGATAACGTCAGCTTGGCTGTAAGTTTCTTGCGTACCGCCAACCAAGTCTTTCAATACAACGCTGTTGTCTGCCACTTCGTTTTCACCCAACACAAGAGCAACAACCGCACCAACTTTATCTGCACGTTTGAACTGCTTCTTAAAGTTGCCACCACCAAAGTGGTTCATTACACGCAGGCCTGGTACTTGTTCGCGTAGCTGTTCAGACAGCTTCATGCCCGCCATCATAGTACCTTCGCCAGCTGTCACCATGTAAACGTCAACACTGCGACGTACATCAGTCAGCTCTAGTGTTTCAAGCATCAATACCAGACGCTCTAGACCCATAGCAAAACCGACGGCTGGTGTTGGCTTACTGCCTAGTTGTTCAACTAGACCGTCATAGCGACCACCACCACAAACTGTTCCTTGAGAACCAAGGCTTTCAGTGATCCATTCAAAGACAGTACGGTTGTAGTAATCAAGGCCACGAACTAAACGTTCGTTAACTTTATATTCGATACCCGCAGCATCAAGAAGTTCACATAGACCAGCAAAATGTTGCTTAGATTCTTCGCCTAAATACTCAGAAAGACGAGGAGCATCACCTAGAATTGCCTGAACGTCAGGATTCTTCGTATCCAGAACACGCAATGGGTTAGTGTGCATACGACGCTTACAATCTTCGTCTAGCACATCGATGTGCTGTTCAAGGAATGCAACCAATGCAGTACGGTACTCTGCGCGATCTTCTTGAGAGCCGATAGAGTTAAGCTCAAGACGAACATGTTCATTGATACCCAGCTCACGCCATAGACGTGCTGTCATCATAATCAGCTCAGCATCAACATCTGGACCATTTAGACCAAACACCTCAACACCACACTGGTGGAATTGACGGTAACGGCCTTTCTGCGGACGCTCATGGCGGAACATAGGGCCCATGTACCACAGACGCTGTTCGTCACGGTTGATCAGGCTGTTTTGAATACATGCACGTACACAACCCGCAGTACCTTCAGGGCGAAGTGTTAGGCTATCGCCGTTACGATCATCAAAGGTGTACATTTCTTTTGAAACGACGTCTGTCTCTTCACCAACTGCGCGGCTGAATAGGTTTGTTTCTTCAACGATTGGCATGCGCACTTCGTTATAACCGTATGCGCTAACTACGTTTTTCACTGTGTTTTCAAGTTTTTGCCACAGTGGTGATTGAGTTGGAAGGCAGTCGTTCATGCCTCGGATTGCTTGAATAGTTTTTGCCACAATAATTACCGTAATTTGTATTACTTCGTTGAGATTTAATCTTGTACTTTAATGTTGATGCGGTTGCTTTCGTCCATAAGCGCAGCCTTGGCGCGAATTTTCGCTTCCAAAGTCGTAATAAGGTCTTGGTTATCAAGACGCTCTTTTTGACGTTTGCCATCTTCGTAGAAGGCGCTTTTATTACTGCTACCTGCTAGACCAAGATGTGAAACTTCAGCTTCACCCGGACCATTTACCACACAACCAATGATCGATACGTCCATTGGCGTAATAATGTCTTCTAAGCGCTCTTCAAGCGCGTTTACTGTACTAATCACATCAAACTCTTGACGTGAACAGCTTGGGCAAGCGATGAAGTTGATACCACGTGAGCGAATGCGCAGTGATTTCAAAATATCGAAACCCACTTTGATTTCTTCAACCGGATTCGCCGCCAAAGAAATACGTAACGTATCACCAATGCCTTCTGCCAACAGCATGCCAAGGCCAACCGACGATTTTACAGCCCCGGCACGAGCACCACCTGCTTCGGTAATACCAAGGTGCAGTGGTTGATCAATCTGCTGTGCTAACAAGCGGTATGAATCCACCGCAAGGAATACATCAGATGCTTTCACGCTGACTTTGAACTGATCAAAGTTGAGACGGTCAAGAATATCAACATGGCGCATCGCCGATTCAACCAGTGCTTGTGGGGTTGGCTCGCCATATTTCATCTGGATTTCTTTTTCCAGAGAACCACCGTTAACACCGATGCGAATTGGGATGTTTTTATCACGGGCGCAATCAACAACCGCGCGAATACGCTCTTCGTTGCCGATATTACCTGGGTTGATGCGCAAACAATCAACACCGTATTCCGCCACTTTAAGTGCGATGCGGTAATCGAAATGAATATCTGCCACGAGCGGCACATTCACTTGTTGTTTGATCAATTTGAATGCTTCTGCAGCATCCATGGTCGGCACTGAAACGCGTACGATATCCGCACCGACATTTTCCAACGCTCGAATTTGTGCAACAGTCGCTTCCACGTCTGTCGTTCTGGTGTTCGTCATTGATTGCACAGCAATCGGTGCGCCGTCACCAATAGGCACATCGCCCACGTAAATTCGAGTCGATGGGCGACGTTTGATAGGGGATTCGTATTGCATAATCGTATCTAAGGTAAGGTGAATCTTGCTACTTTGCCTGCAGTATACCCAGAAAGGTCGACAGGTTCACTCGCTAATGTGATAGAAACGTTTTCAGGCGCACCTAAAATAACTTTATAAGGTGTTTTGCCTTCAACTTGTAGAGTTTGTCCGGCTTTTTTAATGCCCGTCGTAAGCGTTTTACCAGCGGCATCCTTCACTTGAACCCAGCAATCATCGCTAAAGCTCATTTCCATATGATTAGCGCTGACAATATCAGCGCTAGGGGTTGGTTCTTCATTGCTGACAACGTCGACTGAAGCATCCGTTGCTGTTGTTTCCGCTACCGCAGCATCAGCACTCTGTGTTGCTGATTGCGCATCTGCATCGCCCTCTTGCAACGTTTGCGTTTCTGCGGCTGGCTCTAAAGGTTGCAGCTCATCGACTTGTGGAGCTTGTTCTTCTGTGGTTAGCGCATTTTCAGCTTCTGCTACAGATTCTAAACTGACCTCTGGAGCGGGAGAAACCAATGCAGCCTCTTCTTCGGCCACAATATCAACCATATCTTTTTGCTGATTCTGCCACCACCAAACCGATGAAATCGCGACGATAATCGCGACGATCCCCCAAGTAAGCGCCATGATACGGCTATCGTGTTTTTCACGATTGGTTTTACGCGAGAAGCTCTTCATCGTTTGCTCTTGTGGCTGAGTGCCTAAGCTCTCATCCAACGCAGATAACACGATCGCTTCATCAATCCCAACAATCTTGGCGTAAGAACGCAAATAACCACGTGTAAAAGTCGCAACTTGATCGGCTTCAAACTGGTTACTTTCAATCTGTTCTATCAGAGCAAGGCGCAAACGAAGACGATCTGCAACCTGCTTCTTTGATAAACCCAGCTCTTCACGTTTTTGCTTAAGTATGGTGCCCGCTTCTACTCGGATAGTATCTACATTGTCTTCTGTAACTGGGGTTGGTTGGTCCGCGTTCATAGTATTCAATTCTCTAGTTTTACAGTGGGCTAACCATTTTTATTATTTTTCGTTAGTGGTTGGTTGTACCCAATGTCATTTAATTCGTTAATTCATATACCGATATAAGGCATCTTGTTTGCAAGATAGTTCTGGCACTGCTTCGGTAAATCTCGTCTTCCTGTACAAAACCGCATTCTGTGTAAATTAGCAAATCAATTTACAAACAAATACGATAATGAGTATGACTGTTAATTCTAATAGATATCAGGCACGAAACAACACAACTAAGATAGATAAATTACAGCAAGCTCAAGGTTTTTCTAAAAACTGACATTCTAAGTGGGTAAAAAGACAACAAACTTAGATAAATATCCCTTATCGAACAATTTTTCTTGTTATCGGTAGCAATAAAAAAGCCAGAGCAATGCTCTGGCTTTTCAAAATTTGGCTAAATTATAGCGCTTTGATGTCGATGCTCTCGCCTTTAGCGGCTTTTGCCATTGCTGTACGCTTAGTACGGTCAATCACATCACCCACCAACTGGCCACAAGCCGCATCAATATCGTCGCCGCGTGTTTTACGCGTCGTCACTGTGTGCTCATATTGCATCAAGGTTTTTTGGAAACGGTCAATGCGAGAGTTGCTTGGTTTTTTGTAAGGAGAACCTGGGTACGGGTTAAACGGAATCAGGTTGATCTTACACGGCGTGTCTTTCATCAACTGCGCCAATTCGTGTGCGTGCTCAGTGCCATCGTTGATATGATCAAGCAATACATATTCAACCGTTACACGACCACGGTTTGCGTTGGATGATGCGATGTAACGACGCACTGATGCAAGAAACTCTTGAATATCCCAACGATCGTTGATTGGCATAATTTCGCTACGCAACTTGTCGTTTGGCGCATGCAGCGAGATTGCAAGTGCAACGTCAATTTTACCCGTCATTTGGTCTAGGCCTGAAACCACACCAGATGTTGATACCGTTACACGGCGCTTAGACAGACCAAAACCAAGATCGTCCAGCATGATTTCCAATGCTGGGATTAGGTTTTTCATATTCAGTAGTGGTTCGCCCATACCCATCATTACCACGTTAGTAATAGGGCGACGACCTGTCTCTTTTTGCAGACCGATTTCACGTGCGGCACGCCATACCTGACCAATGATTTCTGACACTTTCAGGTTACGGTTAAAGCCTTGCTGAGCGGTTGAACAGAATTTACATTCCAACGCACAACCAACTTGAGAAGAAACACACAGTGTTGCGCGGTCATCTTCTGGGATATAAACCGTTTCAACGTCTTGATCACCCACACGCATAGCCCACTTAATGGTGCCATCCGACGAGTGCTGAGCTTCTGATACAACTGGCGCTTTAATTTCGCAACGTTGTTTTAGCTTCTCACGTAATACTTTGTTGATGTTGTTCATGTTGTCGAAATCATCAACACCAAAATGGTAGATCCACTTCATCACCTGTTCGGCGCGGAATGCTTTTTCATTTAATTCTTCAGCAAAGAATGTACACAATCCTTGGCGATCGAAATCGAGCAGGTTGATTTTTTCAGAGGTCATGGTGTCTCTCAAGCAACGGAACAATTATTAAGGGCGCGGATTTTACAGTCTTTAGCTAATGACAACAAGTGTGACAACCGGCTGTTTTGCTAAGACATTAAAATTGCAGTGATTAAATTTTACTCAACTCTAGCGGTAATGCATTTAAGCAGCCAATTGTTTTATCTGTTCAACAATCGCTTTTAGACCATTACCGCGAGATGGACTGAGATGAGCGACAAGGCCGAGTTGGTCAAAGTAGGCATCAATATCAAATGCTTGAATTTGTGCACTGGTTTTGCCGTTATACGCTGCTAAGACTAGAGCGATCAGACCACGTACGATGCGGGCATCTGAATCGGCACAGAAATGCCACACACCATCAATTTGCTCGCTCACCAGCCATACTTGGCTTTCGCAGCCTGCGACCATCACTTGGCTCGACTTTAGCTCTTCCGGCATCACAGGAAGCTTTTTGCCCCATTGAATCACCTGACGATAACGATCTTCCCAACCACGGAAGTTTTGCATTACCTCAGCAATCTGCTCAGCCGTAATATTGTCAGAAGCGACGGTATGACCAAAAAGGCATGAAGGAAACGATGACATAATCTCTCTCCTACTTGGTGTGTTTCTGGATCAGTTTTTCGATAATGCGCGATACTGCCACAAAGCCAAACGTGGCAGTCACGACGGTCGCCGCGCCAAAACCGCTGGCACAGTCCATACGCTTTGGCCCTTCCGCTGTGGCTTTGACAGCGCACACTGAACCATCCGCTTGTGGGTATTTGAGCTGTTCGGTCGAAAATACGCAGTCAATGTTGAATTTGCGCTGCGGATTTTTCGGGAAATTATGGTGACGACGCAAGGTATCTTTGATTTTCTTCGCCAATGGGTCTTGGATAGTCTTCGTCAAATCGGCGATTTTGATTTGTGTCGGATCGGTTTGACCGCCCGCCCCACCGGTAGTGATTACCTTGATTTTATTGCTACGGCAGTAAGCCAATAGTGACGCTTTCGCTTTGACACTATCAATCGCATCCAACACGTAATCGTACTCTTTACTCAAGTACTCATGCTGATTATCCGGAGTAATAAAATCATCGATAAGGTTGATCTTACACTCTGGGTTGATCAACTTAACGCGTTCAGCCATTACTTCAATTTTGCTTTGTCCTACCGTGCCGCTCATGGCATGGATTTGACGGTTGATATTGGTGACGCACACATCGTCCATATCAATCAACGTCAACTCACCCACACCGCTACGCGCCAGCGCTTCCACAGCCCATGAACCAACACCGCCGATACCAATCACACACACATGTGCAGCACGGAGGATTTCCACTTCGCTGTTGCCATATAAACGACGAGTACCACCAAAACGTTGGTTGTAATTATCTGAAGCTGGAGTGTCTAATTCACGCATAACGTAAAGCCTGTAAATCGGTTACAAAAACAAAGAGTGCGATTTATACGCACTCTTTATTGAAATGTCTATACCCGGCCTAATTGAAGCCAAAGGGGTATGGATTAGTTTAGTTTCTCTGGCGGCATAGCCCAAGGAGCTTGAGTTGCAGAGCCTTCAAGACCGAGCTTCCAAACTCGACCAAAATGTTTGTAGTGGCCGGCTTCGTTACCCGCTCGATCCCCCATACCATGGTAAAGGTCCAAATGGTTTTGTTTTACCGCACCACCAGTATCTAACACGATAAGAAGGCGTAATTGATGCGCTCCGCTCCAAGTGCCATCGGCATTAAGTAGTGGCACTTCCGCTAGCAATGGGGTGCCCATAGGCAAAATAGAACGATCACCCGCCACTGATGCCATCGGCAATAATGGAATGCCGGCTGACCCCGTCACTGGTGCGTCTGCCCGTGGACTAAAGAAGACATAAGATGGGTTTTGTTCTAGCAATTCACGAACGGTGGCTTCGTCATTGGCCAACACCCACTCTTTAATCGCTTTCATCGACATTTTTTCACGTGACACTTCACCACGCTCAATCAATACACGACCGATGCTGACGTAAGCTTTATTGTTTTTACCGCCGTAGGCGAAATACTCTAGTGAATCATCATCTTCAAAATGAACAAAGCCACTGCCTTGAACTTCCATCATGAAAGGATCAATTCGGTTCGCTGCGTAGCCAAGCTCTAAACCCTTGCCATCTAATGCGCCTGCGTTAATTTCCGCACGAGTTGGGCAATCTGTCGTACAAGCTGGTTTGGCATAGATAGGATATTTAAATTGTTCGTTGGCTTGATGGCGTAATTCCATCACCGGAGAGAAGTACCCCGTGAATAGAACATTACCCTGTTTATCGCCGCCGCCTAATTGTGCGGTTTGAATATCAAAGTTGGCTAAATCACTTGGGTTGCCACTTTCTAAAACCCATTGGTTGAGTTTTTCATAGAGAGGCTGATAGATCTTAGCCATAGATGGCGACTTGACGACCACTTGTTCGGCTTGCTTATGAAATTCGGTAAAGTCACGGCTACTGTTTGATTGCACGCTATCGACACGGTTGAGCGTGGTTTTAAACTCACCATCTCGATATTGTTGAGCCAGTTCAGTGGGCTGCGCACAGCCAACGAGCAGCGATGCGGCTGCCAAAAAAAGATATTTTTTCATTACGAATAAGAGTCCATTAACGCCAAGTACGGAGCATGACAAACTCTTACTAGCGGAGTCAACGCTAGGATCGTTAATGTATGTGAATTTTAAAGCGTTTTGACATAAACCGGCTGATAAGCGACGTCTGTATCAAGTTTCATTGAATTGAAGTTGCCAAAATCGAAGTGAAACACTCGCTGTTGTGATCCATGTTGATAACGAAAGGTATTGCCATCAAAACTGAATTGCGTGCCAACAACACCCCCATTCACCGTCACTCCCGACTGATTTATAACGATAGTTTCGGCTAAATAAGGCGCAACGTTATCTTCTACCCATGTGCCATAAATAAGCGAAGGAGGATGAGAAACCTGCTGATATTTTGAGTTAAGCCACAACCCAGTTTGAACCACAAAATAAGCACATATCAATGCAACAACCAAAGCGGCGACATTCATCCATTTACGCGCAAAGAAACGGCCACTCTGAGATTGTTTATTTGCGATACTACTTTTGGTACTAACATTCATAAACCAATGACCTTATTGGCAAAATTATTCTATAGCATGCCCTTTTCACGCTCACAATCTCACAAAAGAGTTTATTGGCTCTTGATTCCAAAAAATTGCTTGCCTATTCGAGAATAAATTTGCACTATAATCACATATAAATTCACAAATGGATTGTAATGTGAAAATACGTAGCACCGCATTAGTTAAAGGATTTCGCCAATCAACACCTTATGTCAATGCTCACCGAGGAAAAACCATGGTGGTCATGCTAGGAGGAGAAGCGGTTGCGGATGACAACTTTAAAAATATTATCAGTGACTTAGCCCTGCTTCATAGCCTAGGCGTCAAGATCGTATTGGTGCATGGTGCGCGTCCCCAAATTAACACCATTTTGGCGAATAATCAGGTCACAAACGACTACCACAAAGGGGTTCGCATTACGGACGAGGCTAGTTTGTCGCTAGTTATGCAAGCCGCCGGGCAATTACAGCTTGCAATCACGGCTCAGCTTTCTATGAGCTTAAGCAATACACCGATGGCGGGCACTCAACTCAATGTCGTCAGCGGTAACTTTGTGATTGCTCAGCCTCTTGGCGTTGATGATGGAGTCGATTATTGCCATAGCGGCCGTATCCGCCGAATTGATATTCAGGGCATCAATCGCATGCTCGAACAAGGCTCTATTGTATTGCTCGGCCCAATTGCCAGCTCAGTAACCGGTGAGTCATTTAATTTATTGTCAGAAGAAGTCGCAACACAAGTGGCAATTCGCTTAAATGCCGACAAGCTAGTTGGCTTTTGTTCCGAGCAGGGCATCATTGATGACAAAGGTGACGTCGTAGCTGAACTAGTGCCGCGTGAAGCAGAGGCCGTTTTACAAAAACTCGAAACGGACGTTGACTGCTCTCATGACAATGCCTCAGGAACACTACGTTTTTTACGAGCCGCCATTACCGCCTGTCGCGCAGGTGTGCCTCGTAGTCATCTTGTTAGCTACAAAGAAGATGGCGCCTTAATCCAAGAACTATTCTCTATTGACGGTATTGGTACGCAGGTGGTTTATGCGAGCTCGGAACGAGTACGTGTGGCTGATATCGATGACATTGGTGGTATTCTCGATTTGATCCGGCCACTTGAAGAGCAAGGCATTTTAGTCCGCCGCTCCCGTGAACAGCTAGAGCAAGAAGTGCATCAATTTACCATCATTGAAAAAGATGGCTTGATCATCGGTTGCGCCGCACTTTACCCCTATATCGAAGACAGCATGGCGGAAATGGCCTGCGTTGCCATTCATAAAGATTATAGAGATGGTAATCGAGGCTTAATTCTTCTCAACTATATGAAGCAACAGTGCCGCCAACAAGGGATTGAGCAGTTATTTGTTTTAACCACACACAGCTTGCATTGGTTTAGAGAACAAGGCTTTTACGAGGTTGGAGTGGAGCAACTCCCATCACAAAAGAAAAACCTCTACAACTATCAACGTAACTCAAAAATTTTAGCCACTCGAACCTAATGATTACAACCGTTCTAACCTGTTAAAATTTAAACAAAAATCAATCAAACAATGATAAAAATGGCTACTTAATGTAGCCATTGTTCATTTTTGTCTTAAATATAAGCTTTATTTCATATCTTTTGTTGGTTAATATTTACTCGCTTCGCATTATTGATTGGATTCAATTTCAACTAGCTTGCTAGACCGCACGGATTGCTTTGGTAGATATCAACGTCAACTAAGAGCAACAATATGAAAACTATAATTTGTAATTCACTACAGAGCTTTTGGGATATGGCCGAAAACGAGTTGCTGATCGATCTCGATGTGCACTGTGTCTTTCCCACCTCTGAACACTTGAAAGCATTCATTCTTGATTATCAAGAACGATACAAAATTCGCAGCATCTCTTTTACTAGCGCATTTCAATAAACGCAGACTAACCTTCGCTTGCTGCGTAAAAACCAAGGATGGTTTATCACTCTAACCTTGTAATCGATCCATCAAACCACTTGCCCGCTCTGTCATCACTTTAATTCCTCGCTTAACCACATCTGGTTGCGCATAAAGCGCCAAACGTTTCTTAGCACGGGTTATACCGGTGTAAATAAGCTCCCGTGTTAAAATAGGGCTAAAGTCTTTTGGCAAAATCATTACCGTAAATTCAAATTCACTGCCTTGTGATTTATGTACTGTCATTGCATAAGCAGTTTGATGCTCCGGCACACGACTAGGTAGCACCGACTTCACGCTGCCATCCGGTAATTCAAAAAACACTTTCAATCGCGGTTCAGCCAATGAATCATCGAGCATACAAAGCCCAATATCGCCGTTATACAACCCCAACGCATGGTCGTTACGAGTGATCATGACTGGGCGTCCGTGGTACCAAAGTTCATCTTGAGTGAGAATACGTTTACGAGCCACCAGCGCCCGTTCAACACGATGGTTTAAACCGCTCACGCCGAAATCCCCCTCACGCATCGCGCACAATAGACGGCAACGAGCAAAAGCATCAAGCCCAGCTTTCGCTTGTTGGGTAATGCTTTCTAACTCTCCCGTCTGCGGGTTAATTTCACGCAGAGAAAGACGTTTTAGGTAGTGGCTGTATTCTGCCACCATCGTTTGGATCAATTGGTTGTAGTTTTGCATATCAAGCGGGAACTGCTCAATATCCTCAAAACCACGTTGCCAAACCGCATCAAGCTGATACGCCGAGCCTGAGTTAACGGCTTTCGCTAACTGGCCGATGCCAGAACGTGCATCAAAACGATAGCTCTTTTGCAACATACACAAACTATCACCGACACGGCTGCCTTTATTGTTGGCGTTCTGCTGCGCTAACGTTGTGTAACCCGATAACTGTGCGATCAATTCCCCTTGCGTACTGCTATAGCCATAATGGTAGAAGGAGCAAATGTCGCCAAGGACAGCGCCCGCTTCTACTGATGCAAGCTGATCTTTATCGCCTAAAAGAATCAAACGGGCATGTTTAGGTAGGGCATCAACCACTTTATACATCATTGGAAGGTCAACCATTGATGCTTCATCTACCACCAAAATATCTAGGTGCAACGGGTTGCTTTGGTTATGACGAAACTCCGCGCTATTGGGCAATGCCCCGAGCAAACGATGCAAAGTGCTTGATTCGGTCGGGATCGCGGCTTTCAGCTCTGGGCTAACCGGCAGTTGGTCGACCGCTTTACCAATCGATTCGGTTAAACGCGCCGCGGCTTTACCCGTTGGTGCCACCAGCTTAATCGTTGGGGTGTGACCACTCTGTTCAGCCTGCTCAATCAGGGCTGCCAGCAATTTGGTCACCGTGGTTGTTTTACCTGTACCCGGCCCACCTGAAATAACCGCAAAGCGCTTGGTCAAAGCAATGGCAGCAGCGACTTTCTGCCAGTTGACGCACACGGCAAGCGGCACCAATTGATCGAGAGGTGATAACTGCTCAGCGCGTGTTGCTTGTAGTAACACTTGGTCAATAGAGCTCCAATCCAGTTGACTTTCATCAACAATATCAAGGTGATCGCAAACCAATTGTTGGCGTTGAACTTGCGTCAAATTCGATGAATGAGACAAGGCAGAAAAAAGAAAGTGATAACTGCGCGCAAACAAATGATCGAGCAATTGCGACAGTTTTTGTACTTCGACAGGCTTTAGGATCATGGCAGTCCCAAAGCGAGTTAACTTCTCGGCCAAAATCACTTCATAGTGCCAATAACGATGCAGATAGAGCCTTGAACCATCAAACACTAAAGGCAATGGCTCTGCGTGTTGCTCTATCGGTTTACTCACCCAAGGTGATTGTTGCAGCAATACTGCCCAATCAACGGTTAGTAGTTGTTGGTTAAGTTCTAATGCGGCCTCACCATATAAGCCGATCTTTGCCGCAAGATCGACCGCTTGTCCTTGTACATCTTTAAGCGGCAAACAGATATGGCCTTTACCTAACTCACTACTCAAAACACCGGCGATAAAGGCTAATTCTGCCTGTTGCGATTTGGCCGCAATAAAGCGGGAAAATTGATAATCTAGCTGACGAATGGAGCCCTTTTCCGCCAAGCGCTTAAGGGTGGTTAGCAACGTACTCATAAACCTAACTCCATTTGCCCTGCGGCATTGTCACGACGTTCAATTAGTTCGCCATCAATCAATTTGTCTAACTCTGTCAAAAATTCAAAACTTGGCTTAGCGGAGAAAATACCGTGTTCGCCCTCGCCGTCCATACCGCGTAAAAATAGGTAATACACCCCACCAAAATGACGCTGATAATCATAATCCGCGACGCGGCTGCGCAGAAAGCGATGCAGCGCTAACGCATAAATTTGGTATTGCAGATCATAGCGGTGATCGGCCATTGCTTGGCGTAATGCATCGCCATGATAATCGACGATCTCGTCACCTAAATGATTCGATTTCCAGTCCAGTACATAGTACTTACCCTGATGCTCAAACACTAAATCGATAAAGCCTTTCAACATACCTTGCACGGTTTGGAAGCCTAAATCGCCCGCTTTGGCAGACAAAGGATCATTGCGCTGAATAACTCGATTTAATTCTGCTGAAGCGAGCACTTCGATCGGCAATAGAAATTCCATCTCCACTAATCGCTGCACTGGGCCTTTTTGATTAAGACGCAGTTCTTTACCATCTAAGGGCGTCGCCAGCACGGTATCAACCAATTGCTGCAGGATTGGCAACCACTCTAAATCAAGCTGCTCACTCTCCATTAAAGCGATAATTTTGGCCTGATTTTCTTCACCACTGGCTGGCTGGGTAAACTCGACTTCCTCAAACAACGAGTGTAGGAACGTGCCTGGACGAGCACCGCGCGGGAAAGTAAATATCGAACGTTCCGGCTCAATAAACTCTTGTTCGTCTTGCTCACCTGACGAATCCACATCAAGCTTTAACAGTTCACTTGAGGAATCATCGTGGTGATGTGAGCCTTGTTTAATCAATCCTGAGTAACTGGTTAGCCGCCAACCGCGATCGATTAATTGGCTTAATTGTTTAGCATGGAGGGTTTGATTGACTTCATCTTGTGTAACAAAGGCATGTGGATGCGACGCAGGCAATCCGTCCAAAGCCACACAAGGTAGCCGCTTAATTTGCGACTCAATCGCTTGGGTAAGATCGCTAATGCCACCCGCTTGACCGTTTTGCAACAAATAGCCCATTGCACTATGGTGGACGCCAGTTGGTTCTTTGGTTGAACGACCATTACGCAAAGGCGCCGCGCCAATGAAACAGCCATAAACCGCACGGGTCAACGCAACGTAAATTAAGCGCAGGTCTTCCGCTAAGCGCTCTTTATCCGCTTGTGCCAACGCGGCTTTATCTTGGTTAATGTCTAAGATAGTGCGATCGCTTTCGGCGTCATAATACTTCGCCTCGCTGGCTTCACGATAACTGAGAACAAAAGGTAAGAAGACCAAGTCATATTCCAAACCTTTCGACTTATGAATGGTGACGATCTGTACCAAATTACGCTCAGATTCAAGTCGCTGAATCTGATCTTCACTACCACCCAGACCGTTTTGAGCATCACTGATTGCCTGCGCAAGCCAACGTAATAAACCATGATCACTGTCTAGCTCGCCACTGGCTTGCTGCAACAATTCACCTAGGTGCATTAAATCGGTCAGGTTTCGCTCGCCACTTTCTTCTTCCAATAAGCGCTCAGCAACATGTCGCTTGCTCATTACGGCGCGCAGCATCGGTAAGACACCACGTTGCAACCATAACTTACGATACTCCTTGTATTCGTTGACCGCATTTTCCCAAGCCGTTTCATCGTTATTGAGCGCGTCCAAGCTACCAGCATCAAGCGCAAATAACTCCGAAGCTAAACTGGCTCGTAAAGCACGATCATTTTCTGGTGTTAATACCGCTTGCAGTAGACGTTGAATATCTTGTGCCACCGCTGAGCTAAACACACTGTCACGGTTAGAAAGATAAACACTGGCAATACCTTGTTTAGCCAGAGCCTCTTTGACCATCCGACCTTCATTACCAGTGCGCACCAACACCGCTATGTCACCGGCTTGGATCGCCTTGTCACCTTTATCACTGCTAAAGTGCGCTTGTTGTTGCTGCGAAGCGGTCAAGATGGTTTGGATTTGATCGGCGGTCGCTTGCGACATCGCTTTAAGGTAATCACCTTTAGCCAGCGGTTTTTCTTCCGCTTCTTGCAACCAATAGGTTAACGCCGGTTGCGTTTTGCCATTCAATGACCAAGCACGGTTTGTCGCATTTGGACTCGCCGCGACGGGAAGAAATGGAATATCTTGATCGTAAATAAACGCGCTATCGGCTGATGCAAACACTTGATTAACCGCTGCTACCATATCGGCACTTGAGCGCCAGTTGGTGCCAAGAGTGAAATGCGATGAAACCTGATTACGCGCTTTAATATAGGTAAAAATATCCGCACCGCGGAAGCCATAAATAGCCTGCTTAGGGTCGCCAATCATGAACAAGCCGCACTCAGGATGAGACAAATAAATACGGCTAAAAATACTGTATTGCAGTGGATCGGTATCTTGGAATTCATCGATCATCGCCACCGGATACAAACTGCGGATACGCTCTGCTAATATGCCGAGTTCATCACCGTCCATCGCAGCAGATAAATTGGTTAGCAGATCATCAAACGATAGCCACTGCTTTTGCTGCTTGGCTTTAGCTAAACTGACTCGACAGTGCTCAATAGCGTGCGCCAGCAACGGCGCTTTAAGGCTGATCGGCTGGCTAACAAAGGCTTCAACCTGAACAAATACCTCATGCAGCGGCGCATCTCCTTTCGGGGTTTTCTCAATCAACACGTTTTGGGCAAAACGCGCTAACAGCTCTGGAAACTCATAACCAGTCGTTTCACTCAACGCCCAAGCCCCTATCGCCTCCAACCACGTTGGCAGTGACTTCTTGGTATAACTGCGTTTGTTAATATCAGACTCACTGATCAACGCCAAAAAGTCATCGCTACTTTCTCGCCATTGCGCTTTTAACTGATCGATTTTAGCCAGATTTTGCTGATGTAATTCACTCAAATCCCCTTGCATGGCAGCAACCGAGAGTTGCAGTGGCGCGCCCGTTAAGTAACGTGAAACATCGCCTAACAACGCGGCAGGCGAACTCCAAATTGAGCGCACTTCGCCGGCTAATTTAAGTGGTAATGGGTAGAAATTACGACGCCAGTAATCCGCCACCACTTGCGCTTTTAGATGGCTTTCATCGGTAACAAATTCATTGTTAAAACGGCTGCCTGATTCAAAGGCATTCTGCGTAAGCATTCGCTGACAAAAACCATGAATGGTGTAGACAGCTGCCTCATCCATCTGGCGCTCAGCTTGCAATAAAATCATCGCAGCTTGCTTATGATCATCGATCTCAGTCAACAAAGGTTTGATCACCGGATCGCCGCTTTCACCGCGAGCAAACGCTAAGCGGGCGTCGTGGATGCGAGCACGAATACGATCACGCAACTCAGCGGTTGCGGCCTCGGTAAAGGTCACCACCAAAATTTGGTCGACCGTTAATGGCGTTTGATGGCGGCTCTCACCACTACCGTGCCCTAACAATAAACGCAAATAGAGCCCAGCAATGGTGAAGGTTTTTCCCGTTCCCGCAGAGGCTTCAATAAGTCGTGCACCATGCAATGGAAAATTCATGGTATCTAGTGAGGTGACAACTGAACACGATGTCATAACAATCAAACCTTTATGTAACTTCTTAATCAATTTATTCACACTTTTTTGTGTGACATAAGCTTGATAATGAGTGTTTATCTGCACCTAAATCTAAGGTGGCAGATTTAATGGGAGCGCTCTCACAGAACCTCCCCCAGTTAAGCTTTACTATCCGCGCCACGTGTTGAGCTAGTTATCAACTTAGCTGAACCCACAGAATAATGGTCCCTCTGACCACTGGCCGCACAGCGAACGCCCTACACATTAATAACGATTTACTGGCGGCCAACCACTTCCCTTTCTTACCCTGAACTGACCGTTCACCACCAGACCCTCTTTATTCATCATGTGCATCTTTCACCAGCAACCTTGGTGCTTGAATAACCAAGGCAGCTAATGAGCGAACCTCTTGTGCTAAAGCTTCATTCCACTGCGGCCAAATTCGACCAATGTAAGCGTTGTTACCTTCACCACTGCTCATAAAGCCATCGTTAAAGGCATCGGCCATTTTCTTGAGTGATTTATCTTCATCATCCGCCCACGAACCACCACGGCTAAAACCCGCTTCAATGGCAGCCAGAGAGGTTTTAGGGAAATAAGCCAACGGTTGAGTCATTCCTTGATAGAACAAACGTACCAGTTCAGTCAGCAAAATTTTGGCGTAATTGGCATCATCCAACGGCGGATAAATCAGATGAACGACGCCTTCTTTACGGTCATAACCAATCATGTGGGTGCGCTTAGCCAACCCCATCGCTGACATTGAGAGATGATCAATCCACGCCGCTAAATAATCTTGCGGACGAATTTTACCACTGCGATAACGTACTAACCCTGATTGATAAGCTTGAGTCAGCCAACCTTGCAACAAGATCGGCTTACCTTCACCAAGCAGATCAAAGGTTAAATTGATCTCAATATCGTCACTTGGCGCACTGGTAACAAAACGCAGCTTCTCAACCAGTTGCTCCGCTTGCACGCGGTTGGTCTCAAATTCAATATCGCCAAAAGCGCCCACGGGTAATTTCCCCTGTGCTCGCTGCTGAGCGACGAAAGCTTGTACCGTTTTTTCCGGGTTAGCGTTTGCTTGCAGTTGATCGCCAAGTAGCTGCTCAAGTAAAGCATCACGAATTTGGAAGCTTTCTAAACCATCCAAAATAAACGGCTCTTCATCGGGCATAATCGGCAATGGCGGCTCAAACATCACTTTTAAGCGACGGTTGAAAAAATACTGCACGGGTAAGCGCCAAAAACGTTGCAGCTCGACCAAATCAAGATCGATCGGGTAACTCACATCGGCCAGATAATCACTTAACTGGCGGTTAAACTCACCACTACGCTGACCTTGGCGATTGGCCGCTGGCAACCACTCCTTAGCGTAACTGGTTGGATTCCCTTGAACAGCTTCCGATGAAGTAAAACCAAAGGCAGCAGGGCTAAATGGCACCATGGCATGTTGGTGGTGCAAATTGGCCAGCAACTTATCGCCAGATTGATCACAGCTCAATTCGGCATCTTCCGCTAAACGGTAGTTTTGATGACAATATTCTAATAACTCGGAGACCAATACCGATGGTACTCGTTCCGTATTGTCTTGAATCGAGCGGCCAACGTAACTGATGTAGAGTGTTTGCTGTGCAGACAACAGGGCTTCTAAAAACAGATAACGGTCATCATCACGACGAGAACGGTCGCCTGCACGAGTGCGACCATTCATCAAATCAAACCCTTCAGGCGGCATTGAGCGAGGGTAAACGCCATCATTCATACCCAGCAAGCACACGGTTCTAAATGGAATCGAGCGCATTGGCATCAGGGTACAGAAGTTAACTTGTCCTGCTAAGAAGCGTTGGCTAACACGGGTTCCCGACAGTTTGTTTTGTAGATATTGGCAAATAATACTCGGGGCGAGTTCAGCATGATAAGCGGCATCAGCTAACTGCTCTCGTAGCATGGCGAGCGTGTCACGAATCGACTTGAGCGCCACTTCACCTTCCAACTCCACTTTAAAAAAATCATCCAACATCGCGGTCAACAGTTGACGCCAATCATCAATACTGTGTGAACTTGCCAACTGCTGACGATATTCACTGACGGTTTCAACAAAGTGCGCCAGCTTACCCGCTAATTCAGCGCCCATGCCTTGCACTTCATTGTAGGGGGACAATGATTGCTGACCGTCATCAAACAATCCTGCTGATTCCGGCATTGCATAACCAAGCAACATCCGTTCTATACCAAACTGCCAGGTATTTTGCGCGATTGCCGGTAAATCAAACTCCGCGCCTGTTGCTGGGTTTAGCCCCCAGCGAATACCCGACTCTTCCACCCAGATTTTGGCTTGTAAGAACTCATCCTCACTCAAACCAAAACGATTAAGGATTGCAGGAATCTCAAGCAGCTCTAATAGTTCAGAGGCTAAACAACGAGTATTAGCCAAGTTGAGTAGCTGCATAAACGCAGCCAAAATAGGACTTTCTTGATCGGCACTACGGTCTGAAATGGAATAAGGAATAAATCGCTCACCCGGCGCATTGCCAAATACTGCTTGAATAGCAGGGCTGTAAGCATTGATATCGGCCACCATCACGATGATATCGCGTGGTTTTAAGCTCGGGCCGGCATCAAACATACTCAGCAATTGATCGTGCAGCACTTCCACTTCACGCATCGGACTGTGGCAAGCATGCAGTGTCACCGAGCTATCATTGGCTCGCACTACTTGTTTATGATGGCTAGAAGTCAGCAATTGATCGTCTTGATGCTCTTCAAGATTGAGGATATCGGCCTGCAATTGCTGCAACAATGAGTCACGCCCCATATCAACAAAGGCTTCTATCTCATTTGATTCTAACTGTGACAGCAGATACATGTTGTCACGTCCTAACTTCCCCATCGAAGCAAGTAAGCTATTGCCCACCACATCGGTGTGCAATTCATCGGCACTTGAGTCATCTCCGTGCTCGTCATAAGTCATCTCATCAAAGCCAAGATTGTCTTCAATGCTGCCTTTCAGTTGAGCGCTTTCGCCGTCAATCTCTGAATGTTGGTCACGCCATACCAAATGCTTACGTTGCTTCGCCGCCAATTTCGCTAGGAACTTTCTATCACGCACTTCGCCCCAGTAATAACGACATGGGTTGGTAAACATTAAGTGAACATCGATATGCTCACCAAGCGCTTTAAGCGCATCCATATAACGTGGAGGTAAAGAGGTAATGCCGAAGACAAACAGTCGCTTAGGCAGATTGTCAAACGAACCTTGGTAATTGGCGAGGCTATCGATGAAATGCTCATAAAGATTGGCACGATGGTACGGCGATTGGCCGAGCGCTAAAGTGTGATCATACAGCGCTTGCCACAAAATCGGTTGCCACGGATGTTCATCCCCAATCTCAGCGACGACTTGGCCCGATTCCCAAGCCGCAATCCATTCTGGGCGATAGACTAAGTAGCCATCGAAAATATCAGCAATTTTTTCTGCCAGTTGATAGAGCTTTGAGCTGTCGCTGTCATCATCAAGATAACGTTGTAGCGGAGCAAATTCAGCTTGGTCGAGCAAGCTTGGTAGTATTTGCATTAACTTCCAACTCATCGACTCTTTATTGAAGGCACTGCGTTGCGGCACATCCGCCAACACTTGAGTGAACATGTTCCAAATAAAGGTCGCGGGAAGTGGAAAATCGATATTAGCGGCAACACCAAATTCTTTTGCTAATGCCATTTTGAGCCACTGTGACATACCTGGGCTCTGAACCAATATCTGTTCTTTTTCAAATGGGTTTTCCAGCGGGTCAATCTTGACCAACTCAACCAGCAAAGATTTCAGTACATCGACTTGATTGGAATGATAAACAGTAAACAAAATAGACGCTCAAAATAGTTAGCAAAACTGAATCGAGCCTAGCATAACTACCCTAAATTTACTGCCGATTTGACGTGTGTTTGCGTGCTGTTGTCGCTTATTTACCCAAAGCATGAAAACAAATAAACCAAGAGCAAATTTATCGCTTCACTCTTGGTTTAGGGAGATCAATGAGTGCTAACACATTAAGGATGGAGCGTTGGCTTGTTTATTTGTCTCCGCGACGCATTATCACTTTATGTGGTTGATAGAAATGGAAGTAACGTACGGCGACATAACCAACAACAACGGTGGCAATCCAAAGTTCAACCAATGCCAAGCCATGCACTTGAGCCACATAATGATCGGCCACATCGATGTTGTGCATCCAAGCGCTTAATTTAAACAGCGCAGTCGAACCGATCACCATAGGGAAGGTAAATGCAGCAAAGCCGGCGCTAAAAGGCAAACGCATCAATTTGATAAAAGCCAGATAAATCACCACGGTCATCAATACGGCAATACCAAATAGTACACCGATGATCACTGGTGAAGGATCACTAGTCACACTTAGGTAACCCGCTAATGAAAGGCTTGCTGGCGCCGCCATAATGGCCAATGTTGGTTTCGCTGCATCAGGAATTTCTTGAGCAAAAATCAAACGGTAAAGCATGGCTGGCAACATCACTGCATAAGCCGCTAGACCAAAAATCAAAGTACCTTGGGCGATAAAAGCCAAGTGTGGGTTACCAGAAAAAGAGACATCCGCCACCACGATACCCACAGGTGGAACAAACCAACTTGGCACCATATGATGAAGTTCAAATGCTTGTGAGCGGTGATAAACAAAGCTGATTAAAAAGCCAATATGCAGCGCAACCGCAAACAGCCACAAAGCATCACCCGCCCAAGGAGAAAAATGACCGAGCGCATTTGACACTACCATCGTCGCCATTGCAAACGTCGGCACGACACTACCAACAACAGGGTGAGCTAAATCTTGCGCCAGAAGATGGCGATGAAAGAAAAATTTTACCGCGAGGATCACCAGCAAGATCGACGCTATCGCTGCGCCGCTCATTTGACCAACACCATTCAAGTTGGCAGCGTTCTCCCAACACCAACCCAGACTTGCAATGCCTAGTGCAAGACCAGCCATTGGGGTTGGCGCTCCGAATACTTTTGCTTTTGTTGCTGTGATCATGGCTCACACTCCACTCAATCTCTTTATTATGGCGCCATTCTACGCTTGCACTATGTTAAGATATATCTAATTATTTAGAACAACTGTTCAATAATACTAAACAACATCTTTTAACTAACGAAGTTCACTCCTTTATGGCCGTTAATATTTCATTAAAGCAGCTCAAAGTTTTTTCCACCATCAATCACTGCGACACTTTAACCGAAGCGGCGGAATCACTGTTCCTCTCAAAAGCCGCGGTGAGCATGTCGCTAGCGGAACTAGAAAAACAGCTCGGGCACTCATTGTTTGACCGCGTTAACAAGCGCTTAGTCCTCAACCAAGAGGGACAAAAGTTACTACCTTTGGTCGATGAACTGCTGCATCGTGCACAAGATATTGAACAATTACTCGACGATGATTCAACCCTAACCGGTCAACTGAGAATTGGAGCCAGTGATACCATTGGCAACCAAGTCGCGCCCTATTTGCTCAGTGCTTTTCGTCAGCAAAGTGGCCACCAAGCACAAAGTCTCTTTATTTCTAACTCTGCACTCATTTGCGAAAAGCTGGTCGACTACGAACTCGATCTTGCGCTTATTGAAGGTAAAACCCTGCATCCAGAATTGATCTCAACGCAGTTTAGCCAAGATGAAATGTGCATTATTTGTAGTCCAGACTCTCCACTCGCAAACATGGCTACCCCAGCCGTGAGTGATCTGGAAAACAGCGATTGGATTCTACGTGAAGCAGGCTCCGGATCGCGGGAGTTCTTCTTACGTGCCATCGCCCCACGCATCGAGCATTGGCAGGAAGCGTTCCAATTGAATACCACCGAAGCATTGATCAACTGCGTCTCTGCCGGTTTAGGCTTAGCCTGTTTGTCGCGCCTTGCGGCAGAACCGGCAATAAACGATGGTCGAGTGGTTTGTATCGATCTACCGCTCGATATGAAGCGACGCTTTTGGTTGCTGGTACATAAAGAGAAGTATCAAAATCCACTGCTAAAACGCTTTATTGAATTTTGCCATCACTGGGATCAGTCGGGGCAATAAAACAGCAAGCCCGATGCTGTGCTATCCCGTCAATAACGCAGTGATGTAGTGAACGATGAGGGCGTCGAACACTTCCTATACAGCTTCAACTAGAATCGAGTTTGCGCACAAAACTCCACGTAACCGTGGCCTACAATGGCACACATGGTGAGCATCTAAGTCGCACTTTTGAGCTGTCATCTAGACTTATTTGGTTAAAAACTGTATAAACAGCCAGTAATTGAACATTCATTAGAGCTAGAGGAACAACCATGGCTGTAATCGTAAAATACGTAGTAGAACGCAACGGAGAAGAGAAAATGACTTTTGCCTCTAAAGCGGAAGCGGATGCTTATGACAAAATGCTGGATACAGCAGACGAGCTGTTTGCACTACTAGGTAAAAGTGACATTTTAGAAGACGAAGCTAAGCAAGAAGACTTAGCGATGTTCCTAGCGCAGAACAAAGATGAATTGCTTTACGCTATTGGTGCAAAACGTCGTCCAGCACCAAAGAAAGCAAAGAAGATTGAAGCGGTTGCCGATGTTGAAACTGATATCGAGCAAGACGAACAAGAAGAAGACGCTGCGTAAGCTCGGATTTTTTCGTGCCACGTCCAGCTTACATCGTGACTGCATATAAATAGAAAAACCGAGGCATTGCCTCGGTTTTTTATTATCAGCTCAAAGCGTTTTAGTGTTCGCTAAGCTCACCGTGTGAGGTTCGCCCTTTGAAATCATGGTTAAGTTCTTTGTTCAGTTCCGCTTCCACATGACCTGGCGCTTGAGTGCTCGCGGAGATCAAGCGATACATCGCTGGAATAACAAACAAGGTTATCAAGGTCGCAAAAGCCATACCAAAGAAGATAACGGTACCCACCGCGACTCGGCTTTCATAGCCAGCACCGGTTGATAAGATTAATGGAATTGCACCTGCTAACGTAGTAAATGCCGTCATCAAAATTGGGCGTAAACGACGCGCAGAGGCATCAATAATCGCCTTTTCAAATTCCAAACCACGGTCACGCAATTGGTTGGCAAATTCAACAATCAAGATACCATTTTTGGTTACCATACCAATCAACATAATCATGCCAATCTGGCTGTAGATGTTGAAACCTTGGTCCATAACAAATAGTCCAAAGAAGCCACCAAATACACCCATGGGTACCGTAAACATCACCACCAGCGGGTTAATAAAGCTTTCAAACTGCGCAGCCAAGACCAAATAAGCCACCAACAACGCCAAACCAAATACCACCATCACACTTGATTGGTTCTCTTTGTAATCTTTCGATTCACCTGAATAGCTCACGCTAATATCATTTGGCAGCAACTCAATCGCTTGTTGGTCCAAATAATCCAACGCATCACCCAGTGTGTAGCCATCAGAAAGGTTGGCAGATAACGTCACTGCTTTTTGTTTGTTGTAGTGAGACAAACGTACCGATGAAGCCACTTCTTCAATCTTCGTGACCGCGTCTAACGTGACTAACTCACCCGAAGCCGTACGCATATAAATTTGCGTCAAATCAGCGGCATTGCCAAAGCTATTCTCATCACCACGCAAGTAAACATCGTACTCTTCACCACGCTCAACAAAGGTCGTTTCACGCTTACCCCCTAACATCACTTCTAAGGTATTAGAAATCTCAGAAACACTAATGCCCAATTCGGCTGCGCGCTGCTTATCCACCGTCACCAATAGTTCTGGGGTTTTCTCTGAGTAGTTGATTTCCGCACCTTCCATAAAGGGAGAATCTTCTGCCAATATTTTAAGTTTTTCCGACCACTCTTTAAGTTCTTGGTAATCCGCACCACCTAAAACAAATTGTACCGGCTCACTCGACCCACCTCTAAAGCCTGGCGTAAACGGAAAAGCACGGACATCGGCGATGCCGGACAGCGCTTTACGTACCTCACCTAGGGCTTCCTGAGCCGTCACTGAACGATCGTTCCAATCATCCAAAATCATGATAACAAAACCAGTCTGGTCACCTGCCATGCCGCCAAATGCAGGCGTCTGGATACTGAATGACTTGAGGAACCCCTGACCGAGTAAAGGCATTAGGCGCTCTTCCACAATATCCATATTGGCAGACATACGGTTGTAACTGGTTGCATCCGCGCCGCGTACAAAGGCAAAAATAACGCCACGGTCTTCACTTGGAGTAAGCTGTGATGGTACTTGTTGCATCAAGCCATAACTGCCTCCCATACAAGCCAATATCACCACCGGCGCCGCCCATTTCGCTTTCAAAGCCGCGGTGAGCAGGTTGCGATAACTCTGTTCTAAACGGCCAAATAAACGCTCAATGAACAAGTTAAAACGGTTCGGTTTTACATTAGCTTTAAGAATTTTACTGCCCAACACTGGCGTCAACGTTAATGCAATCAGTGAAGAGAAAATCACAGACATTGCCAACAACACCGAGAATTCAGTAAACAGCAAACCAACCATGCCATCCATAAAGGAGATTGGTAGGAATACCATGACCAATACCAAAGTGGTGGCAATCACCGCAAAACCAACTTCACGTGTCCCTTTGTAGGCAGCCAACAAGGGTTTTTCGCCACGTTCAATATGGTGGAAGATATTTTCCACCACCACGATGGCATCATCCACGACGAGACCAATCGAAAGGATCAAAGCCATTAAAGTGATGAGGTTGATCGAAAAGCCAAAGAAATAGGCCGCAATAAAAGAGGAAATTAGGGAAACCGGCACGGTAACGGCAGGAATCAAGGTCGCACGAGCCTGACCAATAAAGATATACAGTACTAAAATGACCAAACCACCGGTGATAAATAGCGTGCTGTACACTTCTGCAATTGAACGTTCAATAAACACGGTCGAGTCATAATCCACCGCGAGGCGAGTGCCGCTTGGTAGAAATTGCTGAACAGTATCGACTTCTTTGTGTACCAGCTTCGCGACTTCAAGTGGGTTGGCATCCGATTGTGGCACGATACCTAAACTGACGTTAACAACACCATCACTCTTAAAGGTCGAATTTTCGTTTTCCGCACCGATGTAAACGTCCGCAATATCTTTTAGATAAATCGGAGTGTTGTCGCTCGCACGACGGACAACAAGGTACTCAAAATCTTGTGCGGTTTTGTAGGTGCGAGCAGTACGGACCGACATAACAGTTTGGTCGTTACGTACTTCGCCGCCCGGGCTCTCTAAGTTTTCACTGCGCAGCGCTTGAGAGATGTCTGAGGTGGTCACGCCACGTCCTGCCATCAACTCAGGCTTTAACTTCACATACATGACCTTGTACAAGCCACCAGAGATATCAACCGAGCTCACCCCTGAAATCAAGCTAAAGCGATCCATCAATACTCGCTCGACGTAGTCTGTTAACTGCGTTCGGTCGAGATCTGAAGAACTTAAGTTGATGTACAGCGACGCTTCGCCCGAGCCATTGTTTTTATACACAATCGGGTCGTCGGCTTCTTCTGGCAATGATCGCTGTGCACGAGCAACGGCATCACGCACATCACTCACACCGGTATTCAAGTCGTAACCCAGATCAAAGGTAATGGTAATGCGCGACATGCCATTACGGGTGGTGGATGATATTTCATCAATACCACTGATCCCCGACAACTGATCTTCCAGTGAGGAGGTAATTTGGCTTTCGATGATGGTTGCCGATGCACCGTCATAGCGCGTACTGATCGACACTACCGGATTTTCGATATCCGGCATTTCTCGAACCGCCAATTTGGAAAAGGACACAATACCAAATACACACAGCAACAAGCTGAGAACGAGTGCCGATACCGGCCGTTTTACAGAAACATCAGACAACCACATTACTTGTCACCTTTTGCTGGTAGCTCTTTGGTCGCTGCTGGCTTTGCTGCACTGCCTTGTTCTTTCACTTTCGCGCCATCACGCATATTCACGATACCTTGCACCACAATTTTATCGCCAATATTTAGCCCTTCAGTGATCACAACTTGGTTCTCTACACGAGCGCCCAAGAAGACTTGCGTACGTTTCGCTTGATTATCCTCACCAACCACATAGACGTAGCGCTTAGTACCTGAGTATTCCAATGCTTGTACCGGAATAATCGGTGCGTTAATCGCAGGAAAATCCATATCAGCCGAAACCAGCATGCCTGGTTTAAGTTTTAAATCGTTATTCTGGAAATTAATGCGGACACGCAAATTGAGCGTTTCTTGGTTAATACGAGAATCAATCCCCACCACTTCACCTTGGAACACTTGGCTGTCCCAAGCGCTGCTCATCGCGGTAACTAACATGCCTTGCTCAATCTTAGCGAGGTAACGCTCTGGTACTTGCAGATCCAACTGCATTACCGAAAGATCATCTAGTGAGAGTAACTCTGTTCCTGCAGAAACCATTTTTCCGCGGCTAAAATCAATAAAGCCGATGGTGCCCGCAAACGGCGCGCTAATGTGCAAATCTTTTAAATTGGCATTGGCCGCATCAAGACGCGCCTGAGCAATCTCTACATTGGTTTTTTGCGCATCGATTTCCGTTTGAGTAATAGCGTTGCGCTTAACCAAGCGCTCAAACTCTTTCAGCTTACGTTGTTCATCTTTTAAATACGCCTGCGCTTCTTTCACTGACGCTCGCGCTTTATCATCATTAAGTTGGATCAGCAGCTGGCCTTTCTTGACTTCCTGATTAGCTTTGACTGCTATCATTTCCACCTTACCGGTGGTTTCTGGCGATACCATTACCGATTGAGCCGCTTCTAATTTACCCACTAACGAAAGTGATTGAGAAACTTGGTGGGTTTGGACTTGTTCAGTCACTACAGTAACGGCTTGCGAACCTTGTGGCCCTCGAGCAAAGGTTGCAGGCGAAGCGCTTAAAATAGAGGCAGCGAGTAAGCTTAGAATCAGTTTATTTTTCATTGCTATGTATTCTTCCAGAAATATCTAAGGTTATTTTACCCATAATTACGCCCCAGAAACGTCAAGGAATGTAAATCCTCTAACCTCTATCGCAATTAAAGATCACCTCAATTGCTAGTAAAACGTTCAATTACAGGCGTCTTTGTCCAAAAAGACACCATTCAACTCAAAATCAGAAGAAAAACGCTTTACAGTATTTAGGAGTTTGCTATGATGCGCTCCGAACTTGAGAGATGCGTTGGGAAAACTTCTTTTAAGTATAAAAATACCCTGGAGGGGTTCCCGAGTGGCCAAAGGGAGCAGACTGTAAATCTGCCGGCTCCGCCTTCGATGGTTCGAATCCGTCCCCCTCCACCATATTTTCTCTGCTTGATTAGAGTATGAGAGCAACTTGAATGAATGTGTTGGGAAAACCTCATTTAAGCTTACTTTGCGAAGAGTAAGAAAACACCCTGGAGGGGTTCCCGAGTGGCCAAAGGGAGCAGACTGTAAATCTGCCGGCTCCGCCTTCGATGGTTCGAATCCGTCCCCCTCCACCATATTGCTTAAAAGCCAGCTCATTGAGCTGGCTTTTTTCATATCTAGAGCACCAATAACTGATCTTCCTCCCCCCCCGACTCACAAACTAATATGCATAAAAAATAACAGGGAAAGCCAATCGCTTATCTTTACCCTATTCAATGCTCTGCGCTCAGTTAAAATATTAAGGTCTTAATTACTTGAGTCCTTGCTATGACTTACCAAATTGAAGTTTGTATTGATAACTTAGAGTCTCTTCATCAAGCAATTGCTGGTGGCACCGATCGTATCGAGCTGTGCTCGTCACTTGCTTTAGGTGGTTTAACCCCTAGTTTTGGTTTTATGCAACGCGCTGCTGCCCTTTCTTCAATCCCAGTTTATGCCATGATTCGTCCTCGCCAAGGCGACTTTATTTATGACCAAGATGATATCGACGCCATGCTACTGGATATCAAAGCGGCGGCTCAAGCGGGACTACAAGGCGTCGTTTTTGGCGTATTAACCGCGCAAGGCCATATCAACATGGCTCAAGCTGTACGCTTAATGGCAACCGCAACAGAATGCAATTTAGGCGTCACTTTCCATCGCGCTATCGACCAATGTAGCGATATCGAACAAGCCCTTGAGCAAATAGCACAACTCGGCTGTGAACGAATCCTCACTTCTGGCTTAGCGCCCAATGTAGAGCAAGGTGTACCTGTACTCAAACAGATGGTAGAACAAGCAGATGGCCGCTTCGCAATTATGGCAGGAGCCGGTTTAACCGCAGACAATGTCGGTGTGATAACCGCTAAAACCGGCGTCATGCAAGTACATCTCTCCGGAAAGTCCACTCGCCAGAGCTTAATGGAAACGGTCTCGGATGAGGTTAAAATGGGCAATAATGCCATTGATGACTTCATTATTCCCGTTACTGATAGTAATAAGATCGCTGCCGTTGCCCACTCGCTAAATCGATAATTCCATTTAATCGCTAACAAACAGGTGTTAGCATGAGGTAGCACATAAGGAGAGTGGCATGAATAAAGATCTGTTTTACAGTTTAGATTTAAATCTACTGCGAACTTTTCTTGTCCTCTCCCAAGAGTGCAACATGCGCAAAGCCTCTAAGCGCCTGTTTGTTTCACAGCCTGCGATCAGTCAAGCACTGCAGAAACTTCGCCATCACTTTGAAGATGAGTTATTTGTTAAAGTGCATGGCGGCTTGGAAGCGACTCCTTTCGCCCAAGAGCTTGCTGACAATATAACGCCTCACTTAGATGGCCTTGCCAGCACGCTTAATCGCAATCCAGAGTTTGATCCTTTAAACATCAACACTCCCATTCGCATTGCGGTTGCACCCATTGTACTTACGTGTTTGTCCGGGACGCTTTTTCAACGTTTTCAGCAACTCGCACCAAACTGTACTATTGAACTAATCAGTTGGAATAAAAGCACTTTTGATGAAATGAAAAATGGCGATGTGTTATTTGGCATCAATTACGATCATGACTTCCCGCAGCACATCTACTCACGTTTATTGGTGGAACTTACATCAAAAGTGATTGTGCGCAAAGATCATCCCGTACAGCGAGAATCCGTCAATGCTCATGATATGCATGGCTATGATATCGCCTCTATTATAATCCCCGGCTGGAACGATGATTTTAGCCTTGCTGCTGAAGTGATGAGGCGTGAAGGCGTTGAGGTAAACGTAAAGTTCCGCTCTGAATTCGTCATGGCAGCTGTCGATGTGGTCGTTCATAGCGACCTATTTTTACCTCATTCCAACCTTTTCCCCATTCACAATTACCCGCTGTTACGTAGCATGAATGCGCACGTCAACGGTGAACCATTCCGCTATCCTGTCTATGGCTATTACCACAGCAAATATCGTCATAACCCACTGATTAATTGGCTTTATGAGCAAGTCCTTTATGTGCTCAATGAGCAAATTTCTAATAACTAAAGCTTATCAGATCTATAAGTTACAACCATTAGAACCACCAATGCCTTATCAATATCATAGCCCCGTTCCCATTGCTTCGTTATGGATAGCGAATAAGGAAAGGCTGAGTGATAGCGATGAAAGAGCCCTTTTATCAACCCATTGTCAGCCCATTCCACCGCCTTAGGACTCGGCAAGGTGACCAATTTTTACTGACTTTAGGTTATAGCTATGAAAAAGACTCTCATCACATTCAGTCTTCTGGCCAGCTTTGGCTCATTCGCTTCAGGGCTGCACATTTCACCAGAATTAAAATTAGGCCCATATGTGGGTTCGGGGAATTTAGGTGGAGGCTTACAAGTCGGTATCACTGACGTGCTTGGGTTGGACGCGTTATATATGAGTTATAGCCATACTTCGGCCAATATCCTGACCGACAAAGATCGACTCAAAACCTATCGCATTGGCGCGCAATATAATTTGCCGCAAGCACCGATGTTTGGCTTTCAAGTTGAGATAGGGGGAGTGGAATATGAAGGTAGCCGCAACTATATTTTCTCACCGACCAAATATCGTGATGGCTCAGGTGTCAGCACTGCGGCGGCCTGGGTACTGCAAATAAACGACACGATTGGTCTGCGTGCTGGGATCGATATCAACTATATCGACAATAAGAACACCTATTTAAGCAGTGATTTTTCAACCACGTTCAGTACTGGCGTGACGCTGCGTTTTTAACGCAGCGCATCATCAATGCTTTGCTCACCAAGGTGACGAACATCTTTGCCTTTAACAAAGTAAATGATGTATTCACAAATGTTTTGGCAACGATCGCCAACACGTTCAATTGCACGTGCTGACCACATGACTTGTAGGATATGAGGGATATTTTTAGGATCTTCCATCATATAAGTCATTAATTGGCGCACGACTGCTTCATACTCAGCATCCAAACGGTCATCGAGCTTATACACTGCGGCTGCCGCATCGACATCCATACGGGCAAACGCATCTAACACTTGGTGCAACATACTCACGGCTTGACGACATAATGGCTCTAGCGAAACATGGAATTGGCGCTCTTGTGTAGAAGGGTTCTCTATCGCCACTTTAGCGATACTGGTCGCGACATCACCAATCCGTTCAAGATCGGTGATGGTTTTGATGATCGCCATGATTAAACGTAAGTCTTTCGCCGTGGGTTGGCGTTTAGCAATAATCCGCGTACACGCCTCATCAATCGACACTTCCATCGCATTCACTTTATGATCGTCACGTACCACTTTTTTCGCCAGCTCCATATCCTCTTTATGCAATGCCTGCATCGCAAAAGAAAGTTGCTGTTCGACCAAGCCGCCCATGGTAAGTACATGGGTTCGAATCGACTCAAGTTCGACGTTAAATTGACCTGAAATGTGGCGTCCAAAGTTCATGAATGAGGTGTAGCTCCCTTAAGGTAAGAATAGAGATAAACAGTATCTCTTAATGAGTGGGCGTTGCCGCTTCCAATAGAACGGAACGCTTAGCCGTATCTACCTGTAATGTAGTCTTCCGTCTGCTTTTTCAATGGGGAGGTAAAAATAGAATCGGTATCTGAGTACTCGATCAACTTTCCCATATGAATAAAAGCGGTATGGTCGCTCACTCGCGCTGCTTGTTGCATGTTATGTGTCACGATAACGACGGTATATTTGGTTTTTAGATCGTTAATTAGCTCTTCAATCGTTAAGGTTGAAATAGGGTCAAGAGCTGAAGTTGGCTCATCCAATAACAACACCTCTGGCTCAATCGCGATGGAACGCGCGATCACCAAACGTTGTTGCTGACCGCCAGACAAACCAAACGCATTTTCATGTAAGCGATCTTTCACTTCATCCCATAGAGCAGCGGCACGCAAAGCACGTTCTGCAGCATCATCGAGCACACGACTCTTTTTTAGTCCTTGCAAACGTAAGCCATAAACCACGTTTTCGTAAATTGATTTAGGGAAAGGGTTTGGTCGTTGGAAAACCATTCCGACACGGCGGCGCAAAGTGGCGACATCAACATCCGGATCGTAGACATTTTTGCCATGTAGCGTCACACGGCCGCTTACTCGGCATCCCTCAACCAGATCGTTCATGCGATTAATACAACGCAGTAAGGTCGATTTTCCGCAGCCTGATGGGCCGATAAATGCCGTTACCTGACCTTTAGGGATGCGCATCGAAATGTCACTCAACGCCTGGCTATTTTGATAGAACAAGTTTAACCCTTCGATTGAAATTGCGGTTTGCTCATCGCTGAGATTGTTCACGTCTAAGGGGGTTGGGTAACCTAATGCTTGATTGACAGAAAACATGGTTAATCTTGTCCTAAAGTTCGGTATTTTTCACGTAAGTTGTTACGAATGCTAATCGCCGTTAAGTTCAAGCCGACAATCACGGTCACGAGCAAAAATGAAGTGGCATAAACCAGCGGTCGTGCACTTTCAATATTAGTCGTTTGAAAGCCAACATCATAGATATGAAAACCTAAATGCATGAACTTACGCTCTAAGTGTAAATAAGGGAATTGACTATCAACGGGCAAACTCGATGCAAGCTTAACCGCCCCCACTAACATTAGAGGCGCAACTTCTCCCGCCGCTCGTGCCACCGCCAAGATTAACCCGGTAATAATGGCTGGACTTGCCATCGGCAGCACAATACGCCACATGGTTTCAAACTGAGTTGCACCTAAAGCAAGCGAGCCATGACGAACCGAGTTAGGAATGCGAGTTAAACCTTCTTCCGTTGCCACGATCACAACCGGTAACGTCAATACGGCTAAAGTGAGAGCCGACCAAAGCAAGCCCGGTGTGCCAAATGTTGGAGCAGGCAGTTGCTCTGCGTAAAACACGTTATCAATCGAAGCGCCCACGGTATAAACAAAAAATCCTAAGCCAAAAACGCCATAAACGATCGATGGCACTCCAGCCAGGTTTATAACCGCAACACGAATAATACGAGTAAATACATTATTCTTAGCGTATTCATGTAGGTAGATTGCCGCAATTACCCCCAAAGGCATCACGATCACCGACATGATCAACACCAGTAGCACCGTGCCAAACATGGCCGGAAAGACGCCGCCTTCGGAATTTGATTCTCGCGGATCTTCAGAGAGAAACTTCCACGCTTGTTTACCCCAATGAGCCACTTTTTCCATCAGCGTCATCTGATTGGGATACCAAATATCCAGAATATGACTTAACGGAATCAATACCCGTTGGCCTGTCATATCTTCTACCAGTAACCCTTGCAGCGCCAACTTAGCGCGTAACTCATCCAACTTGGCTTCGGTTTGCGCCAATTGCTGGCTAAACTGGTTCGATTGCGCGGTAAAACGGGCAATAAATTGCTCATCTTGCTGATTATTCAGATCATGTTTGCGTTTCTCTAAACGCAATTCATTCGCTTGAGCGCTGATGGTACGGACTTCTTGCTTAATGATCGTATCGATTTGTTGCCGAAGCGCATCGCTATAATTCAACGCTCGATCCAATTCGCTGTGATAGTCAGTAAGCTGTGTTCCATCCGCGCGTTTGTATGCGATCGGCAAACCGTAAAAATCGCCGCCACGAGTTCGCTCTATCACTGCCCAACCGAGTGGCTGGGTGCGCCGTAGAACATCAATTTCCAAGATAGAGATAAAGTCTGCCGGATAGATATCTCGGTTAGCGACTTTAATGCTCAAGCGTTTAACCATACCTTTCTTTGCCACTTGCTCTGGCAACGGAATATCCATTTCTTTCAAATGACTGATCGGTACATATTCTTCAGCGTACAGTTGCCCCACCAAAGACTGACCTTCTTCCGTTGTCCATTGGTATAATGGCGTTGGCCAGAAGTAAGAAAGCCCTTTCCAACCAATAAGCAGCATCAAGCCCAAAACCGAGAGTAAGCTGATACTTACTGCCCCGCCGGTCAACCAGATCCATGGTGCGCCTGATTTTAGCCACTTAAACACGTATGGTAATTCCTATAAACAAAGACAAATTATCGAAAAGCACAGCAGAAACATCACACTACAAAGCGCGATACTTCTCACGTAAACGTTGACGAACCCATTCTGCTAATGAGTTCACCGCAAAAGTAAACACTAACAAAATCAAAGCGGCGAGGAACAAAATACGGAAGTGCGAGCTACCAACTTCAGATTCCGGCATCTCAACCGCAATCGTAGCAGACAAGGTACGCATCCCTTCTAAAATGTTCCAATCTAAAATCGGCGTATTACCGGTTGCCATTAATACAATCATGGTTTCACCAACAGCTCGCCCAAGCCCCATCATAATCGCAGAAAAGATCCCGGGACTTGCGGTTAGCAACACCACATAAATCAGTGTCTGCCACGGTGTGGCTCCTAACGCCAATGAGCCGTCAGATAGGTGTTTAGGCACGGAAAATATCGCATCTTCTGCAATGGTAAAGATGGTCGGGATCACCGCAAAGCCCATCGCAAACCCAACCACTAACGCATTACGCTGATCAAAATCGATACCTTTTTGCGCTAAGAAAACACGCACGTCACCATCAAACCACCACATTTCAATATTGCCGCTTTGCTGCAAAATCACCACGGTGATTAACACGATAAGTGGCATCAAAATCGCCGCATGCCAACCATTAGGTAAACGTCGCGTCCACTGTGATGGCAATAGATGCCATAGCGCACCAATCGCGACAATCGCAATCGGCAAAATCAGCAGTAGCGCAGTTACCGCCGCCAAATGACTTTCTACAACCGGAGCAAACCAAAGGCCAGCAAGAAAGCCGATGATCACCGTCGGCAATGCTTCCATCAACTCAATTGAGGGTTTCACCACCCGACGCATCTTTGAGGTCATGAAATAAGCGGTATATATCGCACCAAACACGGCAACAGGAATGGCAAATAGCATCGCGAAAGCCGCCGCTTTTAAAGTACCAAAGGCAATCGGTACTAAGCTAAATTTGGCTTCAAACTCATCGCTTGCAGAAGTGGTTTGCCATACAAATGTCGGTTCAGGATAACTTTCATACCAAACCTTTTGCCACAAAGAAGAAAGAGAGATCTCCGGGTACGGATTATCAATATGAGCGACACTCAATTCTTGTCCTGACAATGCGACTAGAAACTGCTCATTCTTCGACATTCCGGCCAACTGCGGGGCTTGCTGATAAGCTCGCTCAAACATCACCAGCTTTTCGCTGGTTGTGTAATGGCTCTGTACCGTGCCATTAATGTAGAAACTGTAAAAACCTTTGCGGTAGGTATCTGGCAACAAAAACTGTAGTTCGGATGCTAACTTAAATTCACGCACCAACGTTAAATGACGCTGTTTGTTTTTCAGCACGTCAAACCATTGTGACACCAAGCCATCTTTGTGCGTTACCAACAAAGAATAAGCACCGGAAAGCAAATCGATATCTGTCACGGCATGTTTTGCTTTGCCTTCACTTAAATCAACAACTTCGCGCACCACAAAACCTTCGCCCGACTTCTTCGCCACCACAAGCTCGGAGCCACTACGAAGATAGAGTGTCCGGCCATCCGGTGTCAGAATCAGTTGGTCAAGATCTGGTAATGTGGTTGGAAAAGTAAAACTGCTGATACTTTGATCTGGATTTTGCCAGCGCAAGCGTACCCGCTGATCACTAAAATAACCAACCAAGGTCGCCATTTTATCCACGGCAAAGGCAAATTGTTCTAACTGAACATCAGGATAGAGCAAATTAATGTGGCTATCCCAACGATTAACTTGTGGGGTAAATGTGCGTCCTTCCGTGGCCATGGCACTGCTCATTTGAGGCTGAAACAACGCGACATCACCGTTAGCAGCCGCAAAACCAAACCACCCTTGAGCGCTTGGCATTTGAGCAAACAAACTGTATTGCTGGCCAAAATTCACCGATAATTTCGGTTGAGTGCTTGAATAGGAGACTGGCCAGAAGTCGATTTGCCCTTGTTGCGAGATCACAAACGCATGCTCACCATATTCATCAATACCAGCCGCGACAGGGGCCGGTGTGGTGATCACTTGTTGTGCAACATTCGGAGTGAGTTTGGCATCAGAAAACAGTGGCAATACCATCATTGCCAAATAAACAAAGATAAGCACCAGCGCTGCGAGCACACCCACACCACCAGCAGAAACTGCAAATCGTACCACTCGATCTTTTATCAGCCGCTTTCTGTCTTTTTCGCGCAATGAAAATTCGGCCTTTGCCATCTCTACCTACCTAGTTATGCCCGACGATATAATATTTCGCCAAGATGACAATTATATTACAGGTGAAAATAAACAACTGAAAATAATGAATTATCCTTGAGCCTTTTCTACATCTATCTTCACACAATTTTGCTTTTTTTACCGTCACATATTGCAATAAATCTGTCACAAAAATGCCTTAGTTTTCTTAACGTAACCTACGCTATGAGGGTGGGACGGAAAAGGAACTTAGGATGAGTTTAGAAAAGTTGTATATCGAAAAGGAATTGAGTTGGCTCTCGTTCAATGAACGTGTTTTACAAGAAGCGGCTGATAAATCGGTGCCGTTAATAGAAAGAGTGCGCTTTCTGGGCATTTTTTCTAATAACCTCGACGAATTTTATAAAGTGCGCTTCTCGGACGTAAAACGTCGCATATTGATCAATCAACACCAAGGCGATAACGACAGCTCTAAGCATTTACTGACAAAGATGCAATCTAAAGCGATGAAATTAAATGGAAAATTTGATGATATTTATCAAGAACTCATCAAAGAGATGGCTCGTCGCCGTATCTTTCTCGTCAACGAACATCAATTAAGTGACACACAACATAAATGGATCCAGAAGTACTTTCATCGTGAAATTAGACCCCACATGACGCCCGTCATGTTAACCGATGACATCGATCTTATTCAGTTTCTCAAAGATGAATACGCTTATATCGCCGTCGAATTAAAGAAGGCGAATAGTAGCCGTTACGTGCTGCTAGAAGTCCCAACCGATCATTTACCGCGCTTTGTTATGGTGCCAGAGCAGAAAGGTAAACGCAGAAAAACGATAATCCTACTCGATAACATCATCCGCTATTGCTTAGATGACCTCTTCCGTGGCTTTTTTGATTACGACGAAATTCATGGCTATGCGATGAAGATGACCCGCGATGCTGAATATGACTTAGGCAGTGAAGTAGAATTTAGTATCTTGGAGCAAATGTCTGAAGGGGTAAATCAACGCCTAACAGCGATGCCAGTCCGCTTTGTCTATGAGCGAAACATGCCTAACGATATGCTGACGTTTCTGCGTGATAAGTTAGAAATCTCTCATTATGACAGCCTGATCCCGGCGGGTAGATACCACAACTTTAAAGACTTTATCGCCTTCCCTAATGTTGGCCGTGATTACCTAGAGCATAAAGCCCTGCCTCCGATGCGCTGCGCCGACTTTGATGGCCATGACAACAGCTTTGATGCAATCAAAAAACAAGACATTTTGCTCTACTATCCGTACCACACCTTCGGTCATATTACTGAACTGGTACGCCAAGCCTCATTTGACCCCAAAGTACTGAGCATCAAAATCAACATCTATCGTGTGGCAAAAGATTCTCGCCTAATGAATTCACTGATCGATGCAGTACACAACGGTAAAAAAGTCACCGTAGTTGTCGAGCTACAAGCTCGCTTTGACGAAGAAGCCAATATTGAATGGGCCAGAGTGCTTACAGAAGCTGGTGTGCATGTCATCTTTGGCACTCCGGGGCTCAAAATTCACTCCAAATTACTGCTGATTAATCGCCGTGAAAAAGGTGAAATCGTTCGTTACGCTCATATTGGCACCGGTAACTTTCATGAAAAAACCGCTCGCATCTACACGGACTTCTCGCTCCTGACTGCCAATCCTGAGATTGCCAACGAAGTACGTGATGTATTCGGCTATATCGAAAATCCTTATCGCCCCGTCGACTTCAAACAGTTAATCGTATCACCACGCAACACGCGTACTCAGTTGTACCAATTAATTGAAACTGAAATTAACCACGCGCAACAGGGCAAAAAAGCGCAGATAATTTTGAAGGTTAACAACTTAGTCGACAAAGGTCTGATCGAGAAACTCTATCAAGCGAGCACCGCTGGCGTAATGATCAAAATGATCATTCGCGGTATGTGCGCCCTAGTTCCGGGAGTTGAAGGAGTTAGCGACAATATTCAAATCATCAGTATTGTTGATCGTTTTTTGGAACACCCACGCGTTCTCATTACCCATAATGGCGGTGATCCGCTGGTCTATATTTCTTCCGCAGACTGGATGACCCGCAATATCGATCATCGTATTGAAGTCGCAGCGCCAGTTCGTGATCCTCGTCTTAAACAACGCATCATTGATATTGTTAATCTTCACTTCATTGATACGGTTAAAGCACGCTGGATTGATAAAGAAATGAGTAATAGTTACGTTGCGCGAGGCAATCGAAAAAAAGTTCGCTCGCAAGTGGCTATTTACGACTATCTTAAAAATATAGAGAAGCAAACGAAGAAAAACAATGAATTACACTCAGCAGGTGCGTAACGTTGCCGCCATCGATCTTGGTTCAAACAGCTTCCATATGGTGGTGGCTAAAGTCGTAGGACAAGATTTGCAGCTTGTCAGTCGGCATAAACAGCGAGTTCGACTGGCCAGTGGCTTAGATAGCCAAGGCAATTTGGATAATGACGCGATTGAGCGTGGCTTAGAATGCTTAGCTATGTTTGCTGAGCGCTTAAAAGACTTCGATGAAAGTAATGTGCGCATTGCCGCTACGCACACCTTGCGCCAAGCCAATAATGCTCATATTTTCCTCCAGCGAGCACGGCATGTTTTGCCCTTTGCGATTGAAGTTATTCCCGGAGTAGAAGAGGCTCGCTTAATTTATCAAGGCGTCTCCCACACCCAACCGCAATCTGACTCCAAGCTGATTGTCGACATTGGTGGTGGCAGCACAGAAATCATGGTGGGTCATGGATTCACGCCCGATCTCGTCAACAGTAAACCGATGGGTTGTGTTAGCTTCACCAAACAGTTTTTTGCCAATGGAAAACTCTCCAATAAAAACTTCACCAATGCCATTCTCGCCGCGGAACAAAAGCTAGAAGCATTAGCGCATCGTTACAAAAAGAAAGGCTGGTCAATCGCCTTTGGCTCATCAGGCACCATCAAAGCGATTCGCGAAGTATTAATTGGCCAGGGCTACCACGATGGCATCATTACCACCAAGCGATTACTCAAATTGATTGATAAGCTATGTGAATGGGATGACATTGAACAGATCGATTTACCAGGCCTAACCGCTGAACGTCAGCCGGTTTTTGCCGCCGGGGTGGCGATCATGTACGCCATTTTTCTTGATTTACGCATCAGTGAAATGCATTACTCGGAAGGGGCACTGCGCGAAGGTTTGCTCTACGAAATGGAAGAGCGCTTTAAGCGTAGTGATATTCGTATGCGTACCACTGAAAATCTTGCCAGTAAGCATTTGGTCGATCTTGAGCACGCCGAGCGCGTAAAACAACAAGCTCGCTTACTACTCGATGATATCCATACTCAACTCGGCATCAAAACAAATTCAGAACTGTTTGATCTACTAGAGTGGAGTGCATTGCTGCATGAAGTCGGATTGAGCATCAGCCTCAAAGGCTATCATCGCCACTCGGATTATTTGTTGCGCCACACTAATATGCCTGGATTTAATGTTGAGCAACAACGCTTATTGGCAACTCTCGCACGTTTTCAACGCAAAACACTCAAACTTGAAGAGATGGATGAATTTCTACTGTATAAGAAAAAGCACATTCTCGGCTTAGCCCGCATTCTTCGCTTAGCAATCCTGCTCAATGGCCAGCGCAGTGAAGCGCCCTTACCGCGCTTTTCTTTGTCTATCGATGATAACGATAACTGGCAACTCACTTGCGAGGACTTTGACTGGCTAACAACCAACAAGCTACTCAATGCCAATTTACTTGTTGAACAAGATTATTGGCAAGCTGCGGGCTGGCAACTGACTTTGCGTTAAATGCTCTTTTGGCTCAAACGACAAAATACTGAACGGCTGATTCAACCATAACAATACAGGCGCATAGAGCGCCTGTATTGTTATAAGATCGTGTTGTTATCAAACTCAGATATGCACTAATTTTGCCACTGCGTTAAGCCTACTTTCGCCAGCTCTTGTTGAGCAATTTGCGGCGAAATAGCCACGTAACCATCTTGTTCCACCAGCTGCTGTCCTTGCTGCGAATAGATAAAACGAATAAATTCGCGCTCAATCGGAGAAAGCGGTTTTTGCGGATGCTTATTCACATAAACATATAAATAGCGTGATAGTGGGTACTTACCTGATAGGATATTCTCGCGTGTTGCATCCACATATTGCTCGCCCTGTTGTGCAATACGCAGACGTTTCACTCCGGATACTTTATAACCGACACCGGAGTAACCGATGGTATTGATCGAAGAGGCGACCGATTGCACAACTGAAGCCGAGCCCGGCTGTTCATTGACTGTATTGAGGAAGTCTCCTCCACACAAAGCATTCTTCTTAAAATAACCGTATGTGCCTGACACAGAGTTACGACCGAACATTTGAATCGCCCGCTCCGCCCATTGGTAATCAAGGCCTAATTGCTGCCAAGTCATGATCGGTTCGGTTCCGCCACAACGCATCGTCGCAGAGAAAATACTGTCGAGCTGCATGAAGTTGAGGCCTTCAATGGGATTATCGCGGTGGACAAAAATACCAATGGCATCAATCGCGACTCTGAGCGCTGTTGGTTTATAACCATGTTCACGCTCAAAAGCCTCAATTTCACGGTTACGCATCGCCCGACTCATCGGGCCAAATTGAGCGGTTTGCTCCACCAAAGCTGGTGGCGCAGTGGCTGACCCTGATGCTTGTACTTGCGCATTGATGCCCGGATAAAGCTCTTGGAACTCTTCAACCCATAAGGTCGTCATACCGGCGAGCGTATCAGAACCAACACTGGTAAGTGCCCCGCTGATCCCGGGCACCTTATGATACTCCTTCAACGATTCAGCGTGCGCCGCAGTGCTACACATACCAATCACTGCCAAGCAGCATGCCAAATGCAGCTTCTGAGTAAAGCCTCGCATTACTTCACCACCAAGCGCGTTGGTAGAATAAAGGAGAATTTACTGCCAACGCCGATTTTACTCCAAATATCCAAATGTGAATCGTGGTGCGAAAGCGCGTGTTTTACGATCGCCAGACCCAAACCACTACCGCCAGTATCACGTGAACGCGCTTTATCCACACGGTAAAAACGCTCAGTTAAACGATGAATATGCTGCGCTTCAATCCCCTCACCGCTGTCAGACACTTCTAAACAAGCCCCTTGGCTAGTTTTATACCAACGAACATGGACATCAGCCCCTGCTGGGGTGTACTTCACCGCGTTGTAAACCAAGTTTGAAATCGCGCTGCGCAGTTGATCTTCATCACCCAGTACCAATAGCGATGAGTCCACATCAAAACGTAGCTTATGTTGCTGATCACCACTGAGACTCGTGGCCTCTTTTTCAAGCACTTCCAGCATGGCAGGAACGTTAACCACTTCATCTAGCTCATGCATGGGTGCCGCTTCGATTTTTGACAAGGTAAGGAGCTGATTGACCAAGCTGTTCATGCGGTTAAGCTGCTCCGTCATTACGCCGTGCGCCTTAGGCCACATTGGACCAACCAACATTTCAGGATCTTCTGTCATCTCAAGATAACCTTGCAGCACTGTCATTGGTGTGCGGAGCTCATGAGAAACGTTGGCAAAGAAGTTGCGGCGCATACCTTCAAGCTGTTTAAGCTGAGTCACGTCACGTACCACCATCAAGTGCTCACCTTCGGTATATGGCACGATACGCAGTTCCAACATTCTTTCAACGTTAAGTGGCGAGCGCATTTCAAGTGGCTCGGAGAAATCTTGTTTGGTCAGATATTTAATAAAATCAGGCGTACGAATCAAGTTAGAGATCGGCTGTCCCGAGTCATCAGGCCAACGAAAGCCCAATAGGTGTTGCGCCAACTTGTTGCACCAAACGATATTGCCTTCACTACGGAAAACCACTACCGCATCGGGCAGCGATTCGGCACCGTTACGGAAACGACGAATCAAGTTAGTCAGTTCTTTGCGCTTTCTACGCTGGCGCTGCTGTAAACGGTAAATCCCGTTAAACAGGTGTTCCCAGTTTCCGGTACCCGATGGTGGAGTAAGGCGTTTTTCATCCCATAACCATGCGGACAAGCGCATTTGGTTGTGCAGGTGCCATACAAGCTGCAAAACCGTGGCTGCTAAAAGCAACCACGGCATGTATCCGAACATCCACCCCACAATGACCCAGGGGGTGTAAAAAAAGACCAGCTCACGTAGCAATCTTTTCCAAGTTAACCGTTCCACTAATATTAAGCCTTAGTTGAGAAGCGATAACCCGCGCCACGAACGGTTTGAATCAGCTTATCGTGACCTTCCGCTTCCAATGCTTTGCGTAGACGACGAATGTGAACATCGACAGTGCGATCTTCCACGTAGACGTTGGTACCCCAAACGTTATTCAACAATTGCTCACGGCTATACACTCGTTCTTGGTGCGTCATGAAGAAGTGCAGCATTTTGAATTCAGTCGGCCCCATATCGAGCGCCTGATCATTGGTGGTCACGCGGTGTGAAACCGGGTCCAAACGCAGACCTTGTACATCAATGATGTCTTCGAGTGCGGTTGGGGTCACACGGCGAATTACCGCTTTAAGACGAGCAACCAACTCTTTTGGCGAGAACGGTTTCGTAATGTAATCATCAGCACCGACTTCAAGGCCGCGTACTTTATCTTCTTCTTCACCACGAGCGGTTAGCATCACAACAGGAATGTTACGAGTAAGCTCTTCACGCTTCATATGTTTGATGAAGTTGATTCCGCTGCCACCTGGCAACATCCAATCAAGCAGCACAAGATCAGGGAAGGGTTCCGCCAATTTAGTTACAGCAGTGTCGTAATCTTCCGCTTCGACTGCTTGATAACCTTTCTGTTCAAGTACAAAGCACAGCATCTCGCGAATTGGCGCTTCATCTTCAACAACAAGAATCCTTCTAGACATAATTGAATAACCTTATGGTTTTGAGCTAATTGAAATTGAGACGCACGCGCCCCTCGATGCATAAGCATTATTGCTAGTAATTATGACACTTTTGTGACCTTTGCAAACAAATTTTCACGGAAGCTTCTTAATCAAATGATTGAACTTTCATCAATTCGCGCTAGCGGTTGTGATTTTTTACATCCAATAAGACAAGTGGGAAAAAATTTCCTATCATGAGCCACTAAATGCCAACGTCGTCAAAGTAGAGAAACAATATGTGGTTTAAAAACTGTCTGGTTTATCGTGTAAACCGTGAAATCGACTTCAAAGCAGATCAACTAGAACAACAACTGGCCGAGTTCCGTTTTACCCCATGTGGTAGTCAGGATAAGCAAAAATTTGGCTGGGTTTCAGCGATGGGTCGCCATGGTGACATGATGACTCACGTGTCAGAAGACCGCATTCTGATTTGTGCGAAAAAAGAAGAAAAAATGCTACCAGCATCAGTGATCAAAGACTCATTGAATGCCAAAGTAGACACGCTTGAAGCACAAGAAGGCCGTCCTTTGAAAAAGAAAGAAAAGGACAACCTAAAAGACGACATCATTATGGATCTATTGCCGCGAGCTTTCAGCCGCAGCAACTATACCTTCGTTCTCATTCTGCCAAAGCAAGGCTTCATCCTTGTTGACGCGAGCAGCTACAAAAAAGCAGAAGATGTCTTAGCGTTATTGCGTAAAACCATGGGCAGTCTACCGGTTGTTCCAGCTATCCCTGAAAACTCTGTTGAGACTACGTTGACTGAGTGGGTTAAGACCGGCAACACGCCTGCGGGCTTCTCTATGCTTGATGAAGCGGAATTAAAATCAGTTCTAGAAGAAGGCGGCGTAATCCGTTGTAAGAAGCAAGAATTAACTGCCGACGAAATTCGCAGTCACATTGAAGCAGACAAGATGGTGACCAAGCTTGCGGTGAACTGGCAAGATCGTATTGAGTTCCTCTTGGCGGAAGATGGCAGCATTAAACGTCTAAAATTCTCTGATGAGTTGAAAGATCAAAACGAAGATATCCCACGCGAAGATCAAGCAGCACGCTTTGATGCTGACTTCTCTCTAATGTGTGGTGAACTAAGCGCATTTTTGCCGAATTTATACGATGCGTTGGGCGGCCTGCCTCATCCAAACGCTTAAAAAATCGCGACTAGCCCTCTTCGGAGGGCTTTTTTATTCCCGGCCAAATCCCAGTTTTTCCTAGTCACTCATCACATTTTGGCGTAAAATTTGCGCCCCTATTCCATCAGGTGGAATTGGCCTGACTTGAGATCAGATATAAGAGAATTGAGCAATGACGACTAAGAAAGCATTTGTACCAGAACTACTGTCACCAGCGGGCAGCCTAAAGAACATGCGTTATGCATTCGCCTACGGCGCTGATGCAGTTTACGCAGGTCAACCACGTTACAGCCTTCGCGTACGTAACAACGAGTTTAACCACGAGAACCTACAAATCGGTATCAACGAAGCGCATGCCCTTGGCAAAAAGCTTTACGTGGTGTGCAACATCCAACCGCACAACTCGAAACTAAAAACCTTCATTCGCGATCTTAAACCTGTGGTTGAAATGGGCCCTGATGCATTAATCATGTCTGACCCTGGTCTGATCATGATGGTGCGTGAAGCATTCCCAGATATGGCTATTCACCTGTCAGTTCAAGCGAACGCGGTAAACTGGGCTACAGTAAAATTCTGGGCAGCCTACGGCGTTGAACGTGTCATCGTTTCTCGCGAGCTTTCTCTAGAAGAAATTGAAGAAATCCGTGAACACTGTCCTGAGACTGAACTTGAAGTGTTCGTTCACGGTGCGCTTTGCATGGCGTACTCTGGTCGCTGTCTACTGTCTGGTTACATCAACAAACGTGACCCTAACCAAGGCACTTGTACTAACGCATGTCGTTGGGAATACAAAGTAGAAGAAGGCAAAGAGAACGACTCTGGCCAAATCGTAGAAAAATTCGATCCAGCAGCAGCGCAAGCAATCGAAGTTGCTGACGAGCGTCCTGAGACAACCATCGGTCGCGGTAAGCCTATCGATGACGTGGTTCTGCTTTCAGAAAGCCACCGTCCAGAAGAAAAAATGGCGGCGTTCGAAGATGAGCACGGCACTTACATCATGAACTCAAAAGATCTACGTGCTATCCAACACGTTGAGCGTTTGACGCAAATGGGTGTGCACTCACTGAAAATCGAAGGTCGTACCAAATCGTTCTACTACTGTGCTCGTACTGCTCAGGTTTACCGTAAAGCGATTGATGATGCAGTGGCAGGCAAACCATTCGATGAAAGCCTAATGGGAACGCTAGAAAGCCTAGCGCACCGTGGTTATACCGAAGGCTTCCTACGTCGTCATACTCACGATAGCTACCAGAACTACGACTACGGTTACTCAGTATCAGACGCGCAACAATTTGTTGGTGAATTCACTGGTAAACGTCGCGGCGATCTAGCTGAAGTTGAAGTGAAGAACAAATTCATCGTTGGCGATAGCTTAGAGCTAATGACGCCAAAAGGTAACGTTAACTTCACCCTTGAAGCGATGGAAAACCGTAAATCAGAAGTCATTGATGATGCGAAAGGTAATGGCCACTTTGTCTTTATCCCTGTTCCACAAGACATGGATCTAGAATACGGCCTACTAATGCGTAACCTAAACGATGGTCAAGATACTCGTAACCCAACGGGTAAGTAACCACTACTTGGTAGAAATGAATGGCGCTGCTAATTACCGATAAATGCATTAACTGTGATATGTGTGACCCTGAATGCCCAAATGGCGCAATCAGCATGGGTGACTCAATCTTTGAGATTGACCCGAACCTATGTACTGAGTGTAAAGGTCATTACGACAAACCGACCTGCCAGTCCGTATGTCCCATTACAAAATGTATTATCACCGATCCAAACCACATTGAGAGTGATGAAGAGCTGCTTGAAAAGTTCGTTATCATTCAAGGTATGGCGTAAGTAACACGTTACTTTGTCGCACCAATCTCATCCAAGTAAAAAGGCTCATCATTGATGAGCCTTTTTCATATGCCTTGAACCATACCGCGGTCCCTAACCGGACTTGATAATGGGGAAGATATTGCAATACAGCTCTTTCTCATAATTAAAATCAAGTTGGTCACGCCAATTTACCGATTTGCCAATAGGGATAAGGAAAAAGGTTTCTCGCAGCGTATCGGTAACAAATGCTAATCCATGTGGCATCAGCTCATAGTGCACATCATGCACGAAATTAGGGTCCAATCTCTGCCTGCCAGTAAGGTGATTCACTTCTTCACGTGAAATGGTTACTGACTGTGTAGCACTGCCAAATCTCAGCTTTAGCCACTCGGCAAAATCTTTTGCACATACCATAGTCATGGGAGTGTCCTTGCTTTGTTTCAATAGGAAGTAAGCCGAGCATCCTATTTATAATTTAAGTGTATTTAAAACCAACTTTTCATAATTATTCTTACTGCCGGAACCTACAGCAAGCGCATCAAGATACATATCAAAAGAACAGTCCATTTAAATCTAGGCGAGGATAGCCAGTTTCTCCACTATATAAATGTCAAAACTATTAATAACAGAATTAAATACTACCGTTCAACCCACACATCATTTGAGGTTGCGTACGATTTGCTGACATTGTTGCGGCATGATTTTTTTTGTTTTGGGTTTTGTTTTAACCACTTTCGGCTTCGGTTGCGCTGCCGGTTTCGTCTCTGGACGTAGGCTCTTTACATTATGTTTCGGCTGCCAACTAGCCACTTCTTTACCACAGCCATCCCCCGCGGGCGGCGGAGCTTGATTAACACAATGAGTATCGCCACTTGGGCATTTTAGTCGAACATGCATGTGATAATTGTGCCCCCACCATGGGCGAACTTTACGCAGCCAATCGCGGTCTCCCCCTTCGGTACTGCAAAGCTTTTCTTTGATCACGGGATGAACAAAAATGCGCGCGACTTGCTCATCTTGCGCCGCCATTTTGACTAAACGAAAATGGCGATTATCCCAATTTTTATCAATCAACTTATACGCCGGCATATCAACCAAACTATGCGGCTTAGGCAACTTAAGTGCATTGAGTGACAATTTGGTGTCTGCTAGCCGGAACCAAATATCAATGTCTAGTCCTGTCTGATGACTAGAATGGCCCGAAGAAAAACGACCACCTTGCGGCAGTGACATGTCACCAATCAACAGATGAGTGCGCAGATCATTACGAGCTTGCTGACCAAGTTGAGTAACAAAATTGATGGTGTCTGGATGGGCATAGTAGCGCTTATTTTGGCTACGTAGCACTTGGTAGCCTTGGCCATTAAGAGGTAAAGCCTGAGCGCCAAATAAGCAGCCATTCGCGTAGCTGCCAATCGACTCAGGTGAGAGACGATTAGGAAGAGCAAGCGATTCCCATGGTGAAGCTTGCAGTGGAGAAAATAGCGAAAGCGACAGTATACTTGCAACCAATCCTAGCCTAATCGCTTTCATCGAATCCTTCCTTTTGTGCTGACGCGATTCATTGCTTTGAGTCGCGTTATTTCATCATATTGTTAGTAGTGCTGGCCATTATCGTAGTAACCGCTTGCATTCAATGCAGTGAAAATAACCGCGACATTAATGTCTTCACCCGCTATTCCACGTACTTGATCAGTCACGATTTTTGCTACCGCATCTTGGGTTTCTTGGCCACGATCAAACCACAGCACTTCAACAAATGGGTAAGCAGGACTAACCTCACCTTCATGATAAAAAGTAGTGTAAATGTACTCAAAGGTGAAGTCTTCACGCGGACAATTCATGTGTGGTTGAAGTTCATCAATCAGAGATTTTGATAAAGTCTGTACGGTTTGAGGTTCAACAGCACGAAAACGTAAATGAGGCATGTTTTGCTTCCTAGTTATGGTTTTTATTTATGATACTAGTTTGTTGTACAAAGGGCACATACAAACTAAAACGAGACTCGCAGAGCAATAAAAAAGCCGCTGAAATCAGCGGCTTTTTTCATTCCATCAGGAAAATTTAACCTTGAGTTACGGCATTTCGTCGAACTCAGCGCCTTCTTTTTCAACCTGTGGAGGCATAAGGTGTTCTTTAGTAATACCCAGTTTCCATGCTAATGCCGAAGCCACATAGATTGATGAGTAAGTACCAACAGTGATACCAAGTAGCAATGCAGTGGCAAAGCCATGGATCATTGCGCCACCTTGCGTAAACAAAGCAATAACTACAAACAAAGTCGTACCGGAAGTAATTAAGGTACGGCTCAATGTTTGAGTAATCGAACTGTTGATAATCTCAGCTGGACCACCTTTGCGCATGCGACGGAAGTTTTCACGAATCCGGTCAAATACAACAATGGTATCGTTGAGCGAGTAACCAACAACCGTTAGCAATGCCGCCACGATGGTCAAGTCCACCTCAATCTGCAAGAAAGAGAAGATACCCAAAGTAATGATGATATCGTGCGCAAGTGCTAATACTGCACCTGCTGCAAGACGCCATTCAAAACGCATCGATACGTAAGCTAGAATACACAATAGCGAGACTAAAATAGCCAAGCCACCCGCTTCTGTTAGCTCGTCACCCACATTAGGACCAACGAACTCGATACGACGCATCTCAACCGCTTCACCAGTACCTTCTTTGATTGCTGCAATGATCTGGTTGCCTAGCGTTTCACCTGAGATATTCTCACGTGGGCTTAGACGCACCATCACTTCACGAGCACTACCAAAGTTCTGTACGATTGCATCACCAAAACCTTCGTTTTCCAGCGCAGTACGAATACTTTCAAGGTGAGCCGGTTGTTCAAAGCCCACTTCAATTAACGTACCGCCGGTAAAATCAAGGCCCCAGTTCAACGACTTAGTTGATAGCGTGAAGATTGATGCACCAATCATCAAAAGCGAGAACACAACGGCAAACTTTGACCAACGTAAAAAGTCGATCGTACTTTCTGCTTTTAGAATTTGAAACATAGTAATTCCTAGCCTTAGATCGACAATTTATCGACGCGCTTACCACCGTACAATAGGTTAACCACACAACGTGTGCCTATGATGGCGGTGAACATTGACGTCAAGATACCGATAGATAACGTAACCGCGAAACCTTTCACTGCGCCCGTACCGACCGCAAACAAAATAATCGCTGTCATCAAGGTGGTGATGTTCGCATCGGCAATGGTACTGAATGCGTTGGCGTAGCCTTGGTGAATAGCTTGTTGTGGTGAACGACCATCACGCAGCTCTTCACGGATACGCTCAAAGATCAGCACGTTGGCATCAACCGCCATACCGACTGTTAGGACGATACCGGCGATACCTGGTAAGGTCATCGTCGCACCTGGGATCATCGACATGATACCAATGATAAGTACCAAGTTAGCCATCAACGCCATGTTGGCGATAAGACCAAACTTACGGTAGTAGAGCAAAGTAAACAGCATTACTGCCACCATACCCCAAATACACGCTTGGATACCCATATCGATATTCTGTTGACCCATAGATGGACCGATGGTGCGCTCTTCAACAATTGAAATTGGCGCAATCAGAGCACCAGCACGCAGCAATAGCGCCAAGTTTTGAGCTTCAGCAGCTGAATCAATACCTGTAATGCGGAAGTTACGACCCAGCGCCGATTGAATCGTTGCTTGGTTGATCACTTCTTCATGCTTAGACAAAATAACTTTGCCTTCCGCAGTCTTACGGCCACTGTCTTTGTATTCAGTGAATACTGTCGCCATAAGTTGACCAATGTTCTTTTTAGAGAACGCCGCCATTTTGTTACCACCTTCACTGTCTAGTGTGATGTTAACTTGCGGGCGACCGTATTCATCAACGCTAGAGCTGGCATCGGTAATGCTTGCTCCACCAAGGATAATACGTTTTTTCAAAACAACAGGACGGCCATCAGGATCGAATTTAATTTCACTACCCGCAGGCGCACGACCACTGGCCGCAGCTGCAAGATCAGCTTTCGAATCCACTTCACGGAACTCAAGTGTTGCCGTTGCACCCAAAATTTCTTTTGCGCGCGCGGTATCTTGAACACCAGGAAGTTCAACTACGATACGGCTAGCACCTTGACGCTGAACCAAAGGTTCCGCTACGCCAAGTTCGTTAACACGGTTACGTAGAATAGTGATGTTTTGTTCAACGGCGTAGTTACGGATCTCTTGTAAACGTTGCTCAGTAAAAGTAGCAATTAAAGCGTAACGACCATTGCCTTCAGACTCAGTAAATACCATGTCTGGGTGGTTTTTCTCTAGGATGCGTTTTGCATCGGCAAGCTGCTCTTCATTGCGCAGCAATACTTCTACTGCATCTTTGCCCGAGGTACGAATAGCACGGTAACGGATTTTCTCTTCACGCAGTTCACTGCGGAAGCCATCTTCCTGTTGTCCGACTAGTTTTTCCATTGCGGCATCCATATCCACTTCCATTAAGAAGTGAACACCACCACGCAAATCGAGACCTAATTTCATTGGAGAAGCGCCAATAGCTTCTAACCAACTCGGGGTCGCTGGTGCAAGGTTTAGTGCAACAATTTTATCTTTATCGAGGCCTTCACTGATCACATCACGCGCACTAATTTGAGTATCGGTGTCATTGAAGCGAACAAGAATCGATCCATTCTCTAGAGCAATGGATTTAAAGGAGAGGCTCTGCTTATCGAGAGCTTGAGTGACAGAATCCAGCGTTGCCATATCTACAGAGGCGCCGCGCGCCCCTGTAACTTGAATTGCCGGATCTTCACCGTAGATATTAGGAAGCGCATACAATGCCGCGATAGCGATAGTACACATCACCAACAGGTACTTCCATAACGGATAACGGTTTAGCACAGCGAGGATCCTTTAGCTGTCTATAGAGATTTCAGTGTACCTTTTGGTAGCACTGCTGAAACGAAGTCTTTCTTGATAACAACTTCGTTATTCGCGTTAAGCTCGATTGTGATGAAATCGTTGTCTTCAGAGATTTTAGTGATTTTACCCACTAGGCCACCGCTAGTTAGAACTTCATCACCTTTGCCCATTGAAGACATAAGGTTCTTGTGCTCTTTAACACGCTTAGATTGTGGACGGTAGATCATGAAGTAAAAGATCACCGCGAACATCGCAAGCATGATAATCATTTCAAAACCGCCACCAGGTGCGCCTTCAGTAGCTGCATGAGCTTGAGAAATAAACATGAAAATATCCTCTATTATTTTTTTTGATTATCCAACAAATTGGGCTAAGGCCTTATATATTCAAGCGTGTGACTCTGTAATAGAGATCGTACTCTCAAAAATAGTGAGCTTTTGCTCATTTGTTAGGCTGACACGCCGTTTGAGTCCGGAGATGTCGCCATTAATAAAAGCCTCAGGATTATATCCTAAGGCTTGAATTGATTACTGTTTGCCAATCGGCGGTACTTCACGATTGCGACGAGCATAAAACTCTTCAACAAACTGGTCGAAGCGATCTTCGTCAATCGCGGTACGAATGCTTTCCATCAGACGTTGGTAGTAACGTAAGTTATGGATCGTATTCAAACGTGCACCCAGAATTTCATTACAACGATCTAGGTGGTGTAAGTACACCTTTGAGTAGTTCTTACAAGTGTAACAGTCACACTGTGGATCTAATGGTGTTGTATCTGTTTTATGTGTCGCATTACGGATCTTGATCACACCACCAGTCACAAATAGGTGACCATTTCGTGCGTTACGCGTTGGCATTACACAGTCGAACATATCGATACCACGGCGTACACCTTCTACTAAATCTTCCGGTTTGCCAACACCCATTAAGTAACGAGGTTTGTCTTCAGGAAGTTGTGGGCAGGTGTGTTCAAGAATACGGTGCATGTCTTCTTTTGGTTCGCCTACTGCTAGACCACCAACCGCATAGCCGTCGTAACCAATTTCAGTTAGACCTTTTACCGACACATCACGCAGATCTTCGTACACGCCACCTTGAACAATACCAAATAGGCTGTTCGGGTTTTCGAGCTTGTCGAAATGGTCACGTGAACGTTGTGCCCAACGTAGCGACATTTCCATCGATTTTTTCGCTTCATCGTGTGTCGCTGGGTATGGCGTACACTCGTCAAAGATCATCACGATGTCTGAACCTAAATCTTTTTGGATTTCCATCGACTTTTCTGCGTCCATGAAAATCTTGTCACCGTTTACCGGGCTGCGGAAGTGCACACCCTCTTCAGTGATTTTACGCATCTTGCCTAGGCTGAATACTTGGAAACCGCCTGAATCGGTCAAGATAGGACCTTGCCAGTTCATAAAATCGTGCAAGTCACCGTGCATTTTCATCACTTCTTGACCAGGGCGTAGCCATAGGTGGAAAGTGTTGCCTAGCAGAATTTCTGCGCCGGTCTCTTTTACTTCTTCCGGCGTCATACCTTTAACAGTACCGTAAGTACCGACTGGCATAAATGCTGGGGTTTGTACCGTACCACGTTCAAAGGTCAACTGACCACGACGTGCTACGCCATCTTTTTTCTTAAGATCAAATTTTAACTTCACGAAGCCTCCAATGTCAGAGAAACAGTCTGACAAGATGTTCGGGGTAATCCCCATTAAGGGAGCGGTCGCCTTCCATGCGAGATGCAATCCAGCCTTCTGGTCTGCTTCCTAGCGTACTGCTAGCACTCGTAAATTGTTTCCAGCCCATCGCTGAAAATAAGAGATTCCTTACTCATTCGTCCCACACTCTAAGGAATGACATTGTTAGCTTTTGAAACAAAAATTTGTCATTCCTGAATTGAGGCACGAGAGTTCAGGAATCTCTCAACGTAATTTATACCGTTTTCTTCTCGATAAACATCGAATCACCATAGCTAAAGAAGCGATAATGATTGTCTACCGCATGCTGATAGGCATTCATGGTATTTTCATAACCGGCAAATGCGCTCACCAACATAATCAAAGTCGACTCTGGTAAGTGGAAGTTGGTGATCAAACAATCCACTAACTGATATTCATAACCAGGGAAGATGAAAATTTCTGTATCACCAAAGAATGGTACCAAATCGGTACCGTTTTTCAGCGCATCTTGCGCAGCACTTTCTAGTGAACGTACTGATGTGGTACCCACGGCAATCACTCGACCACCACGTGCTTTGGTTGCATTGATTGCATCCACCACTTCTTGAGTTACTTCGACGTATTCTGCGTGCATATGGTGATCGTGGATGTTGTCCACTTTCACTGGCTGGAATGTGCCCGCGCCCACATGCAGAGTGACGTAAGCAAGTTCAGCGCCTTTGGCTTTGATTTTTTCTAGCAATACTTCATCAAAGTGCAAACCCGCAGTCGGGGCAGCTACGGCACCCGGCTTTTGGTTATACACCGTTTGATAGCGCTCTTTATCCGCATCTTCGTCAGGACGATCGATATAAGGCGGCAAAGGCATATGACCGATTTGCTCAAGGATTTCTAACACCGTTTGGTCTGAATTAAATTTCAGCTCAAATAAGGCGTCATGACGCGCGACCATTTCCGCTGAAAACTCATCGTTTTCACCTAATAAAATCACCGTGCCCGGTTTTGGTGATTTGGAACAGCGAACATGGGCAAGGATGCTTTTGGTATCCAGCATGCGCTCCACTAACACTTCCAGTTTACCGCCTGATGCTTTGCGGCCAAACATACGTGCTGGGATCACTCGAGTATTGTTGAATACGACTAAGTCACCGGCTTCAATATGGCCTAGCACATCGGTAAAGATACCATCGACGAGCTCGCCACTATTGCCATTCATTTGCAGCAAACGGCTAGAAGTACGCTCCGGTTGAGGGTAGCGGGCAATCAGTTCATCAGGAAGGTCAAAATGGAAATCAGATACTTGCATGTGCTTTGTCTTAATCGGTTGAACAAGGAGATGTTGCGAAGGTTTTTTCGCAGCCGACTAGTATATGCGGAGAAGGTTTAATAGCAAGGAGAGATGTTGCAATCCCACCCGTTCAGTAAAGATTTGTGGACACGTAACGCCAATGTCTAAGTGATTAATTTATCGAATAGATGGCGCTTTAGCGACGAATGTAACAAAATGTTTCTCAAATCATAAAAGTAGCAATGAGAACAACATTTAATACTTGCAGTCAAAGATTTAAATTGGTGGTAAAAATGACCTTAAAGCAGCAACTCACATACGGATTTGGAAGCATTATCCTTTTGCTTCTCATTACCTCATCTCTCTCACTTTATCGCTTTAGTGATACGAGCGAAGGATTTGGCACTTACCGTAATCTCGCATTGGCCAGCGTCAACAGTGGTCGAATCCAAGCCAATTTACTTGAAGCCCGCCTTGCCGTAGACACATACATCAAAGATCAAGACAGCAACAGCTTGAAACAATTTCAGCAACGCGTGCAATCAACGCTCAGCTTAATCGATCAAACCACACGCCTAAAATTGCAAAATGCTCACATCAGCGAATTCAACGCGATTCAGTCTCAAGTGCAGCAGTATCAAGATCAATTTAACCGTGTCGTGACACTCATCCAACAGCGCAACAGCTTAGTCAACAACACGCTCGATCCCAGCGGCCTCGCAATGCGCAATGAGTTGAAGCAGATGATCGAAACTGCTCATCAAAACGGTGAAAATGACCTCGCCCGCTATGCGAGCGAACTGCAAGAGAGCGTTTTGATGGCTCGCCTATACGCAGCAAAATTCCTGATCAATAACAGCGCACAAGATGCCGACTTTGCCAACCAACAGTTTGCCACGATTGAAAATCGTCAACACGCAGTTCAACGCTACTTACACTCTTCGCAACAGCAAACGCAATTCAAACAGTACCAACAAGCCTTCAACGACTATACCGGCGCCTTTGCCAAAATAGTGACGACCATTAATCAACGCAACCAAATCGTAGAGAAGCAACTCAACACGCTTGGCGCTCAATCAGCGCACTCAGTAGAAAACATCAAACTGGCAACCAAGAAAGAACAAGATAGCGTTGGCCCAAATATGGTTGCATCACTTGCCAGCGCCGAAACCATTACTCTTTGGTTAGCCGCGCTTTCAACCTTAATCGCGCTTACAGTCGCCTACTTTATCTACCGTAATATTAACCGCGTGGTCGGTGGCGAACCCACTGAAATTCAACAATTGGTACAAGATGTATCTCAAGGCGATCTCTCTAGCCACATCACGACTACAGGTAATGAGAGCGGCATTTACGCCAATATTATCGAAATGCGTAGAGAGCTACGTCGTATTATCGATGGTTTCCATTCGATATCAGACAGCGTCTCTTCCGCATCGGTTGAACTTGCCGCGGTCATGACCCAAACCGAAGCCAATGCGCAACAAGAGCTAAGCCAAGTTGAACAAATCGCCACGGCGATCAACGAACTATCAAGTACTTCATCAGAAGTAAGCCACAACGCAGCCTCAGCAGAACACGCAGCATCAGGGGCAACAGATAACGTCCAAAGTGGCCAAGCCGCCCTGCGTTCATCTGACGAAGTATCGCGTAAAGTGGAACATTCGATTGAAGAAACCACCAGCATTGTTAACCAGCTACGCGATTACTCAATTGAAATTGGCACTGTAGTGGAAGTGATTAATACAATTTCTGAACAAACCAACCTACTGGCACTTAACGCGGCGATTGAAGCCGCTCGAGCTGGTGAGCAAGGGCGAGGCTTTGCGGTTGTGGCGGATGAAGTTCGTTCTTTGGCGGCTAAAACGCAACAATCAACAGTAGACATCCAAGAGATCATCTCGCGCCTACAAACCCAAGCTGAGCAGGCCAATAAATTCATGAGCACCAACATGGCGTTGGTCGAAGACTCACGGGCAATCAGTGTTCAATTAGGTGATTCGTTTGTCGCGATAGCCCAATCAGTGAAGCAAATTTCAGATATGAATACCCACGTCGCAACTGCATCTGAAGAGCAATCTTGTGTCACCCAAGATATCTCGGAAAACGTCAGCATTGCGTTTGAGATCGTCAATCAAAATGTGTTAGGTGTCCAAGAAAGCCAAAAGGCAAGCGAAGAACTCTCGCACCTCGCCGCTCAACAAAAAGAACTGCTTGGATTTTTCAAGTTGTAAACTCATTGGCTGGGCATTGCTGCAGACGATGATGTAACAAACACCCATCCTATGATGGGTGTTTTTTTGCCCAAAGATAACGTTCTAATCGATAAGTTGCTTGGAAGATTAAGCCCATATTATTCACCGACCAATTGAACGTAATAGCACTGTACAAATTTCCTTACTATTAAAGTGGATATTTTAATAGGAAAACGGTGCCCGCTCCCAAAAACATTTGCCATTTATTCCTATAGTAACAGTAACAAGAGATACCTTTACGCTCACCCTCGGCGTAGATCAATTAGGAGGCCACTATGATAAAAGTCGAAGACATGATGACTCGTAGCCCACACACCTTATTACGCTCTCATCAATTACTAGATGCTAAACACATTATGGAAGCATTGGATATTCGCCATGTTCCGGTTGTGGATGCAGAACGTCGTTTGCTAGGCATTATTTCGCAACGTGATTTACTCGCGGCACAAGAGTCTAGCCTACAAGAAATACCAGAAAATCAATCCTTCACTCTGAGCACACCGTTGTATGAAATCATGCGTACCAACGTCATGACTGTCACACCGAAAGCGGGGTTAAAAGAAACCGCCATTTATATGCAAAAGCATAAAGTAGGCTGCCTACCGGTTGTCGAAAAAGGCCATTTAGTCGGTATTATTACTGACAGTGATTTTGTCGGTATTGCAATTAACTTACTGGAGTTGCAAGAAGAAGCTGAGCCGGAAGAGATCGAGGAATAATTACGCGTAACAACAGATGAAAAAAAAAGAGCGACCCGCGCCGCTCAAAGAACATCAAAAATCTATGTTTAACAAATTCATGCCTAAGTGGTTACTTCAGTGGTTGCTAATTTAGTCATAGCGATTACTGTTTAACGACTTACGTTGTTACTAGGGGGTGTTTCTATGTAAGGAACATTCACCTACCAAATAGCCTTTCGCAGAGGGCTAAATGGCAGGCTATAGCGATTAAAGCTTCAATGATCCTAAGTGCATATCTGGAGTAATGACCAAGGTTAAAGCTTTAACGCTAATACGGCTTAAAACTGATCTTCTTCCGTCGATCCGGTCAAGGCCGTTACCGATGAGTTACCACCTTGAATGGTGTTAGTCATCTTATCGAAGTAGCCAGTACCCACTTCTTGCTGGTGCGCCACAAAGGTGTACCCTTTGTCAGCTGCTTCGAATTCTGGTCGCTGAACTTTCTCCACATAGTGACGCATGCCTTCACCTTGAGCATAAGCATGTGCCAGTTCAAACATGTTGAACCACATGTTATGGATACCTGCCAACGTAATAAATTGATATTTGTACCCCATGTCAGACAGCGCTTGCTGAAACTTGGCGATGGTTTCTGAATCGAGGTTTTTCTCCCAGTTAAACGATGGCGAACAGTTATAAGCCAACAATTGATCTGGGTATTCGGCATGAATTACTTCGGCAAATTTGCGTGCTTCTTCAAGACATGGCTTGGCGGTTTCACACCAAATCAGGTCGGCGTATGGGGCATAAGCCAGACCACGAGAAATCGCTTGGTCAATACCTGCGCGAACACGATAGAAACCTTCCGCGGTGCGTTCACCTTCAATAAAATCTTTATCGTATGGGTCACAATCGGACGTCAGTAGATCCGCCGCATTGGCATCGGTACGCGCAATAACCAGCGTGGTTGTGCCCGCCACATCCGCCGCCAAACGAGCCGCCACTAACTTCTGCACCGCTTCTTGCGTCGGCACTAGGACTTTACCGCCCATATGACCACATTTCTTCACTGACGCTAATTGATCTTCAAAATGCACGCCAGCAGCGCCAGCTTCAATCATCGATTTCATCAGCTCATAAGCATTCAACACACCGCCAAAGCCCGCTTCTGCATCTGCAACGATAGGCAAGAAGTAATCAAGGCCACCCTCATCTTCCGGGCTCTTACCATTAGTCCACTGAATTTGGTCTGCACGACGGAAAGAGTTGTTAATTCGCTTCACTACCGATGGCACCGAGTCTACTGGGTAGAGTGACTGATCAGGATACATCGTTGATGCAGTGTTGTTGTCCGCCGCCACTTGCCAGCCGGACAGATAAATCGCTTCAATACCTGCTTTTGCTTGCTGTACAGCTTGCCCACCCGTAAGCGCCCCAAGACAGTTTACATAGCCTTTTTTCGCATCTCCGTTGACCAGCGACCACAGTTTATCTGCCCCACGTTGAGCAATCGTATTTTCCGGTACCATTGAGCCACGTAGATTCACAACCTCTTCTGCCGAGTAAGGACGTTTAACCTGCTTCCAGCGTGGATTACTTGCCCAATCTTGTTCAAGCGCTTCGATTTGTTGGCGTCGAGTCAATGTCATTGTTCTATCCCTCATTTAGTGCGCTGTGCGCTATTATCTTTGGCTAGTGGTACATCCTGCTCCACCAGTATTCCTTCACGTTTTTAGATTGTTTCTAATGCTTATTTGTTTCTATTACTGATTTTTTGCTCTGCTCCATCACCCATGTCTAGTCAAGATAGTCATAACCGGGAATGGTTAAGAAATTGGTTAATTCATCACTGGTGGTGAGTTTCGCCATCAGTTGCGCCGCCTCAGTAAAGCGCCCCGCTTGATATCTCGCGTCACCCACTTCTTGTTTTACCACCTCGATTTCTTCACTAAGATATTGTTCAAATAGTGCTTTAGTCACCACTTGGCCATTATCAAGATCTTTGCCATGTTGAATCCATTGCCATATTGAAGCGCGAGAAATTTCTGCGGTGGCAGCGTCTTCCATCAAGCCATAGATCGGTACACAACCATTGCCCGAGATCCACGCTTCAATGTATTGCAAAGCCACGCGAATGTTGTGACGCATGCCCTGCTCGCTTCTCACGCCATCACAGGGAGCCAGTAACTGCTCGGCAGTGATGGGGGCATCATCCACACGGCTAATATCCAATTGGTTGTTGCGCTCTCCCAGCACCTGGCTAAATACGTCCATGGCCGTATCCGCTAGGCCAGGGTGAGCCACCCAAGTCCCATCGTGCCCGTTGTTTGCTTCTAACGATTTATCGTTATAAATTTTGTCGAGCACTTGCTGGTTTTGCCCCGGATCTTTTGCTGGGATGAAGGCAGCCATTCCACCCATAGCAAAAGCGCCGCGTTTGTGACAGGTTCGCACCAAAAGACGCGAATAAGCGTTGAGAAATGGCTTTTCCATTGTCACGACTTGTCGATCGGGTAACACTCGATCAGGGTGATTCTTCAATGTCTTAATGTAGCTAAAGATATAGTCCCAGCGACCACAATTGAGGCCAACGATATGCTCTTTCAGTGCAAAGAGTATTTCATCCATCTCAAAGACAGCGGGTAAGGTTTCAATTAACACCGTCGCTTTAATCGTGCCGGTATGTAAACCAAAGTACGCCTCGGTAAAATGGAACACATCGCTCCACCATTTCGCCTCATGATGCGATTGCAATTTAGGCAGATAGAAATAAGGACCACTGCCTTTTTTCAATAAGGTTTGGTAGTTGTTGTAAAAATAGAGTGCAAAATCAAACAACGCGCCGGGAATGATTTTGTCATTAAAAGTGACGTGTTTTTCTTTAAGGTGTAAGCCACGAACGCGACAAATCAACACCGCAGGATCGGGCTGTAAATCATACTGCTTGCCATTGTTTTCATTGGTATAACTAATCGAACCTAAATTGGCATCACGCAGATTAATTTGACCATCCAACACTTTTCCCCATGCCGGAGACATAGAATCTTCAAAGTCGGCCATAAACACTTTTACATTGGCATTTAACGCGTTAATCACCATTTTGCGATCCGTTGGACCGGTAATTTCAACCCGACGATCTTGTAAATCACCCGGAATACCGAGAATTTTCCAACTCCCTTCTCGAATGTCTTGTGTCTCTGGCAGAAAATCAGGCAGTTCACCGCTATCGATTCGCGCTTGTTGATGCTCTCTGGCTTCAAGCAAGCTATCAATACGACCAGCAAACTGATGGCACAGTAGCGCGAGAAAGGTTTGCGCTGCTTGAGGGTAAATCGCTTGATGCTGCGAGTTAACCTCTCCGTTAGTGGCGAGTTGAGATAAAAACTCTTGGGCTTCCAATACGGATTTTGTCTGTTCAGGCATTTGAGCAAGCATGATTTCTTCCTTTAAATCTTGAGAGCAAAGCGGACAACGCGTTACTTTCATTTGTAATTATCAGACTACATTTTTATTTATCACTTCCGATGTTCATTATGTCTTTAGCGTGTCGTTTGATATTACTTTTCAATACTTTTTGCACGTTAACAATCTAGACATAGGTCTTACAAAACCTTTATTTAACTTACATGACAGCTAGGCTCAGCAAAACCCCAAATAGGAAGTTTGAAGTTTTATTCGGTTAGCTTTAACTCATTGAATTAAGACCACAAGATGTATGTAGTTACGTAATTAATTTACAGTGAAAATGAAGATGTAAAATCAATTCAAACAGACGTTTGAATTATTAAATAGGTAACTTTGTTATTTATAAACAATGGCTTAAATAAGAGTAAAGAAAGGGATTTAAACAGTGAACGGAATGGGTTTTGTGAAATTAACAGTGTGCAATTTCACTATTTAATGAAAGCTTCAAAAATAATTCTCTGTAAAATTTCACAAGTCAAATCACACTAACAGAATTAAATACTAAAAAACGCGCTATAAATAGCGCGTTAATATAGTTAATCGCCCGGACGTCGGCTAATACCAACCGCTATAGTAGCTCAGAAACAACATCTGCTAATTGGTTAAAAGTACTCACACGTGACGAACTTGGTCGCCAAACCAGACCAATATGACGATGAGCTTGCTGCCCTGGGGGATCAACCACCAGCAAATTCTGATTCTCGATCAAACCATGATCGATCGCCATTTGCGGAATAAACGTCGTACCCAGACCGTTTGCTACCATCTGCACAAGGGTATGCAAACTCGTAGCAGAAAATGGGTTTATCTTCTCTTTAGCCGTCAATTGGCAAGCTGACACAGCATGTTCAGTCAAGCAATGTTCGCGTTCCAGCAAGAAAACGAATTCATTCGGCAGGTCATCGTAATGAATTGGCACTTTTATCGTCTCAGCTTGATTGCGACTGATAATCATACGAAAAGGATCACTGCCAACAATGCGGCTGTGCATACCATCAATATCAACCGGTAATGCCAAAATCAACACATCCAAATCACCGTGACGTAATGCGGCCAATAGGTTGGTTGTGGTGTCTTCACGTAACAGCATATTGAGGCGAGGAAAACGCTGGTTAACTTCCTGCACGAGATTACACAGTAAGAAAGGCGCAATAGTAGGAATACAACCAACACGCAGTTGTCCTTCCATTTCAGCACCTTGGCATACTCGCCCTAGCTCAATCAAATCTTGACCTTTAGCCAGTAAGTCACGGCCTTGCTGCACCACTAACTCTCCAGCTTGGGTAAAAACCAACGGGCTTTTTTTGTCTTTCTTTTCATAGAGAGGACAGCCAATCAACTCTTCAAGATTTTGGATACCTTTACTGAGTGTGGACTGACTGACGAAACATTTTTCCGCCGCATCACTAAAGTGGCGAGTTTCGTGAAGAGTCACTAAATAGTGTAATTGCTTGAGACTGGGCCATTTATTCATAATTCTATCGCTAACAGTTACCTTTCTAGTGACCAAGTTAATGAATCAAAGTTTTATCGCTTTTTTCGATTAACTTAATCTATTTAATTCGCTTTTTTCAATAGTACAATCTGTACTATAGTTTGTCCCGTACAAACAAGGACCAAATCAAAATCAATCAATTGGTTTGGAACATACCAAAATTTTTAGGAGCAAAAAAATGGTACTAGTAGGTCGTCAAGCCCCTGACTTTACTGCAGCAGCTGTTCTAGGTAACGGTGAGATCGTTGATAACTTCAACTTTGCAGAATTCACTAAAGGTAAGAAAGCGGTTGTTTTCTTCTACCCACTAGATTTCACGTTCGTTTGCCCATCTGAGCTAATCGCTTTCGATAACCGTCTAGCTGATTTCCAAGCTAAAGGCGTTGAAGTTATCGGTGTTTCTATCGATTCTCAGTTCTCTCACAACGCATGGCGTAACACTGCTATCGCTGATGGCGGTATCGGTCAAGTTAAGTACCCACTAGTTGCTGACGTTAAACACGAAATCTGTAAAGCATACGATGTAGAGCACCCAGAAGCTGGCGTTGCTTTCCGTGGTTCTTTCCTAATCGACGAAGACGGTCTTGTACGTCACCAAGTTGTGAACGACCTACCTCTAGGCCGTAACATCGACGAAATGCTACGTATGGTTGACGCACTAAACTTCCACCAGAAGCACGGTGAAGTTTGCCCAGCACAATGGGAAGAAGGCAAAGCAGGTATGGACGCATCACCTAAAGGTGTAGCAGCGTTCCTATCTGAGCACTCAGCTGACCTAGCTAAGTAATTTAGCCAGCAAGGCAAATTGAGTTAAGTAATTAGCTCACTATTACCCCCGCTCAACGGGTAATCGGTTGGACCAATAAAGCATAAGCGCGAAAAGCGCAGCGCCAATCAGTAATAGTAAAGTCTCAAGTAAAAGCCCGATGCATCGCATCGGGCTTTTTTATTGTCACCATAACCTTCACGGTGTGATCCTATATAGTCATTTACCTATAGCGCAGTGGGTTTTTAGTGCAACTTGGTCTATAAAACCAATTGTAGATCACACTTTATCAGCGTTATGATGCCCACACGGTGATGGGGTTCCACCGTGATCTTTCGATCAAAACCGCACTAAGCTGATGACTCCTACAGAAACGAAAACAGGTCTGCCTGTTGGATTAGACACAACACAAATGTGCCTAAACGAGTTCTGTAGTGAGCAAGCTAACTCTCTTCCAACCCCACCTGTTTTCTCAATAATATTTAACGACATTCGCAACTGTGGCTGCTCGATATAAGCTTTTGGCTTACATTTCGATGACTGACCGGATGTCATACACTGGGAAAACACGATGCAATATTCTCACGAAATCCAATCTATGTGTCCGATTCAGCGTGGTGATTTACACGCCTCTGCGCCAATCCCTATTGAAGGGGCAATGATCAATCCAAAAGAGGTTATTGCTATTTCCGGCCTCAGCCACGGCGTAGGCGCCTGTGCCCCGCAACAAGGAGCAGCTAAGCTCACTCTCAATGTCAAACAAGGCATTATTGAAGAGGCGCTGATTGAAACTATCGGCTGTTCAGGCATGACTCAATCTGCCGCGATGGCAGCAGAGATCCTCACCGGTAAAACCATCCTTGAAGCACTCAATACCGATTTAGTTTGTGACGCGATCAATGTCGCCATGCGTGAAATTTTCCTTCAGTTTGTTTATGGCCGCAGCCAATCCGCCTTCTCCGAAGGTGGGCTTGACATCGGTGCCGCTTTAGAAGATTTAGGCCAGACTCAGCGCAGCCAAGTCGGCACCAGCTATGCAACCAAAGCAAAAGGCGTTCGCTATATGGAATTAGCGGAAGGCTATGTGACCCAATTGGCGTTAGATGACCATCGGGAAGTAATTGGCTACCAATACCTCAATCTTGGCAAAATGATGAAAGCCATCAATGAAGGCATCGCCGCAGATAAAGCAGCGCTAGCGGCTACGGGGACTTACGGCCGTTTTGATGAAGCCGTGACCACCATTAACCCACGCCAAGCTTAATTCGAGGAGAAGCACATGAATACTCAATACACCCCAGCAATGACGCAATTACTTAACGAAATGCAATTAGCTTCGGTGCAAGAAGCGCAGCAATATTGCCTCTCTCACGGCATAGATGCCAAAGCCTTGGTGTTAGATACCCAACCTATCGCATTTGAAAGCGCAGCCGAAGCCTATGCTCTTGGCACTGCACTAGCGATCTACCGCCAAGCATCAACGGCTGAACAGGCGGCGCTCATTATCGGTGAAGGCTTGCAAGCAGTGACGAAATCTGGAAGTGTGGCGGAACAGCGCCAAGTCGGCATAGGTCATGGTGAACTGGCCGCGCGCTTACTCAATGAACAGAGCCAATGCTTTGCATTTTTAGCAGGCCATGAATCTTTTGCCGCAGCAGAAGGTGCGATTAAAATTGCTCTTAACGTCAATAAATCTCGTCAATCACCACTTAAAGTGATTCTTAATGGTCTGGGCAAAGATGCCGCATATTTAATTTCACGCATAAATGGTTTTACCTATGTACGTACTCAGTTTGACTACCAAACCGGTGAGCTGAACGAAGTTGAACGTCGCCGTTTTTCTCAAGGTCCACGCGGTGAGATTTTATGCTACGGCGCTGATGATGTACGTGAAGGGGTTGCGATCATGCACCGTGAGCAGGTGGATGTCAGCATTACCGGTAATTCAACCAACCCAACCCGCTTTCAGCATCCTGTCGCAGGTATCTATAAAACAGAGCGTAACCGTGAGGGATTAGCCTATTTCTCGGTCGCATCCGGTGGTGGTACGGGTCGCACTCTGCACCCAGATAACGTTGCCGCTGGCCCAGCCTCTTATGGTATGACAGATACCATGGGCCGCATGCACGCTGATGCGCAATTTGCCGGTAGTTCTTCAGTGCCAGCACACGTTGCCATGATGGGCTTTATCGGCATGGGCAACAATCCAATGGTCGGCGCAACCGTCGCTCTTGCTGTAGCGGTCAGCGAATTAAAACTGCAAGCCGCTTAGTCCACGACTACCCCCTAAAAGGTAGAGCAGCCTTTCGCTGCTCTACACTGTATCACTCTCCACTCCTCTATCTTCGTGCTTATCTTTATCTTGGTGGCTAGCTTTTCATTTATCTTCTGTTCTCTCCCAACTCTCGACGATTGCACGCTTCTTCTTCTTCTTCTTCTTCTTCTTCTTCTTCTTCTTCTTCTTCTTCTTCTTCTTCTTCTTCTTCTTCTTCTTCTCTTCGTCGTTCTCGTCGTTCTTTCGTTCTTTCTTCTTCTTCTCT
>NZ_AFWF01000004.1 GCF_000222605.1 Vibrio ichthyoenteri ATCC 700023 | reverse complement strand
GCCTTTTTTTGAAAAAATTTCGCTCAGCAGCCTGCCCCAACGCGTATTGTGCTGGTCATAATAATGGTTGTGGTCATTACTGTTAGGCTGTTATTAAACATATTATCTTGTTGGAATCTTGTGTTTACTTATCTTACATTTACCCTGTTTTCTAACAGTGAGTCAACGAAAACTTTCTATTTTTTGCCTGTGTTTTGTTCAATGAGTTCATTTTATCGAGCGATAGTTGACTAAAAACCGTACGCAGATATCAAAATTGCTAAGCAAACGTTAAAATTAACCGCTAGTTCGTTAGTTTTATGCTTTAATTTATTTTGCAGTGAAGAATGGATGAATTTAACCAGACGGATTGGGGTGATGAATGATAAAAATAATCAGCCTTGCTTAGTTGCTCGGTGATCGCATCCGATCTGCCTAAATTATCCTTCCAACAGCACGACTCCCCGCACCGTATGTTCCTTTCCAGTGAAAGTAACCAGCACAATTTTGATTCGTGGACCATTGATAGCGGCTACGCCTATAGTCTATTCGACAACGTTGATCTCTATGTCGGCACTCGCTTAACCAAGCAAAATGAGGGCGGCTTCTTGAGCGGCCTGAGCTATCAAGTCTCCCCGCGCCTATCCGTTAAGAGCACTTTACACTCTTATACTGATGATGACGCGCCTGAAGGCCAAGAAAGTGGTATCGGCGCTGAGGTTTCAAGCCGAGTTCAATTGAGTGAACATCTCGATTTTCATGCCACTCTCGACTACCAAGAGTGGCAAAAAGGGTTTGAAGTGGGGATTGGCTTCCGTTTCTAGTTTCTAGTTTCTAGTTTCTAGTTTCTATAAAAAGTTTAATAGCTGCTCTGAAGTCAAAATACCGTTCCAGTCCGCGTAGATGTAATCGCCTGGCTGAATCATTTGTTTTTGCAAAGAGAGCGTGACACCAATTTCTCCAACGTCACGTTTTTCGGTTTTAAACGGACAGGTGCCAAGCGCCATAATGCCCAGATCCATTTCAGCCATCATCGCCACATCACGGATTGCGCCGTAGACAATGATGCCTTCCCAGTCATTTTCAATCGCTAGAATTGCCAACTGATCACCAAGCAAAGCTTTTTGACATGAACCATTTCCGTCAACGACGAGTACTTTTCCTCGCCCATTGCGACTCAACACTTCTCTTACTTTTGAGTTATCGTGATAACACCGAACTGTAACAATTTCGCCCCAAAAGGCAGTACGGCAACCGAAGTTATTTAGTGGTAAATTTACGTAAGTAACGTGACGTTCAAATTTGTCACAAATGTCAGGGGTTATGTCTCTCATGCTTTCCTCCATGAAGCTAATGTGAATTCTTATCTCAATCGATACCGCCACTCTCCTAGATCGATTTGGGTTCTATCTGCATGGCAAGAGAGTAAAAAGAGCTGCCCATCTTGCACAAAATAAATCGCGTTCTGCTGATATTTATGCGCCAACTCGATCGCGAATGGAAGCGGTATTTCTACGGCAAAACTCGCCTCAAACCAGTCAAAATCACCATCACCCACCCATATTTCATGAAGTGTAAAATTGCTCAAATCGCAGCTCAAGTGCTTATTTCTTATGCTATTTTCATGATCTGACAGCTTATAACTTTGCGGGTTGCTCGCCGTAATGACAACAAAGTCATTAAGGTTGAACATTTTGTCAATTTTGAAGTAAGGATCACAGTAAATTTGCCACAAATGAGCGTCCATCATTGCACCAATCATTAATTTTACATTTGCCGGTTGCCATTAATATTTGTTACATTCGATCTCTTGATATAAATCAACAAAGTGAATGGAATTAACATTTGGACGTTGTTAGCATGCTGTTAACTATATAAAATCCGTTTCAACGCCTAATAGCATAAATCAGGGCAAGGAACCTCTTTTGAAAGAAAGTAACACCAAGGATGGCGGGCATTCAAAGATGTGTTTGGGAACACACTTTGTTTTATATCAAAATCAAATTACCTGTAAGTAATGTTTTTGCCTAGAATTTATTCTATTAATACATTTTTTTCACAAGTTTAGGTACCGCCAATGCAAACCCCGCAGATTCTGATTGTAGAAGATGAGCAAGTAACTCGTAACACTCTAAAGAGTATTTTTGAAGCAGAGGGATACGCTGTTTTCGAGGCCAGTGACGGTGAAGAGATGCACCACATTCTGACAGAAAGTCAGATCAACTTGGTGATCATGGATATCAATCTTCCAGGTAAGAATGGTCTTTTGCTTGCACGTGAATTACGTGAGCAAGCGAATGTTGCTCTTATGTTCCTAACCGGTCGCGATAACGAAGTAGACAAAATCCTTGGTCTTGAAATCGGCGCTGATGACTACATCACTAAGCCATTCAACCCACGTGAACTGACTATCCGTGCTCGTAACCTATTAAACCGTTCAATGAACTCTAGTGCTGTTCAAGAAGAAAAGCGCAGCGTAGAAAAATACCAGTTCAACGGTTGGGTACTAGACATCAACAGCCGTTCTTTGGTTAGCCCAAGTGCAGAAAGCTACAAGCTACCTCGTTCAGAGTTCCGTGCACTTCTGCACTTCTGTGAGAACCCAGGCAAGATTCAAACTCGTGCTGATCTTCTTAAGAAGATGACTGGTCGTGAGCTTAAGCCACACGATCGTACTGTTGACGTAACGATCCGTCGTATTCGTAAGCATTTCGAGTCAGTTTCTGGTACGCCAGAAATCATCGCTACAATCCACGGTGAAGGTTACCGTTTTTGTGGTGAACTAGAAGACTAATCACTCTTCTCAAGATGCGAAAAAGGAGCTTATGGCTCCTTTTTTTTGGCTTTTATATTCCAGAAAGAAACAAGGAGAATCGAGAAAAGAGAAATTGAGAATAAAAAAACGCCCATCAATGATGAGCGTCTTGGTCGAGAGTATGATTCAGGCCGCTTAGCCTTTACCACCCTTAATCGCATTGATGATTTCGCTGGTTGAACAGCCATCTTCAAAGTTCAGAACTTTCACTTCGCCGCCATTAGCGATCACTTCAGCACCACCAGCAATTTCTTCTGGTTTGTAATCGCCGCCTTTAACCAGCAGATCCGGTAATACTGCAGCAATCAAACGTTGTGGTGTATCTTCAGTGAATGGAACCACCCAATCGACAGCGCCTAGACCTGCCAATACCGCCATACGGCGATCCGTTGGGTTAACTGGACGACCAGGACCTTTCAAGCGCTTCACTGACTCATCGGTGTTTACCGCCACAATCAGGCGTTGACCTAATTGCGCTGCATGGTTTAGATAAGAAACATGACCAGCATGCAAAATATCAAAGCAACCATTGGTCATCACGACTTTCTCGCCGCGCGATTGCGCTTTCTTCACCGCTTCAATCAAGCCTTGCTCAGAAATAACACCATAATCGGTATCATGGCTACCATGAATTGCTTCTGCAAGTTCAATCGTAGATAGGGTTGAGGTACCCAACTTACCGACAACAACACCCGCCGCCGCATTCGCCAATGCACACGATTGATCAAGAGGTTTACCCGCCGCAACTGAAGCTGCTAGTACAGAGATAACCGTATCCCCTGCACCGGTGACGTCAAACACTTCTTTCGCTTGAGTTGGCAGATGGAACGGTTCTTCACCACGACGCAGTAACGTCATGCCATGTTCGCTGCGAGTCACCAATAGCGCTTCAAAATCAAATTGCTCAATCAGCGCCAAACCTTTCTCAACTAACTCTTGATCTGATTTAACTTTACCAACGACCAGTTCGAACTCTGCCATATTTGGGGTTAGCAAGGTTGCACCACGATAGCGTTCAAAATCAGCGCCTTTCGGATCAATAAACACCGGAACACCGGCTGCGCGTGCTTTTTGAATAAACAACTGCACATGCTCTAATGCGCCTTTATCGTAATCCGATAACACCACTGATTTAACGTTTGGTAATGCTTGTTCCATGCGCTCTAAAATCAGCGCCGAATCAACGTTTTCAAACTTTTCTTCAAAATCCAAACGAATCAGTTGTTGACCACGACTTAGCACACGTAGCTTAGTAATAGTCGGAAAATCTGGAAGCGAAACAAAGTCGCACTTCACTTTCAATGCTGAGAGTGTTTCACTCAGTACATTCGCTGGTTCATCGCTCCCTGTTAACCCGACGATATGAGCATTTCCACCCAGTGATGCAATATTCATCGCGACGTTAGCCGCACCACCTGGTCGCTCTTCGTTATTTTCTACTTTCACTACAGGAACAGGCGCTTCTGGCGAAATGCGGCCCGTAGGGCCATGCCAATAGCGGTCTAACATTACGTCACCGACAATAAGAACGCCTGCTTGACTGTAGTCAGGTAGGATTGGTTTCATTATGGATCTCCAATATGTATATCTGGCCAAAGTTTATCATAGGGTTTTGACCGCCTAAACCTTTGTATACCCAAGTCACTTCTAGATAAGTATTCCGAGCTTGTTAGGCTCACTAAAATCACTTAGGTATCATATCTATTGCTATTCTAACCACTGTTGCCATACATCGACGACTAAAGCGCGCTCTTGGACAAATTTATCTTCAGCCAAGTCGGTATCAAGATTGAGTAGGTTACGATGATGGATCTGATCGCGCATCATGGTATAGGCATCTGTTACCGCCAAGGCTTGCGATTCATCCATAATACCTTGCGCAATCAAAGACTCAAAAATACGCACGTTATCTGACCAACGCGTCAACTTCGGCTTTTGATGACTGTAGTTGAGAACCAAGTATTGAGCGAGAAACTCGATATCGGTAATACCGCCCGGATCTTGCTTGAGCATAAAGCGTCCCGCTTTTTTTCCGCCTAAATGGTCACGCATTTTAACTCGCATATCGACCACTTGTTTTTTTAACTCATCACTGTCACGCGGCAAGGTTAAAATCGCATGACGAATTTGAGCAAATGCCTGCTGCAATTGCCCATCGCCATAAATCATCCGTGCACGCACTAAGGCTTGATGCTCCCATGTCCAAGCTTCTTTGCGCTGATACTCTTCAAACGCATCAGTTGGGCTCACCAATAAGCCTGAGACGCCAGAAGGACGTAAGCGAGTGTCCACTTCGTAAAGAATGCCTGATGCGGTGCGGATTGAGAAAATATGGATGATACGTTGAGCGAGGCGCAAATAGAACTGACGACCATCAATCTCTTTCTTACCATCGGTATACGCACTGGCGGGACAATCGTGCATAAAGACAATATCAAGGTCTGAGTTATAACCGAGCTCCCAACCACCTACTTTGCCATAACCGACCACGGCAAAACCTTTACCATCACGATCTTTGAGATGATTTGGCTGGCCATATTTCTCGCTCATTTGCAGCCATGCTTGATTAACCACCGATTCGACAATCGCTTCCGATAAATAGGTTAAGTGATCACTCACTTTCATCACCGGCAACACACCAGCAATATCAGCCGCTGCAATACGTAAAATACAAATCTGCTTGAATTGGCGCAACGCTTCAATCTGCTGCTCCATATCATCTTCAGGTATGCGCGCCAAATAATCACGCAGTTCGGTGCGGTAAGAATCAAGCGGAACAGGGTTATACAGCTGTTGCGGATCAATCAGCTCATCCAACAAAATCGGATAACGACCCAACTGTTCTGAAATCATTGGGCTGGCAGTACACAAGCGGACCAATTGCGTTAACGCCGCTTCATGTTCATCAAGTAATTCTAGGTAAGTGGTTCGTGTGACGATTTTATGCAATAAGTGCAGCACTCGCGATAAGCCAAATTTTGCATCTTGATGAGCAAAAATGGCTTGGAATATTTTCGGCATTAGGCGATTTAACACCTCGCGGCCGCGTGGGCCCAAGGTTTTTTTCGCCAAATCGCTCTTAAACTGAATGATGGTCTTGGCTAATTCGACACTTTCTTCTAACTGCAGGTCATGAGCGAGGATCTGCTCAATCACATCCGCTTTATGCGCCATATCCCACAGCTCTTGGAAGTGTTTGGCCACTTCGGTCTGCTCTTCTTCATCATCGCCGATTAAGTGAATGAAGACCTGATGGACGTTATCCATATGCTGGCGGACATCATTGAGCATTGCGTTCCAATCCGAGTAGCCCATCGCGGTTGCTAATTGCCACTGTTCTAACTCATTTTCTGGCAAGGTTTGCGTTTGCTTATCCGCCATCGCCTGCAAGAGGTTTTCTAAACGACGTAAAAACTTGTATGCCGCAGTCAGATGGGTGGTTTCTTGCTTATTCAGCAGTTCTAACTCATCAATTGCTTCGAGTGTCACCAATAAGCCACGTTGACGTAAGCTTGGCTCTCGACCACCGCGGATTAATTGGAATACTTGAGCAATAAATTCAATTTCACGAATACCGCCAGCACCGAGCTTAATGTTATTGGTCAGCCCACGACGACGCACTTCACTGCTGATCATCGATTTCATTCGGCGTAAGGATTGGATCGCACTAAAATCGATATAGCGACGGAAGACAAAAGGACGCAGCATCTTACGCAGCTCTTGATACTGCGGATACATTTCACTGCCCATGACACGCGCTTTAATCATGGCGTAACGTTCCCAATCGCGCCCTTGCTCTTGGTAATAATCTTCTAATGCGGCATAACTCATTACTAGTGGACCGCTGTCACCAAATGGACGCAAGCGCATATCGACACGATAACAAAAGCCATCAAAGGTTTGCTGATCGAGCGCTTTAATGATCCGTTGCCCTAAACGAGTGAAGAACTGAGCATTGGCAATACTGCGGCGAGTCCCTTGAGTCTCACCGTTTTCAGGGTAAGTAAAAATCAAATCGATATCAGACGAGAAATTCAGTTCACCGCCACCCAGTTTGCCCATACCGATGATCAGCATCGGTTGCGCTTGACCTTGATCGTTACACGGCGTTCCCCATTGCTCACAACAGGCTTTGTATTGCCATTGATAGGTCTCAAAGATCATCGCTTCAGCAAGATAAGAAAGATGCTTGAGGCTTTGCTCTAATGGCCAAGTGGCATTGAAATCACGCCATGCGATATAACTCATCTCGCGATTGCGGAACTGGCGCAGTATTCGCTGCCCGGTCACTTCATCATGGCAATCCACCAGCGCGGCAGCAAGCTGTTGACGATAACCGTCACAACGTTGTGGTTCATTCAACATGCTCGGCAAAGTTTGGCGCAGTGTTTCATCTCGGGCTAAAGCTTCGATGACAAATGGACTTAGCCCTGCGACGTATTCCAATTGTTGGTAAATGTCAGCAGGCCAATGTTGTTCCAGTTGATACTCTTCCAATTGAGCAAGCGCTGATTGAGAGGTGGCCAAGAGGTTTTCAGGCAATGGCATGGGGCTTCCTTGTGATTTACTGGCTGAGATGTCTTATCTGAGCTTGAATTGCGGCTTCTAAGCGCTAGTTATAGCAAACTTTACACAATAAAAAACGCCTGCTAATTGTTAGCAGGCGTCTATTGACTCAGTCTGTGAGATTACACTCTAAATGCACTGATCTTCTTATCCAACTCTTCGGCATTTTGCTGCATGATCTCTGAGGTTTCCAATAGATCCCCGACCACGGTCACAGAGGCTTCCACCAGTTCACGTACGTTGGTTAGATTTTGGTTCATCTCTTCGGCGACACTGCTTTGTTGACCTGCCGCTGTGGCAATTTGGAAGTTCATGTCATTGATTTGATTGACTTGCAATACGATACCATCCAGCTCAGTACCCGCGTTTGTCACCAGCTCAACACCTTCTGCCGCTTCCACGACGCTTTTTTCCATCAAATCAACCGCTGAACTTGCGCTTGATTGCAACTGAGAGATCATCTCTTGAATCTCAATGGTGGCTTGCTGAGTGCGTTGAGCCAGGTTACGAACTTCATCAGCAACAACCGCAAAGCCACGACCCGCTTCACCAGCACGCGCCGCTTCAATCGCTGCGTTTAATGCCAACAAGTTTGTTTGCTCAGAAATACCTTGAATGGTCCCCACGACACTGCCAATCGCATCAACGCTTTCTTCGACTTGATTCACCGCTTGAGCAGAGGCTGAAATATCTTGTGAAAGCTCGCTGATCTTACTCACGGTATCTTGCACAAAGCGCTGTCCCGTCGCCGCTTGGCTAGAAGCACTTTCTGTCAATGCTGAAGCATTTTGCGCGTGATCCGCCACCGTTTGAACGGTTGAAGTCATCTCACTCATCGCCGTTGCTAGCTGGTCGATCTCTTCAAACTCTTCTTGCGCCGACTCTTTGGTTTCCGACATGCTCAACGTCATCACTTCAGTCAGGCCAGCTAACTCCTGTGATGAATTCCATTGCACCTTAATCAACTCTTGCAATTGAGAGCGGGTTTTTTCTAACTCGCGTGCTACATCACCGTATTCGTCTTTGCATTGCAGCAAAATCGGAGAGGAAAGATCGCCACTGGCCATCTTTTTGATCGCTTCATTTAGATAATGAGTTTGGCGCAGCATCACTCGCGCAGCAAATAACAAAAGAACGACAAAAACCCCAATAAGCAGCATGGTTTGCCATACTACCTGTACTAGGTAAGCTTCATAATGTTCACGAGCGACTTCAGCGCTGTCAGTGACCATCAGAAGTGAATCGTAGAACGTATTTGCGTCCCATAGCTGTTTGCCGACGATCAGTAAGGTACTGAACACCATCAGCAATGCCATTTTTGGAACCAGTCGAATATCCGTAATCACTCGTTCCCACGGCTTGAATGCCAGTGTCGTCATTGTTAGTTCTCCGCTAAGTCATATATTCTAAAATAGAATAAAGTTACTACTGCTCACCCCTCTGGTACTTTAGTGCTAGTACCAATAATTATTTTGAGCCTCGTATGAATAGAAATGATACCAAAGACGACACGAAGCCGATGAGCTTGTTATCACTAATTCTTTCTTTTATGGCGTTATTTGTGATCTCGGGCTTATTGTTTATCCCGATCAGCCATGAAACACGTCAGGTTCTTATCGGCCTTGATTTCATCATCTGCAGTATTTTTATTCTGCAACTATCGATTGATTTGATCCGTTCCACAGATCGAATGCAATTTCTGAAACGACATTGGATTGATTTCATCGCCAGCCTGCCGATGATCGAACCTTTACGTTTCGCCCGCTTATTTCATATTTTGCGAGTGATTCTAGTTATTCGCTCTAGCCGAAGTGTGGTTCAGCAACTTCTTAGCAACCGCAAAGAGACCACCATTGCATCAATTTTGCTGTTACTGGTGATCTTGCTGACGTTAGGCTCAAGCATTATGTTGTTTCTAGAAGGCCATTCTCCAGATGCCAATATCAAAACCGGAGGCGACGCACTGTGGTGGGCTTTGGTAACGATATCGACCGTTGGCTATGGCGATCACTACCCGGTGACCGATGCGGGTAAAATTCTGGCTTCCGGCGTGATTCTTTGTGGTGTTGGACTGTTTGGTATGATTTCAGGCTTAATCACCTCAATGATCACCTCACCAACTCGCATGCAAGCGATGAAAGCGGAACAAAAAGAGCAGCAAATGATCGCGTTACTGGAGCAGCAGCAAACCATTCTTGCTCGCTTGGAAAAACTGGAACGCAGAATGAGCCGAGATATTAATAAGCTTCACCAAGATAGTGAGCAAAAAAAAGGAGATCCGTAGATCTCCCTTCTCTTTAATATCATTCTCGCAAACACACTCGTGATTACTCTTGCCAGTATGGCTCTGCTTCAATGCTGATGGCGCGGGTTTGCTCCATAGCATGTAAGATTGAGCTTTCTTGACGGAACAACCAACGTTCAAGTTGCTCACGCTCATCACCCTCTAACTTCTCCACCAACTGCTTTAATGGTTTCAAGGTCAGCAAGTCATCAATACCTTGTAGCAGATCGGCCCAAGGTAGACGGAAGCGATTACGTTCATCAGCATCATACAAGCTAGCAAATCCAACCCCAGTATAAAGGTTGCGCATTAAATGGTACTGCTGGTCGATGTAGTCTTGCGATACCAACTCTTTCTCTGGTGGGAAAGCATCCATCAGTTCATGCCAAGTACGTTCTAACTGCACTACCGAGAAAGGTAAGATGTTTTGTGAAATCGCAGTGCGTGATTTGTCATCCAAGAATGGCTGCCAGCCGCGCGTTAAAATCCAACGGCTGAGATCAAGTAACAAAGCGGTGTAACGCGCTGAATTAAATTGCTCAAGCATCTCTTCACGAGAAGGCAGATCTTGTTGCAAGTCGGACAGTTCTTTAATCAAGAACTTGCGAGCATCAAGTTTACGCAGCGCATGCCCTTTGTCTTCTAACAAATCATCGAGATAATCGAACTGCTTTATCCACGCTAAGTCTTGTTCCAGCCATTTCAGTTCTTGGCGAATCAGAGCACTCGCTTTACTCGGTACCACATCACCAAAAATAGTGAAGGTTTGACGAATAAAACTGATGGCATTTTTGATCTCATGCAGCGCATCAATCGATTCACGCTCAGAATAGATCTGTTCATGGTAATGCCAATGAGATAACGCGTGTTCTAGCGAGTTGATCAGGCAAGATTCTAGTGAGTCATTTTTATCAGTATCCACCAACGCCATTGGCTTGACTTGATCACCTTGATAGCCCAAGGCTAAACGGTAACCACGCGCCGCTTTACTTAGGTTACCTAAGCGCATCCCGCCGGCATCACTGAATGTGCGTGCAAGGGTAAATAAAGCATCGGTTTGGCCTGATTTAAGCTCAAGCTCCACTTCACAGATGGTATCGGTTAGATCACCAGAGATAACCACACCTTGGTCAAACGCGACTTCAATTTGACTGCCATCCGCCATGCACACCAACCATTGCTCACGCGTGAAGTTAGTCGAAAATAACGGAGATAATTCATTTTGTAGCGTGTCAATGTCTTTGCCATTTGGCCAAATATCACTCGGATGTAAGGCAAGCACTGGATCGTTACAGTTATGTTCGGCATTATATTCAGGACGTTGGTGCAAACCAGCGACAACTCGTCCTGCCGTCTTGACCGTTTGAACATAGACCTCATCAAAGCGACGAATGCGTAGACCAATGTCATGCTGTCTCAGCCAGTTATCAGGCGTGTCAAAGTAGGTGTTACCTAATTCACGACAGCTGTGCTGAAGGACCTTTGTTTCGGAAATCTTGTTACGTAAAGTTTCTGAAAATTCTGGAGAAACAAAAAACTTCAGTTCTATCTCGGTTTCCATAGTTATACCTTTCAAAGCAGATAGAGACAGGATATTGCCTAATTTCTCACTCGGCAAGAGCGAAATATCGCTCTAATGATGATCTAAAACAGTTTTAATGACAGATTTAATGCGTTACCATGCGCGCCTTTATAGCCATCGTTCAACATTTCATCTTCAAAAGGGTGTATGTTATTTATAGGTTATATTAATTAGGTTGAATGACCATGCCAGTAAATACAATTATGGGGTTATTTGCAAAGTCCCCTATTAAGCCTTTGCAACGCCACGTTGTGTGCGTAAATGAATGCTGTTCTCACCTTGTAAACTTCTTCGAAGTTTGTGCGCAAGGAGACTGGGAAAAAGCATCTGAAATTCGTGCTCAAATTTCTCACCTTGAGAAAGAAGCTGATGTGCTAAAGCGCGAAATTCGTCTGAAACTTCCTCGTGGTTTGTTTATGCCTGTGGACCGTAGCGATATGCTTGAGCTACTAACACAACAAGACAAACTCGCAAACCTTGCAAAAGACATTGCAGGTCGTGTTTATGGCCGCCAACTGTCTATCCCTGCTCCTCTTCAAGAAAACTTCATTGCTTATGTAAAACGTTGTTTAGACGCGGCACAACAAGCACAGAAAGTGATCAATGAGCTGGATGAATTGTTGGAGACAGGATTCAAAGGCCGTGAAGTCACTCTGGTTGCAGAGATGATTAATCAATTGGACATGATTGAAGATGACACTGATGCGATGCAAATCCAACTTCGCCAACAACTGATGTTGATCGAACAAGATTTGAATCCTATCGATGTAATGTTCCTGTACAAAATTTTAGAATGGGTAGGTGGTATTGCCGATCAAGCACAACGTGTTGGTGCTCGATTAGAAGTAATGCTGTCACGCTCATAACGTTAAGTTAAACTCAATAACGAAGAGTATTTTTTAACACACCCCAGTTAGGCAATGAATATATCGGCGCCGATGGGGCTTTCTCGTGTCAAAAATTTGCTCCGCTTGTTATCAAACAACTAGGTATTACGATGGATATCCTTGCGAACTACGGCACTGTCCTGATTATTGTTGCAGCTTTATTCGGTTTCATGATGGCGATTGGTATTGGTGCAAATGACGTTGCCAATGCGATGGGTACATCAGTAGGCTCGAAGGCGCTAACAGTAAAACAAGCTATCATCATTGCGATGATTTTTGAATTTGCTGGTGCGTATCTTGCCGGTGGTGAAGTTACCGATACAATCCGTAAAGGCGTGATTGAAACGTCTCTGTTTGCCTCTCAACCAGACGTATTAGTATACGGCATGATGTCAGCGCTATTAGCCGCTGGTACTTGGCTATTACTTGCTTCTTACATGGGTTGGCCAGTATCAACAACACACTCTATCATCGGTGCAATCATCGGTTTTGCGTGTGTGTCTGTCGGTACTGAAGCGGTTGACTGGAGCAGTGTTCAAGGCATCGTGGGTAGTTGGATTGTCACTCCGGTGATTTCTGGCTTCTTCGCTTATGTCATCTTCGTCAGCGCGCAGCGACTGATCTTTGATACTGAGAAACCTCTTTTCAATGCTAAGCGCTTTGTACCTGTGTACATGTTCATTACCACTATGGTCATTGCTCTGGTAACGATTAAGAAAGGTCTTAAGCACGTTGGTCTACACCTATCAAACGGTGAAGCGTGGGTTTGGGCTGCAGCGGTTTCTGCATTGGTTATGGTTGGTGGTTACTTCTACATTCAGAAGAAATTTGCTAACCGTGAAGATGACCACGGCTTTGCTGGCGTAGAAGGTATCTTCAGCGTACTAATGGTTATCACCGCTTGTGCGATGGCATTTGCTCACGGTTCAAACGATGTTGCCAACGCGATCGGTCCACTAGCTGCGGTTGTATCAACTGTTCAGCACATGGGTTCAATTACCGGTAAGAGCGAAATCGTATGGTGGATCCTTCCACTAGGTGGTTTTGGTATCGTGGTTGGTCTAGCTACACTGGGTCATAAAGTAATGGCGACCGTTGGTACTGGTATTACCGAACTAACGCCAAGCCGTGGTTTTGCTGCACAGCTTGCTACTGCGTGTACCGTTGTTCTTGCGTCTGGTACTGGTCTACCAATCTCAACAACACAAACTTTAGTTGGTGCCATTCTTGGTGTTGGTTTTGCTCGCGGTATTGCAGCGCTAAACCTAGGTGTTATTCGTAATATCGTCGCATCTTGGATCGTAACATTGCCAGCTGGCGCACTATTAGCGGTAGTATTCTTCTACGCTATTCAAGCGTCATTTGGCTAGTCAATAGGTCAGAACTGTGTAAATGCACTGTCATTATTGACTCAAGACCGCAGAAAGGGAGGCTAAGCCTCCCTTCTTTGTTGCACCAGAAAAAAAAACTTCATACTATTTGCAGTTCGGGAGTTTCTCCCTCGCTGAAAGCTTGATGACTGTTAAAGGATTTACCGTGAAAAAATTGGTTTTTATGATCTTAGCATGTGTAATTGCCGTACCTTCTGCAATGGCTAAAGATCGCTTTATCTCTGATAATCTCTTCACCTATATGCATGCTGGGCCAAGCAACCAGTTCCGAATCATTGGTAGCGTCAATGCTGGTGAAAAAGTGAATCTTGTCAGTGTGAACAAAGATTCTGGATACAGCCAGGTTGTCGATAGCCGTGGCCGTAAAGGTTGGGTTTCAACCAGCTTTATCACCACTCAAGAAGGTATGTCGACTCGCCTACCGAAGCTTGAAAAAGAGCTGACGGTAGTGAAAGAGAAATTGGCGAATGCCAACGACATCGCAAATCGTGAAAAAGAAGGTCTGGTCGACTCACTCAATACCCGTAACAGTCAGATTTCTGAACTGGAAAAAAATTACGGCGACATGAGCCAGCAGCTAACCGCTTCTCAAACGGAAGTACGCAACCTGCGCGCTAAGCTTGATACGCAAAAAGATGACCTACTGCTTAAATACTTCATGTATGGCGGTGGTGTTGCTGGTATCGGCCTGCTATTCGGTTTGGTACTGCCTCACGTTGTACCGCGTAAGCGTCGCTCACCAAACGGTTGGGCATAAGCATTCATTAAAAAGGTCACGCTCGCGTGACCTTTTTATTATCTATTCAACAACGTCCTACCCTTGCCAGTCATATAGCGCCGGTATTCGAATCATCTCTCCCTGAAAATCAATCACACACGCTTGTGGTTCTATCGCCATCAAAGCGACATCATTGCCAATTTGATCGCCTTGCTGATATTCAACACCATTAATTTTGACCCAACGCTTCGCCTCGTTACTTGAGTAAACATGCGTTTCAAAATTGAGAGCAGGCAATCGCCCTGACCATTGATTGATATTCTCCGCCAACGCTTGGGCAGGTATTTGTTCATCGTCTGCACTCTCGACCTCAGGTGCATCCATCACGGCTTGCAAACGCTGAGCAATGTCCGGCGATAAACCGCTTAAGTCGAGACCACTGAGTAAATCATCTTCACTCACCTGTTGCTTTTGCTTGGTATCAAAACTGTTTTTCTCAACCGGTTGGTTGGTCAATCGCGTCTCTGGCGAATCCGATACTGACAACGACTCATCCATTAGCGTCTCATCGTTTAAATCACGCTGGTAAAATGTCTCTGTTAAAGCAGAATATTGAGGATACGGTCGGTTTTCCAGTACTGCAGGTTGTTCAACAATCTCAACCTTACCTTGATTCATCGCCACCCAAGCATCACGCTGCATTTGATAGTCACCATAAGCAAGCCAAGTCAGCGTGGCGAGCGATGGTATAACCAGCAAGGCTAGATTCAATGGCCAGCGCTTAGGTTGAGTGCCGGCTTGACTCAATTGATACTGTAACGGTGCCGTATGATGGCTCTGGTAGCCTTGCTGTGATGCGCTAAGCTGTTCGATTAGATTTGCCATTACATTTCCTCGCCTAACATCAAATGTGGCGCCTGTTCTTGCGACAGAAGCTCTAAGCGCTGCAGGGTACGTTGACCGGCAATACCATCAACACTGAGCTGCTGCCATTGTTGAAACATAGTGACCTTTTGTTTCAACGCTTCTCCATAACGTTCTTCTTGGCCCATCGGCAATCCTAGCACTTGGGACAACTGATAATCTAAACTCGCAACGGGATGCCCACTCATGCCCGGTTTTAATGCTTGATGCCATAATTTTTGCCAAATTAAGTAATATTCTCCCGACCAAATTTCATCGAGCCAATGGCGTTCAAACGCCACTCGTTCGCCATCAATCAATAACTCAACCTTTTCATCATTAGCCTTATACAACAAAGCATAATGAGTGGCGTTGTCGATACTAAGCGTGAGCACAGCCGGTAAATTGGTCGCCAACAACTGCTCAAACGAACCACTAAAGCTCTGGCAATGAAATTGTGACTGCGCATTATCAACGCACATTTCATCCACAACAGAAGCTCGGTAACCCCAAACCTTATAAAGCTCAGTAATTTGATGTGCGAGTGGCTGACTGTTACTGAGCAAAGACATCAGCCCAGTAGGGAAAACCACTTGCTGCTCAATACGATTGGGATTAGCCGGGTACTGTTGCTCAATATAGGTTTGGGCTTGTTGCTGGAAAGGGACCAGCAAGGTGTTTGGCGCAAATTGCCAAGCGCCCCAAGCAAGTACCAAACCCAATGCCCCACAAATTGCAGTGCTAAGCCATTGGCGTTCAAACGGCGGAGAGAGGGTCTGTCGTGGCGCAGATGAATAATTGGTTTGGAAACTCATTACCTCATCACAAGCTGCGATTACCGTTTGATTAGAGGGCGATGCTTCACCAAGATGATGGGCTCGTTTTAGCGCTGCGTCACACACCAAGTTAACCAAACGAGGAATACCCAATGTCGCCTGAGCGATATTTTTTAACGATTTGGCAGTGAATAGCTCGCTGTTTCCGCCCGCTAGTTGTAAGCGAAATTGAATGTATTTCGCCGTTTCATCGCTGTTAAGAGGCAATAAATGATAGCGTCCAGTGATCCGCTGCGCGAGCTGGCGCAACTGCGGCATTTGTAATTTTTGCTGCAACTCAGGTTGGCCGATCAGCAGCACCTTCAGCAGTTTACGCTGTTCTGTTTCCAAATTAGTCAGTAGACGTAATTGCTCCAACACTTCTGCCGATAAGTGCTGCGCTTCATCAATCAACAATAGCGTTTGCTTGCCCTGCGCATAGCTCTCTAATAAGAATTGCTTAATCAGCTGAGTCAGTTGCTTTAGGCTTGCCTGCTCGGGATAGGCTAAACTAAATTCATCACAAATAGCTTCTAACAACTCATTATTGCTAAATGTCGGATTGAGAATACACCCAGTTTGCGTTGATGCATCCAATGCTTTTAGCATCGCCTTTGATACGGTCGTTTTACCGGTTCCCACCTCTCCAGTCAGCATCGCAAAGCCACCACCATCGCCTAACCCAGCTTGAAGGTGATGTATCGCTTCTTTATGACGTTGACTTAAATAGAGAAACCGTGAGTTTGGTACAATAGAAAACGGTAGCTCGACAAATCCAAAATGAGTGTTGTACATGATAATGGTCGCTGGGAATTTATTGAGAACGAAAGTAACATTGCTGGCAAGAATAGCCAAAGACAATTCAAATAGATAGAGAGGCCACAGTGCGAAGATTCTTAGTTGGCGGAGCGGTTCGCGATCAGTTACTCAATCTGGATGTATATGATCAAGATTGGGTTGTCATCGGTGCCACCCCTGAACAAATGCTGCAACTCGGCTATACCGCTGTGGGTAAAGACTTCCCGGTATTTCTCCACCCGAAGAGCAAGCAAGAGCATGCTCTGGCGAGAACCGAGCGTAAAACAGGATCAGGTTACACCGGCTTTGATTGCTACTTCGCGCCAGATGTCACATTGGAAGAAGATCTACTACGTCGTGATCTCACCATCAATGCAATGGCTCAAGATGATCTGGGTAATATTATTGATCCTTACGGTGGCCAACAAGATTTACTCAACCGTCAGTTACGCCACGTATCAGAGGCTTTCACTGAAGATCCACTACGTGTTCTACGCGTCGCGCGCTTTGCCGCCAAACTTGCTCATCTTGGCTTTACCGTTGCCGACGAAACCATGGCTTTAATGACACAAATTGTCCAACAAGGTGAATTGCAGCACTTAACCGCGGAGCGCGTTTGGCAAGAATGGCACAAATCACTGAGCTGCCAAGATCCTCAAGTCTTCTTAAAAGTGCTGCGTGATTGTGGCGCACTGGCGGTGGTGTTACCCGAAATCGACTGTTTGTTCGGGGTTCCACAACCTGAACAATGGCATCCTGAAATTGACACGGGTATACACACTCTAATGGTCGCACAGCAAGCGGCACTATTGAGTGCTTCAACCACGGTTCGCTTTGCCGCTCAAGTGCACGATTTAGGCAAAGGCGTGACCCCTGAACAAGAATGGCCAAGTCATAAAATGCATTGCCATACTGGCATCAAGTTGATCAAGAATTTAGCCGCACGCATTCGCGTGCCCAATGAGTATCGAGACTTAGCCCTACTCGTGTGCGAGCAACATTCAAATATCCACCGTGCGGCAGAACTCAAACCCGCAACCAAGTTAAAAATACTTAATAAGTTTGACGTGTGGCGTCGCCCTGAACGTTTAGAAGAGATCCTGCTCTGCTGCATGGCCGATAGCCGCGGCCGCACCGGTCATGAAAGCATCGACTACCCACAAAAAGCGATTTTTGAGCAAGCGTTTCAAGCCGCCTTGGCGGTCGATGTCCAAGCAATCATTGCCGATGGATTTAAAGGTGTCGCGATTCGTGAAGAGATGGAAAAACGCAGAGTGGTCGCGATCGCAGAGGCATAGAGAATCGGGAATCGAGAGCGCTGCGCTTAAAAAGCGAGAAGCGAGAAGCGAGAAGCGAGAAGCGAGAAGCGAGAAGCGAGAAGCGAAAATAGAACACGTTGGGGATTGAGTCAAACAGTTCGAAATCAAAGAAAGATTCCCTACTCCTTCCTTCGTCAGTCTATGGAATGACAAACTAATACAGACAAAACGAGTGCCGTCATCCTCGAGAGTGAGGAGCGAACGAGTTGGGGATCTCTCTTCTCGAAAGCGAAGCGTTCTCAACTCTCGATTCTCATTTCTGCAGCCAAAAAAAAAGGCCCCACCGAAGTGGAGCCTTTCAAAGCATTAAGCTAATAACTTAGAAATCTAAATTATTGACCTTTAACTTCTTTAAGACCGTTGAAAGGAGCGCGCTCACCTAGAGCTTCCTCGATACGGATAAGTTGGTTGTACTTAGCAACACGGTCAGAACGGCTCATAGAACCAGTTTTGATTTGACCTGCAGCAGTACCTACCGCTAGGTCAGCGATAGTTGCATCTTCAGTTTCGCCTGAACGGTGAGAGATTACAGCTGTGTAACCTGCATCTTTAGCCATCTTGATTGCAGCTAGAGTTTCAGTTAGAGAACCGATTTGGTTGAACTTGATAAGGATAGAGTTAGTGATGCCTTTCTCGATACCTTCAGCAAGAATCTTAGTGTTAGTAACGAATAGATCGTCACCAACTAGTTGAATCTTGTCGCCTAGAAGTTCAGTTTGGTGTTTGAAACCAGTCCAATCAGACTCGTCTAGACCGTCTTCGATAGAAACGATTGGGAATTGCTCAACTAGACCAGCTAGGTAGTGGTTGAACTCTTCAGAAGTGAAAGTTTTACCTTCACCTTTCATGTTGTAGATGCCAGCGTCTTTGTCGTAGAACTCAGATGCAGCACAGTCCATAGCAAGAGTGATGTCTTTACCTAGTACGTAACCAGCAGCTGCAACAGCTTCTGCGATAACTTCTAACGCTTCAGCGTTAGATTTAAGGTTAGGAGCGAAACCACCTTCGTCGCCAACTGCAGTGTTGTAGCCTTTAGACTTCAATACTTTAGCTAGGTTGTGGAATACTTCAGCACCCATGCGAACTGCTTCTTTAAGAGTTGCTGCGCCAACTGGTTGGATCATGAACTCTTGGATGTCAACGTTGTTGTCTGCGTGCTCACCACCGTTGATGATGTTCATCATTGGTAGAGGCATAGAGAACTGACCAGCAGTGCCGTTTAGCTCAGCAATGTGCTCGTATAGAGGCATGCCTTTAGCAGCTGCAGCTGCTTTAGCGTTTGCTAGAGAAACAGCTAGGATAGCGTTCGCGCCGAACTTAGATTTGTTTTCAGTGCCGTCTAGCTCGATCATTACTGCGTCGATTGCAGCTTGATCTTTAGCATCTTTGCCTACTAGAGCGTCAGCGATTGAGCCGTTAACAGCTTCAATTGCTTTAAGAACGCCTTTACCTAGGAAACGTGATTTGTCACCGTCACGTAGCTCAAGAGCTTCACGTGAACCAGTTGATGCGCCAGATGGAGCAGCAGCCATACCTACGAAACCGCCTTCTAGGTGTACTTCAGCTTCTACAGTTGGGTTACCACGTGAATCGATGATTTCACGACCTAGAACTTTAACGATCTTAGACATTGAATGTTTCCTTCTCGTTGAATATATAATGTCAAAATTAACGGCAGCAACATTGACATGCTACTGCCTGTATTCCTTACTTCTCTAATTCGCCGCGCTGGAACTGACCAGCTGCTTTTACGAAACCGGCAAACAGTGGGTGACCATCACGTGGTGTCGAAGTGAACTCTGGGTGGAACTGAGCCGCAACAAACCATGGGTGGTTCGGGTTCTCAATCACTTCTACCAGTTTCTTGTCCGCTGAAAGACCAGACACTTTTAGGCCTGCTTTTTCAATTTGTGGACGAAGGTTGTTGTTCACTTCGTAACGGTGACGGTGACGCTCATGAATGGTTGCGCTTCCGTATAGTTCGTGAGCTTTTGTTCCTTTCTCAAGGTGACACAGCTGTGAACCAAGACGCATAGTACCACCTAGGTCTGATGTTTCAGTACGTTCTTCAACTTTACCTTCACCATCAACCCATTCAGTGATCAAACCAACCACTGGGTACTTCGTCTCTTTGTTAAATTCTGTTGAGTGTGCACCTTCCATACCCGCAACGTTGCGCGCGTATTCAATCAGTGCCACTTGCATACCTAGACAGATACCTAGGTAAGGTACTTTGTTCTCACGAGCGTATTGTGCTGCAAGAATTTTACCTTCGATACCACGGTCGCCGAAGCCACCAGGTACTAGGATTGCGTCAAGACCTTCTAGGATTTCAACACCTTTGCTCTCAACATCTTGAGAATCAACGTATTGAATCTTAACGCTTAGACGGTTCTTAAGACCGGCATGCTTTAGCGCTTCGTTTACTGATTTGTATGCGTCTGGTAGTTCGATGTACTTACCAACCATACCAATCGTAACTTCACCCGTTGGATTCGCTTCTTCGTAGATTACTTGTTCCCACTCAGAAAGGTTTGCTGCTGGTGCAGTGATACCAAAACGAGTACAAACAAGATCATCAAGGCCTTGAGCATGGATAAGTTGAGGGATTTTGTAGATAGAATCTACGTCCTTCATTGAGATTACTGCTTTTTCTTGTACGTTACAGAATAGAGCAATCTTCTTACGCTCGTTCGCTGGGATCGCACGATCACTACGACAAACTAGAATGTCAGGCTGAATACCGATTGAAAGAAGTTCTTTAACAGAGTGTTGAGTCGGTTTTGTTTTCACTTCACCTGCCGCAGCAAGGTAAGGAACCAGTGTTAGGTGCATGAACATTGCGCGCTCACGACCTAGCTCAACAGCTAGTTGACGAATCGCTTCCATAAACGGTAGAGATTCGATATCACCAACCGTACCACCAACTTCAACGATCGCAACGTCGTGGCCTTGAGAGCCAGCAATTACGCGGTCTTTGATTGCGTTTGTGATATGAGGGATAACCTGAATGGTGGCGCCTAGGTAGTCACCGCGACGTTCTTTCGCTAGAACGTCTGAGTAAACACGACCTGCCGTAAAGTTATTGCGTTTAGTCATCTTGGTACGAATGAAACGTTCGTAGTGACCAAGATCAAGGTCTGTTTCTGCGCCATCTTCCGTGACGAACACTTCACCGTGTTGAGTTGGGCTCATTGTGCCTGGGTCAACGTTGATGTAAGGGTCAAGCTTCATCATGGTCACTTTAAGACCACGAGCTTCTAGAATAGCCGCAAGAGATGCAGCTGCAATACCTTTACCTAGAGAGGATACAACCCCGCCAGTAACAAAAATGTAATTTGTCGTCATGTTTAACCTGAAATTGGTTGAATGAGGGAAATAGATTTCTTCTGGACGGGATAAAAATATACCAGAAGCACCTAACCGCCACAACGTGAAATCTATCACACCACTATTTTTTATTTTTTGCTTCAAATCAAAGAGGGTGAATACGACTGCCCCAACCACTTCTTAGATGGGTCAATCTTGCCCCAATTTATCACTGAGCGAGAGTTCACCTACGCTCATCTTGTTTAACTTCATCCCACCAACCGTCGAGTTGTTCCAAGCTGCATTGGCCAATTTGCTGACCATTTTGCGCTACTTTTTGCTCAACTGATTGAAAGCGTTTAACAAACTTTAAATTTGCTTTTGCCAATGCAACTTCTGGATTGACCTGCAGGTGACGCGATAAATTCACCGTCGCAAACAACAAATCCCCCAGTTCCATTTCAACCTTGTCATGAGCAACTTCAACTTGCAGCGCTTCTTCCATGACTTCGTCAATTTCTTCACGAACTTTGTCTACTACTGGGCCGAGAGAATCCCAATCAAAACCTACGCTGGCGCACTTTTTTTGAATCTTTGTAGCACGCGAAAGTGCCGGCAAAGAATTTGGTATTGAGTCTAGAATACTTTGTTCTGATTTGCCTACTCGTGCCTTTTCTTTTGCTTTTTCTGCTTCCCAATTAGCGTTAATTTCCTCGTCAGAACCAAACTCAACCGCCGAAAAAACATGGGGATGACGACGAGTAAGCTTTTCATTTACCGCTTCTACCACTTCAGAGAAATCGAACAGTTCTTGCTCTTTCGCCAATTGACTATAAAAGATCACTTGGAACAATAAATCCCCCAACTCTTCTTTCAGATTAGGCCAATCTTGATTGTGAATTGCATCCACCACTTCGTAGGTTTCTTCAATAGTGTGCGGCACAATTGTTTCAAAATTTTGTTTACGATCCCAAGGACAACCCTGCTGTGGGTCGCGCAATGTGGCCATAATCTGTTCTAACTGTTCAATAGGGTGACTCATTTTCATTTTTTCCTTAAACAAAAAGGCGAGCAGCATAACCACTCACCTTATGTAATTTTTATTTTTTGCCGTTTGCTGGCATACGGACTCTGGTCGTCTAAGTGCTAAAACTAGATTCCCTATCACGCTCTTCCCTAACTGTGGGGGATGACAACTAGAGTCTTTTTTCTAAGTCGACTCAAAAACAATTGCGACTGTCGCTAGGCGATAAGCAAACGAGACACCAGAGCATGGTTTACCATGTAATGGTGCGAGTGCGCGCAATCAACAACGCGACAGTCGTAAGTATGACGAGAATGTTAGCCGAGGCGCTTCACCGTCATCACATCTTTGATCTGCTCGACTCGCTTCGATACGCGCGCCAGCACTTCAACGTTACTCACTTCCAAATCAAAATCTAAGATCGACAATTGCGTGCGGTAGTCGACACGGCTCTTCATGCTGTTTACTTTCACTTTTTCATTAGCAAACAGAGTGGTGATCTCTTTGAGCAGGCCACCACGCTCCATTGCTTCCACGCGTAGAGTGAGTAAGTAAGAGCCGGCAAAACCACTGCCCCAGACGGTATCAATAATACGCTCTGGTGCATGATGACGTAGCTCTTCCAACTGCTCACAATCAGCCCGGTGCACAGAAATGCCACGACCTTGGGTGATGTAACCACAGATTTGATCGCCCGGAATCGGTTGGCAACAACGAGCCAAATGATTCATCAGGTTATCGACCCCTTCTACCACCACGGCATCTTTATTCGGACGTGTTGGGGTAGACGGTTTATTTTCCGCTTCGAGGAGTTTTTCAAGCGCCTGCTTGTCTTCTTCTTCCGCGGTTGGCTTGTTCACCAAGGCGTTGATGTGATTAATGATTTGATTAATACGTAAATCACCACTGCCGACACCGACATACAGTTCATCAGCAGAGTTAACGTTAAAGCGTTTCAGCGCATATTGCTCTGCGTGTTTTAACGTAGCACCAATTTTACCTAATTCATGCTCAAGAATTTCACGCCCGGCTTCGAGGTTTTTCTCGCGGCTCTGTTTGCGGAACCAAGCATTGATTTTGGCTCGTGCTCGACCTGAAGTGACAAAGCCTAGTGATGGGTTTAGCCAATCGCGCGACGGATTAGGCTCTTTCTGAGTGATGATTTCAACTTGATCGCCCATCGATAACTTATGGGTAAACGGTACGATGCGTCCGGCTACTTTGGCACCGATACAGCGGTGACCGACCATAGAATGGATGTGGTAGGCAAAATCGAGCGGCGTTGCGCCCATAGGCAAATCGACCACATCACCGCGTGGAGTAAAGGCATAGACGCGATCATCAAACACTTGGCTACGCAGCTCATCGAGCATTTCGCCAGAGTCAGACATCTCTTCTTGCCAATCAATCAGCTTACGCAGCCAAGTGATCTTCTCGTCGTAACCACTACGGCCTGAACTTGCACCTTCTTTATATTTCCAGTGCGCAGCCACACCCAATTCAGAATCTTCGTGCATATCTTTAGTACGGATCTGAATCTCAATGGTTTTGCCTTCTGGCCCCAAGACGACAGTATGAATTGATTGATAACCGTTCGGTTTGGGATTGGCAACGTAATCGTCAAACTCACTAGGTAAGTGCTTGTATTTAGTATGAACGATACCCAATGCGGCGTAGCAGTCTTGCAATTTATCCGCGATGATACGCACGGCGCGCACGTCAAAAAGCTCATCAAACTCCAAGCTCTTTTTCTGCATTTTGCGCCAGATACTATAGATGTGTTTTGGACGACCACTCACCTCTGCATTAATGCCCGTGGCTTGCATTTCTTCGGTTAAGTCATCAACAAAATCTTTGATGTATTGTTCACGTACGATGCGACGCTCTGACAGCTGTTTCGCGATCTGTTTATAGGTTTCTGGTTGCTGGTAGCGGAAAGCGTAATCTTCAATTTCCCACTTTAACTGACCAATACCGAGACGGTTCGCCAGTGGCGCGTAGATGTTGGTACACTCTTGCGCGGCCGCGCGACGCACTTCATCAGGCGCTTTTTTTACTTCAATCAGATTACAAATGCGCTCGGCCAACTTGATGACCACGCAGCGAAAATCATCCACCATCGCCAGCAGCATGCGGCGCACGTTATCGACTTGCGATGATGCAGCACTGCCTTCTAGCGTGACGTTTAGCTGCCCAAGGGCAGCCATCTCTTCAACGCCATCGATCAGTTTAATGATCTCTTTATTGTATTCTTCTTCAAGCTTGTCGCGTTGCAAAGCACCACTTGAGACCAATGGGAAAAGCTGCGCTGCCACCAGCGTTGGTTTATCCATTGATAAGGTGATGAGAATTTCAATCATTTCACGACCACGCCACAACAAGAGTTGAGCGTCATCGTTGCCTTGCAAAAACGTTTCGCACTGACGATACACTTCAGTTAAGCGCTGAGCAGTTTTGCCATCTTGCTTTAAGCTAGCAATCCATTTATCTAGCTCAAACTGTTCATCTTGATTTAAATGCGCGCTTCTTACCGCAACCATCTTTTTTCGTCCTAGTTTTTATTTTTATACCGACTAACCCTGTCTAATAGGCTATTTTACCTAGTGTTAGTTCATTTATTTATGCTTTACGCATAACAAATAGAGCCATTGACTCTAGATGGGCCGTATGCGGGAACATGTCCAACATACCCAACTTTTCAAGCTGGTAGCCTTGTTTCAGCAAGCTTTGACTATCTCTGGCAAGCGTAGCAGGATTACATGAAACATAAACCACACGCTGCGCCCCCAAACGAGACAGTTGGTCTACTATACCACTTGCACCCGCTCTAGCTGGATCGAGCAGTATCTTATCAAACTTTTCACTTGCCCACGGCTGAGATGACAAATCTTGTTCTAAATTTGCTTGGTAGAACAGAGCATTGTCTAGTTGGTTCAAAGCCGCATTGTGCTGTGCTTTTTCAACCATGGCATCGACACCTTCCACGCCAACCACGGTTTTAACTTGTTTAGCGATCGGCAAACTGAAGTTACCGAGGCCACAGAAAAGATCCAATACGCGGTCATTTTCACTCAATTCAAGCCAGTTAAGCGCTTGTTCAACCATCTGCTGGTTCACTTTTTGGTTTACTTGAATGAAGTTATTAGGTGCAAAAGGAATGGTCACACCCGCTTCTAAATAATGCGCTTCATCGCCTAACACTCGGTCAAGTTGATCGGCTTGCGGCATCAGATACAAGCTAGCGTTATGCGCTGTAGCAAAAGTTTCTAGTTGCTGTTGTTCTTTGTTGGTTAATGGTTTTAGGTGGCGCAACACCATGACATTGGTGTTATCCCCTTTTACCAGTTCAATGTGACCAATCGACTCTTGGCGCGTAAAACCTTGCAGTAATTTGTACAGATCTGGCAGCATCGCATTCAATTCTGGAGCCAGAACAGGACAATCGGTCACATCGACGATTTGCTTACTTTGCTTACGGCGGAAGCCAAATTGCAACTGGCGGGTTTTCTTATCGACCATCACACTAATGCGTGCGCGACGACGGTAACCAAGACCATTACCTGAAATAGGCGCTTCCAGATCCAAGCTTTGACCGGAAAATTTGCTCATCAATTCAGATAGCGTTTGCTGTTTGTAGTCCAACTGCGCATCTAAGCCAAGGTGTTGCATATTACAACCACCACACTGCTCATAAACCGGGCAAAATGGCTTAATGCGTTGCTCGCTAGACTTCTGTACTTTAATCAAATTAGCCCGAGAAAACTTACTTTTGTCTTCCGTCAATTGCACTAGAACTTGCTCACCAGCAAGTGCGCCATCGATAAACACAGGCTTGCCATTTTGGTAGCAAATGCCAGCACCTTGGTGATCCAACTTATCGACGATCATGGATTGATGCTTGGTGTTTAATTGTGTTTTCTTTTTCGGTTGGAAAAAACGCGCCATGCTTTGTGCCTGCTCTCTATTGCTGCAAATAGTCCAGGCGTCACCTTTTAGAGCCTGGATCATTGTGTGAGCCGATTGAGTTGATTATGCTTAACTCTTCGACGGCTCATTTTATGATGGCTATTTTCCCATATCCACACCACGATGTTTAGACAATAATGACCAGATATGGCTTACGCGCCCGCGTTATTACTCTCACTCTAGCGCCAACCCTAATTATTGGTTTGCTTCTGAGCGCAATTTTCTCTTTTAACCGCTATCACGACTTAGAAAAACAAGTGATTAATTCAGGTCTAAGTATTATCGAACCTCTGGCTATCGCCAGTGAAGATGGCCTAAAAAACAACAGTCGAGAATCGGTTCGCCGCATTATTGGTTATGCGCATCGTAAAAACTCTAAGTTTGTACGCAGTATTGCGGTATTTGATTACAATCACGACCTGTTTGTAACCTCAAACTTTCACCCTAATTTTGAATCACTGACCTTTCCACGCAATGAACCCATCCCGTTGTTAGTCACCTCTAACCTCAAGGAAAATACCTTAGTTCTACGCGCACCGATCATCAGTGAATCGGGGATCATAGCCAGTCCACGAGGCAAACAAAATAATCCCGCTATGGGCTACATCGCGATTGAGCTCGACTTATCTTCGCTACGTCTACAGCAATACCAAGAAATTTTCTCCGCCTTTTTAGTGCTGCTTACCGGACTCGGACTCTCTGGCTTCTTCGCTATGCGCTTAATGCATGACGTAACCCGACCAATTTCACACATGAAAAACATGGTCGACCGAATTCGTCGTGGTCACCTTGATGTGCGTATCGAAGGCAAAATGCATGGCGAGTTGGATCAGCTAAAAAATGGTATCAACGCGATGGCGGTATCATTGTCTGAATACCATGTTGAAATGCAGCACAGTATCGACCAAGCGACATCGGATCTACGTGAAACACTAGAGCAGTTAGAAATCCAAAACGTTGAGTTAGATATTGCTAAAAAACGTGCTCAAGAAGCCGCGCGAGTAAAATCCGAATTCTTAGCAAATATGTCGCACGAACTGCGCACCCCGCTTAATGGTGTGATTGGTTTTACGCGTCAGATGCTGAAAACCAAGCTGTCTAATAGTCAAACTGATTACCTGCAGACCATTGAGAAGTCGGCCAATAATTTATTGACCATCATTAACGACATTCTCGATTTCTCCAAACTGGAAGCAGGCAAACTGGCACTCGAAAACATTCCATTTGAGTTCCAAGAAACCCTTGAAGAAGTAGTGAGCTTGCAAGCCACCAGCGCGCACGAAAAAGGCTTAGAAATTACGCTGAAGATTGATCCCAAAGTGCCGATTGGTCTGGTGGGCGATCCACTGCGTATTCAACAAGTTCTGACCAACCTTGTCGGCAACTCAATTAAATTTACCGAGCGCGGCAACATCGACATCAGCGTTGAACTGCGTTCACAAAAAGAAGATGTGGTTGAATTACAATTCATGGTACGTGATACCGGCATCGGTATCTCAGAGCGCCAGCAAGCGCAGTTATTCCAAGCATTTAGCCAAGCAGATGCCAGCATCTCACGTCGTTATGGCGGTACCGGTTTAGGCTTGGTTATCACCCAGAAGCTGGTTAGCCAAATGGGTGGCGAGATAAGCTTAACCAGTCGCCTACACCAAGGTTCGACTTTCTGGTTCACGCTGCGCTTACACGCTACCGATATGCCAATGAGTGAACTGATTGAAGTACAGGCGCTCAACCAGCGTTCATTGCTGTTGGTTGAGCCGAATATGCAGGCAGCCTCAATTACACGTCAAACTCTGGCGCAACAGGGACTCGTCGTCACCTATCGCTCATCAATGCCTGATGAAATTGAAACGTTTGATTATGTACTACTAAACCTTGCCCCTAACCGTTCCAATGAAGTGAGCAAAGTAGAGAAGCAAGTTGAGAAGGCATTGTTGTGTGCGCCGCATGTGGTTGTCGGCACGCCAAGTACCGCACTGGCCTTATCTGATCATTTGATTCAAAAGTATCAGATTCACTGTGTGACCAAACCGCTATCGCGCAAAAAATTGCTGCAAACCTTAGCCGCAAATCAAGAAAGTTTGCCTGAGATTGAGGTTGAACTGCCAATCAGCACAGAGACTTTACCACTCACCGTGATGGCGGTAGATGATAACCCTGCCAACTTAAAACTAATCGGTGCGCTCCTCGAAGAGCGAGTTGAGCGCGTCATCACTTGTACCAATGGTAAAGATGCGGTCAAGCAAGCTGAACAACGCCATTTCGATATCATTTTGATGGATATCCAAATGCCGCATATGGATGGTGTCACTGCGTGTAGTGCGATCAAGAAAATCGCCCTCAACGCGAATACGCCTGTAATTGCGGTTACAGCTCATGCGATGAGCGGCGAGCGCGACCGATTGTTGAAAGCCGGTATGGATGACTACCTAACCAAACCAATTGAAGAGCATGTGTTGCAACAAGTGTTGATGCATTGGAGCCCACACACCAAAGAAGATGAGCTGCAAAAGCTCACCTTACCAGCAGAAACCGAGATTATTCAGCAACACCTTATCAATGAACACAGCAACATGATCATTGATTGGCAAGCAGCCTTGAAGCAATCAGCCAACAAAGAAGATCTGGCTAAAGAAATGCTGCAAATGCTGCTCGACTATATGCCAGAAGTCAGCGCTATTGTTGAACAAGCGCTAGAAAGTGACAGCTTCGACGTGGAGCAATTAATTCATCATGTGCATAAACTGCATGGCAGTTGTTCATATTGTGGTGTGCCGCGCTTGAAAAATGTCTGTGCCACAATTGAAAAAGCACTGCGCTCGGGCAGCAATATCGAAGACATTGAGCCAGAACTATTTGAGCTACAAGATGAAATGGAAAAGGTGACGGCCAGTGCACAACCTTATCTGGCAGAAAGTGAGTGTTGAGTCGCGCTATCGCTGCTAAAGCAGGCGTAATTCCACGCTGATAAAAACAAAAAAGAGCGCATCAATTGGCGCTCTTTTTTTATGTTTCGCAAAAGGGGTTACTTCGTTTCGTAAATCACCGTTGCCATCGCGTAGTGACGCTCATCCGAGATAGAGAGATGAATATGCTCAACACCCATTGCTTGAGCTCGCTCTAGCGCTTTATTACTCAAGGTTAACAGCGGTTTGCCAAGTTCATCATTACTAATGGTGAAGTCTTGAAAACTCACCCCCATCGCAATCCCGGTACCTAACGCTTTCGAGGCGGCTTCTTTGGCGGCAAAGCGCTTAGCCAGATAACGTCCTTGCTGTTTCAATGAATGAAACGTCTCGAGCTCTCGCGGGGTTAAGATCCGCTCCGCAAAGGCGCAACCGGCGCGCGCCAGTGCTTTCTCAACCCGATCGATTTCAGCGATATCGGTGCCTAAGCCTACAATTGCCATCGTTTATTTACGCGCTTCAACCATCAGTGCTTTCATATCGGCGACCGACTGATGCAAACCATCAAACACCGCGCGGCCAATGATTGAGTGACCAATATTCAGCTCATAAATGTCTGGAATAGCCGCAATCGCAGCCACGTTATGATAAGTCAAACCGTGCCCAGCATTAACCGTAATGCCTAGATTCGCTGCGTAGCTGGCACCAGCTGCAATTTTTTTCAGTTCATCCGCTTGTGCTTCTTCGCTCGGCGCATCGGCATAATGACCCGTGTGAAGCTCAATAAACGGAGCGCCGCACGCTTTCGCCGCATCAATTTGCTCACGATCGGCATCAATAAACAAAGAAACCTTAATACCCGCGGCCGATAGTGTTTGCGTTGCTGCTTTCACTTTCTCTAGCTGACCGGCCACATTCAAGCCACCTTCTGTTGTCAGCTCTTCACGCTTTTCCGGCACCAAACAAACGTATTCAGGTTGCGTTTGTAGTGCAATCTCAATCATTTCATCCGTGACAGCCATTTCTAGGTTCATACGTGTCTGCAATGTTTCACGCAAAATACGCACATCACGGTCATTAATATGGCGGCGATCTTCACGTAGATGGATCGTAATACCATCCGCACCGGCGCGCTCGGCAATCTCAGCGGCATGCACTGGATCTGGGTATTTCGTGCCGCGAGCATTACGTAGCGTTGCGATATGGTCGATATTGACACCTAGATAAATTGAGCTCATTTTTCAATACTCCGTGCTCGGGGGGCTCTTGAAATAAAGAGTTCCCTACTTTTTAATGGTTTACCGCCAAGATAAGGCTTTAACGCTATACGTGTAAAGCGCTTTGCGGCTTGTAGTTGTTGTTTGGTAACAAAACGGCGCTCACTAATAGCAATCAACTCGTCACCTTTGAAGGTGAGATTATCAAACCGCACTGAGGCAATAAACCCCTTCTGCTCGCGGTAACGATAGGTCATATTAGGATCAATTGGCTCACCCGTTCCGGCGCAATGGAGAAAATCGACACCGTAGCCCATTGCGGAAAGTAACGCTAATTCAAAGCGACGCAACGCCGGCTCTGGGTTTTCTGCTTGTGCCAACTCCGTTAATGCGTGGAGATAGTCATGAAATAACCCCGGCATCGCCACTTCAGCCATTAATACCCGTCCAAGCAATTCATTCACATACATTGCCGAGTAGAGGAAGATACCTGAAAGCGGTAAGCCAAGACTAATCGGCTCAGCTTGGCGGAGGGTTTTCATTGAACTGTTACCAGACCACTTGAGAAGCAACGGAGTGAAAGGTTGCAAGGCACCTTTCAAGTTCGAGCGCTTGCTACGTGCCCCTTTTGACATCAGCGTGACACGGCCATACTCCTCACTAAAGACATCGAGAATTAAGCTCGATTCACTGTAAGGTCGGCGGTGAAGCACAAAACAACGCTGCAAGCCTTCTGCCATCTATTTCTATCCTAGGTATGAGAAGCGAAAACAAAATAAGGAGCCATGCGGCTCCTTATTATTTATTCACTTTCGGAGCGACGCTTTCTCGCTGCTCGAAATTATAGATCGTCGATGTAGCCTAGTGAACGTAGGGCGCGCTCATCATCAGCCCAACCCGATTTCACTTTTACCCATGTTTCTAGGTAAACTTTACGGCCAAACAACTCTTCCATATCAAGACGCGCTTCGCGACCGATGGTTTTGATTTTCTCGCCACCTTTACCGATCACCATTTTCTTCTGGCCACTACGCTCAACCAGAATCAAAGCGTTGATGTGGAAACCATCCGTATCTGGGTTGTAATCGAAACGTTCAATCTCAACCGTTACCGAGTAAGGCAATTCTTCACCGGTAAAACGCATCAATTTTTCACGAACAATTTCAGACGCCATAAAGCGCTGTGAACGGTCTGTCACATACTCTTCTGGAAAGTGGTGCGTCGCTTTTGGTAAGTGCGCGCGAACGTGCTTACGTAGCACATCAACGTTTTTACCATGCTTGGCTGAAATCGGTACGATATCAACAAAGTCCATCAGCTTCGACAAGTCAGCCATATGCAGCATAACGTCGTTACGATCGTTTACTACGTCTACTTTGTTAACACACAATACCACTGGGAAATTCGCATTTCTCAGCTTGTTCAGTACCATTTCATCGTCCGCAGTCCAGTGGGTACCATCCACAAGGAAGAACACCAAGTTCACATCGCTTAGCGATGAGTTTGCCGCACGGTTCATCAAACGGTTGATGGCGCGTTTTTCTTCAATGTGTAGCCCTGGTGTATCAACGAAAATCGCTTGATAATCACCTTCGGTATCGACACCCATAATGCGGTGACGTGTCGTTTGTGGCTTACGTGAAGTAATCGAAATTTTCTGACCAAGAATATTGTTCAGTAGCGTCGATTTACCTACGTTAGGACGGCCAACAATGGCAATAAAGCCACAGTGTTGGTTGGTTGGCGAGCTTGCTTTTTTCTCGCCGCCCGATGCGAAGTACGCATCGATATCAAATTCGTTGTTGTCTGTTGAATCAGCCATTGGTCAATTGCTCTAATGCCGTTTCCGCAGCCGCCTGTTCTGCCTTGCGACGACTGGTACCTTTACCAATTACAGGTGATCCAGTACCTGCAACCTCACACGACACAGTAAACTCTTGGTTGTGTGCCTCACCTTTAATATTAGTCACTGTGTAGACAGGCAGCGGTTTTCTGCGACCTTGCAAAAACTCTTGTAGGCGAGTTTTTGGATCTTTTTGTGACGCACCAGGCTTAATCTCATCAAGACGAGTTTGGTACCAGCTCAGCACAATACCGCGAACAACTTCAATGTCACTATCCAGATAGATAGCACCAATGATAGCTTCGACTGCATCGGCCAGAATAGAATCACGACGGAAACCGCCACTTTTCAATTCACCTGGACCTAATTTTAAGTAATCTCCTAGGACAAATTCACGCCCTAGTTCAGCCAATGTATTTCCGCGTACCAGCGTTGCACGCATACGGCTCATATCACCTTCGTTTACTTTCGGAAAACGGTGATACAGTTCATCAGCAATGACAAAACTTAAAATTGAATCGCCCAGAAACTCAAGACGTTCATTGTGTTTCCCATTAGCGCTGCGATGTGTCAGCGCTAGATTGATAAACTCGGCATCATTAAATGTGTAGCCGAGTTTTTTCTCTAAAATTGCGATTGGAGAATTCATACTCTCTCGATTTGGTTAGTTAATTCCACCGATGCGGTTGAAGCGCACACCAGTTGGGATCCAAGTAGGTAAAACGCTGTTTTCATCACGCTCAAACTCAAAGCTGATCCAAATAGCGACGGCTTTACCGACTAAGTTGGCTTCTGGAACAAAGCCCCAGTAGCGACTGTCAGCACTGTTGTCACGGTTATCACCCATCACAAAGTATTGACCTTCTGGTACCACCCATTCAGCAACACCGCTGCGAGGCTGGTAAGCTTCGGTACGATCTTCACGGAATGGATTGATAAGAATTTGATGATCATGTTCGCCAAGTTGTTCATTCATTTGAATCATGTAGCCGCCACTTTGCATAAACTGGCTTTTTTCAACGTTGAACAATTTAACTGGGTTACATACCCCTTCACCTGGCTTTTGAATACAAATCTGTTTGTCTGTGCTGTAACGCACGATATCACCTGGCAAACCAACCACACGTTTAATGTAGTCAATGCTTGGCTGAGGTGGGAACTTAAAGACCACAGAGTCACCACGTTCTGGTTTACCCGTTTCGACCAATTGAGTGCGCCATACTGGATCTTTTAGACCGTAGGCAAACTTCTCAACCAAAATAAAATCGCCCACTAGCAAGGTTGGCATCATTGATTTCGATGGGATCTGAAACGGTTCATAGACGAACGAGCGCAGGATCAAAACGAAAGCAATTACTGGGAAAATCGATACGCTGTTTTCTATCCACCATGGCTGCGTGGTGATTTTTTCTTTCGCCGCCGCATCTAAGCCGTTAGTTTGTGCTTCGACTTCAGCTAATTTTAACTGACGTTTTTTCGCAAAGACCAACTTCTCAAGTACCCATACAATGCCAGTAACCAAAGTTACTAGAACGAGCATCAGTGAAAACGTATTCGCCATTGATTTCCCTTACTTTCAAAAAGACGAAAGTGAAAGAGCCGAAACCCTTTCACTTACTTTGATCATGATATTGAGCAACTGCCCAATGTATTAATCTTTACCAACATGAAGAATCGCTAGGAACGCTTCTTGAGGCAGTTCAACGTTACCGATCTGCTTCATACGTTTCTTACCTTCTTTCTGTTTCTTCAACAGTTTCTTCTTACGGCTGATATCGCCACCGTAACATTTTGCGATTACGTTTTTACGTAACTGTTTAACAGTAGAACGCGCAATGATGTGGTTACCAATCGCAGCTTGAATCGCAATATCAAACATTTGACGAGGAATGAACTCTTTCATCTTCTCAACCAATAGACGACCACGACTTTGTGATTGATCTTTGTGAGTGATGATTGCAAGTGCATCCACTTTATCGCCATTCAATAGTACGTCTACGCGAACCATGTTTGACATTTCAAAACGTTGGAAGTTGTAATCCAGTGACGCGTAGCCACGTGACGTTGATTTCAAACGGTCAAAGAAGTCGAGAACCACTTCTGCCATTGGAATATCGTAAGTCACAGCAACTTGGTTGCCGTGGTAAACCATGTCTACCTGCATACCGCGTTTTTCAACACACAAGGTAATGACGTTACCTAGGTAATCGGCTGGCACTAAGATATTACAGCGAGCGATTGGCTCACGCATTTCTTCAATGTCGTTGATTGCTGGCAGTTTTGCCGGGCTATCAACATACAGCGTCGTGCCGTCCGTTTGAATCACTTCATATACTACCGTAGGAGCAGTAGTAATCAGGTCTAGATCGTATTCACGCTCTAGACGCTCTTGGATGATTTCCATGTGCAGCATGCCAAGGAAACCACAACGGAAACCAAAGCCTAGTGCTGCTGAGCTTTCTGGCTCATAGAACAGTGACGCATCGTTTAGGCTTAGCTTGCCTAGTGCATCACGGAAGTTTTCGTAGTCATCAGACGATACTGGGAATAGACCCGCGTATACCTGAGGCTTCACTTTTTTAAAGCCTGGTAGCGCTTTCTCACAACCGTTTTTCGCCAGTGTTAGCGTATCACCAACCGGTGCACCCAAGATGTCTTTGATACCACAAACCACCCAACCTACTTCACCAGTATTTAGTTCAGTGGTGTCGATTTGTTTTGGAGTGAAAATACCAAGGCGGTCAACACCCCAAACTTGGCCAGTGCTCATCACTTTGATCTTGTCGTTTTTCTTGATTGAGCCGTTTTTAATACGAACCAATGAAACAACGCCAAGGTAGTTATCAAACCATGAGTCGATGATTAGCGCTTGCAGCGGTGCATCAGGATCACCTTCTGGTGCTGGAATCGCCGCAACAATGTTTTCTAGAACATCGTCAACGCCCAAACCTGTTTTCGCACTACAACGCGTCGCTTCCATCGCATCGATACCAACGATCTCTTCGATTTCTTCCGCAACACGCTCTGGCTCTGCTGCCGGCAAGTCGATCTTGTTTAGGATAGGAACTACTTCTAGATCCATCTCGATAGCGGTGTAACAGTTTGCCAATGTTTGCGCTTCTACGCCTTGACCTGCATCCACCACCAATAGAGCACCTTCACATGCTGCAAGCGAACGAGAAACTTCATAAGAGAAGTCTACGTGCCCAGGAGTGTCGATGAAGTTTAGTTGGTATGTTTCACCATCTTTTGCTGTGTAATCAAGCGTTACACTTTGCGCTTTAATGGTGATACCGCGCTCACGTTCAAGGTCCATAGAGTCAAGAACTTGGGCTGCCATTTCGCGATCGGATAAACCGCCACAAACTTGGATCAGACGGTCAGATAGGGTCGACTTACCGTGGTCGATGTGGGCGATAATCGAAAAGTTACGAATGTGCTTCATGGTTTGGTATGACTAAGCTCTTTTAAATAGGACATTAAGAAAGCCGTCGTTTGACGGCATTTCAATCAAGTTGGAGGATTCTATCCAATTTTGTTACCCAAGTCACTTGAGTATTTCACTGGATAGGCTCGCCCAATACTCTTAATAATATGACTTGTTGCGAGGATTGTCGCTCGATGCGCGAAGCAAGGCGCTTGGCAAGCATGATGCCAAGTACGGTTGTGAGGACAGAGCTTAGAATAACTGCGCCTTCACCTAGCCCCAACGCTGGCGCCAGCCACCAGTGGGCAACGAGCGCACCAATGATCAAAGAAAACAGAGGTACTAGGTAAACAATAGCAGCGGATTGCAGCAGGCTCTTTTCCGCCATACCAATCTCAACCACTTGTCCCACTTTTAACAACTGCTTGGTCGCAAGATGCCAATGCAGCACTTTGTTACCAATCGCTTTAGAGACAATGCCGGTGCCACAATTTTTCTGTGATGAACAGCTTGAACAACTGGTTTTCTGCTCACAGCTCAATTCCACATCATACCCTGACGGACAGGGGGTGACTGTCGAAACCGTTGCCAATGCCGTCATCATTGCTGTGGTTGCTCTTTGGACTCAGCGGTCAGCTTAGTTAAAGAGACCGATTGAGCAATGCGTTTAGCCGTTGCCGGTGGAATATCTCCGACCACAGAAATTTCAGTGTTATCTCGAACGAAGGTATGCAACGTACGACGACCTTGACGAACAATTTGCCCTTTCAAGGAGTGATTATCCCGCGGAGAAATATAGATAGAGAAATTGAACAAACCATCGCTGTACATTTGACTTTCAACCATACGATCGGTGTTCGCCATACGATAACGGTTAAGATCTTTGGCTTTAAAACCTTTCGGAGTCCAGCCAACCGTCCAAGATGAGGGCTCAACTTCGCCTTTCGGCAACGACAAGACTTGTGGCAATTTCACATCGTTCAAACCACCAAGGATTTCAGCGATTTTATCATTCACGCTATAAGAAATAGTCCGGTACTGCTCAAGAACTTCACCATCACGATCAACTAAATCGGCACGCAGTGGCAAATGGCTCTTTTCATCAATCCACAAGATATAGCTGTAACGCAAACCATCTTTAGGGACAACTCGCAACACTTGACAAGCAACGCCCGCTTCTCGCGCTCGGCCGACTTTGACAAAATCGTAAATTTCGCTCAATTGAGGGATATCAGAATTAAGCATTGGGATCGTTGGAGCGACCATATTGCCAGATTCGATCGTAAATGGATCAACCCCTGGTTCAATATAACTGACTTCATTCCCGCGACGAATCACTTCTCGAATCGGGCCACTTAAATAAACAAGATGAGCGAGTTGCTGCTGTTCATCAAGCGCATGACGATACAGCAAAGGTTCAATACTGTTTTTCTTAATCAGGATGTAAGAGAGTTCATAATTGAGTTGCTGACTGGCTTGGTTCATTTGAAGCAACAAAGCCTCTGCAGGTTTTTCATCTGCAAAGGCTAATGGTGTATTCAAACTGAACAGCGCCAGCGCACTGATCAGAATTTTTTTCATTCAACTACCGTATCTGGATTATCGTTACGATCCATTGCGCTTTCACTATTCAGTCTAAGCTGGAGTTCGTAATCTTGCAGCATCGCGTTAATGCGGCGACGTTGCTCTTGTACGTTAACACCATTTTTGGGTGCTTGCTCAACCGAATCACGGGTTAAGCTTACCGGCTCAACACTGCCACTAAATGGAATAGTTTGCAGTACCGGAAGTTGGTCAGTAGCACTATTGGCTTCACCGCCCATCTGTTGGACACCCAGAATCACCGCAAGGGAAACGCAAGCAGCAATACCTACCTGGCCAAATTGCGTGATCCACGCTGGTAGGTTGCGTTTCGCCTGATGCGGCGCTGGTTGAGATTCAATTCGCGCGTCGCCAATATCGGTCACGTTATGTGCATCGAACTGACGATGTGCCGGTTCATTTTCTAGCGCTAAAGCAACGCTTTCAGCTATGTTCCACTCTGGCTGTTGTGGTGCATCGCCGCGAAGAACATCACCAATTAAATGGTAATTTTTCCACGATTCTAAGCCTGTTTGGTCGTTTTCTAGCTCTGCAATAAGAGCTTTATCAACCAATTCTCCATCCATGAGTGCTGAAAGTTTTTCTTTGTCAGCCATTATTTTCACCATTAAGTTGCGACTAGCGTTGCAAAAGAGGTTGGATTTTTTTCTCAACCGCTTCGCGAGCACGGAAGATACGCGAACGTACCGTTCCAACAGGGCAATCCATCACTACAGCAATCTCTTCATAGCTTAAGCCATCCAGCTCTCGCAGAGTCATCGCAGTTTTTAAATCGTCGGGCAGTGCTTCTATCGCACCAAAAACCACACGTTTCAATTCATTGGACAACGTTAAGTTCTCAGGGTTCGATATTTCTTTTAATGCACTGCCTGTTTCGTAATATTCGGCGTCGTCAGTGTCCACATCTTGCGCAGGCGGCCTACGGCTTTGGGCTACTATGTGGTTTTTCGCAGTATTAACAGCAATACGATATAACCAAGTATAAAATGCGCTTTCGCCACGGAAACTAGGTATTGCTCGATAAGCTTTAATAAATGCTTCTTGCGCTACGTCTGGCACATCACCAGGATTATTAACGTAGCGGGAAATAAGATTGCAGACTTTGTTTTGATATCTCAAAACTAATAAATTGAATGCTTGCTTATCGCCACTCTGAACTCGCTCAATTAATACTTGATCGGTCAGCTGCTCGTTCATTCGAGCGGGTACTCCTATCGTTTTACACCCTTACCTATGCAGATATGAGTATTTATTATGCATAATGTAGTATTGACACCACTGCTTACTTGAGCACTATTGTGACCAAGCAAAAAAGAGAAAGTTCAAAGAAATTTCATTTTTTTGGTGATTAAGTAATGGGCTACTTCGTCTTTTGCTAGATTGTGAGGACGACAAGCATGAAAAGCAATGACAATAAAACACTATTCCGATGTACAGAGTGTTATTATTGCCATTAATCGTTTTAGATAGAGTGCTTCCACTCTACGATAACTCAGGATTTTAAAACTTTTATGAACGCAAACCGTGAACATCAGTGTGATGTGTTAGTGATAGGTAGTGGTGCTGCCGGTCTATCGTTAGCGTTGCGTGTTGCCGAACATGGCAAAGTCATTGTGTTAAGTAAAGGACCACGCAGTGAAGGTGCAACATTTTACGCCCAAGGCGGTATTGCCGCGGTGTTTGATGAGTCTGACAGTATTGATTCACACGTTGAAGATACGCTGATCGCAGGCGGAGGCATCTGTGAGGAAGAAACCGTTAAATTTATCGCTGAAAACGCTAAAGAGTGCGTGCAGTGGTTAATTGATGGTGGAGTTCCCTTTGACCGTGTTGAAAATGACAGCGATGAAGCGCCTCGCTATCACCTGACTCGTGAAGGTGGCCACAGCCACCGCCGTATCTTACATGCGGCAGATGCGACAGGAATGGCGATGCAAACCTCTCTGCAAGACAACGTTCATAATCACCCCAATATTACTGTTTTAGAACGCCACAATGCTCTCGATCTGATCACCGAAGATAAAATCGGCGGTGATAATCAAAAAGTGGTGGGTGCCTATATCTGGAACCGTAATGACGAACACGTTGAAACCGTGCGCGCTAAGTTTGTCGTATTGGCCACTGGCGGAGCCTCAAAGGTGTATCAATACACCTCAAACCCTGACGTATCATCGGGTGATGGTATCGCTATGGCTTGGCGTGCGGGTTGTCGTGTGGCAAACCTTGAGTTTAACCAATTTCACCCAACCTGCTTGTACCACCCAGAATCACGTAACTTCTTATTGACGGAAGCTCTGCGCGGCGAAGGGGCGTACCTTCGTCGTCCTGACGGCTCTCGCTTTATGCCTGATTTCGATGAGCGCGCAGAATTGGCTCCTCGTGACGTGGTTGCTCGTGCTATCGACTTTGAAATGAAGCGCCTTGGTGCTGACTGCATGTATGTCGACATCAGCCACAAACCTTCTGACTTCATCGAAAAGCACTTCCCAACCATTCACGCTAAGTTGATGGAGCTTGGGATTGATATGACCAAAGAGCCGATCCCAATTGTGCCAGCCGCTCACTACACCTGCGGCGGGGTAATGGTTGATCAGCGTGGTCAAACCGACTTATCTCATCTATATGCTATTGGTGAAGTGAGTTACACCGGATTGCACGGTGCCAACCGTATGGCTTCAAACTCGTTGTTAGAGTGCGTGGTTTACGCATGGTCGGCGGCGCAGAATATTATCAACCATATTAACGAAGTTGAACTGCCTCCGGCACTACCTTGCTGGGATGAGAGCCAAGTGACTAACAGTGATGAAGAAGTGATCATCCAACATAACTGGCATGAATTGCGTCTGTTTATGTGGGATTACATGGGCATCGTTCGTACCGACAAACGTCTTGAGCGCGCATTACGTCGTATCCAATTATTGCAACAAGAAACCCACGAGTATTACAGTAACTTCCGTGTTTCAAACAACTTACTTGAGCTACGTAACTTATTGCAAGTGGCTGAGCTAATGGTTCGTTGTGCGATGGAACGCAAAGAAAGCCGTGGCTTGCATTACACTCTCGACTATCCAGAACCTGCACAAGACAGCGGCCCAACAATTTTGGTGCCAAACAAGATCAATGAGTAACTGACTCGTTATCGGAAACACAAAGGGAGCTCATTGCTCCCTTTTTAATTGCAGAATTAGCTGACGATATGTCTGCGAATCCACGCTATCTCGCTACAAAATATACCAGTGTTTATCAATACGCATCAGCAACCCCCACTCAAGAAACGAAAACAGCACCAAACGCACCTTACATTGTGATGCCCCTAAATAAACTCGCCCATCCGAGTAGAAGCTAACGCAGCCGCGCAACGGCCTATTAAGTAAGCCAGAGTGGGTATTCGCCTTGTGAAGTAACAATAATAAGCTGAGGGTAATAACGAGAGGGATTGAACTAATCGTAATAAAACAGCAGACCAACACCATCAAGACGGCATTGGCCTGTAAATAAAAATAACTAACCTGAACGTTTAAATTAACGCACTTTACTGAGGTTGTGAGCGACAACTTTATCAACCATCGATGCATGGCTTAAGTTTTCACTGCGAGCATGCCCCATGATCCAAGTAAATAGATCAGGATCATCACACTCGAGTAGAGAAACAAAGTCACGCTGTTCGGTTTCTGTTAATGAGTCAAAACACTCTTCAAAAAACGGCATCACAACAACATCTAGCTCTAGCATGCCACGACGACATGCCCATTTAATACGCGCTTTTTCTTCCGTGGTGTACATTCTACTTCCTCACCTAAATCGGTTATTTGTCCCGAGTGTAGCAAGCTAGACCTACAACAACTACTATCTCAGTCACACAACCGTCACACTTTTGCTTGTCTGCGCTGTTGTCTCAAATTTGTAAACACCTCACCGACTCCCATCAGCGACGAGAACTCGTTGTGATTTCTACAGTTGCGTAAAGGCGGCAACAAGACTTAACATTAGTCATATCAACTTTTGCTCTGAATCTTCAAGGTACTCATCATGGATTGGCTTAACGACTTCACCCCACATTCTGTCTCAGCTAACGACGCTCTACCGGCCTTAATGCTGACCCATCTTAAATCTTGGGGAATCATTTCACTGATTGGCAACGATGCAAAATCCTACTTACAAGGCCAGGTAACCTGCGACGTAGTGCAGCTACCTGAAGATCAATCCACCTTCGGTGCGCATTGTGACGCAAAAGGGAAAGTGTGGGCGGCTTTTCGTCTGTTTCATCACCAAGCAGGCTACGCGCTGTTTGAACCAAAATCCGCGGTGGAGAAACAACTGGCTGAACTGAAAAAATATGCCATTTTTTCTAAAGTCGATATTACTGAAAGCCAAGAGCTATTATTGGGATTTTTCGGTACACAAGCTCATGCGTTGATCGACAATTTAACCAACACAGAAGGGGATGTTCGCCAGCTTAAGACAGGTGGATGTGCGGTTAAAATTGATGAGCAACGCTGGCTATTGGTCGTTGAGCCACAAACAGCAACCGCTTTGGTCGATACCATCGACGCGCAGAAAGTGGATGAGGATTTATGGCGACGTTTTGACATTGAAGCGGCATTGCCGATTATTGAGCAAGCAGAACAAAGCGAGCACATTCCTCAAGCCATCAACCTACAAGCGTTCAACGGCATTAGCTTTAAAAAAGGCTGCTACACTGGGCAAGAAACCGTTGCTCGAGCGAAATATCGTGGCATCAATAAACGCGCGATGTATATCGTGAAAGGCCATACCGATAATGATATTGGTGAAGATACAAGCTTAGAACGCGCAGTGGGTGAAAACTGGCGAGGTGCGGGAAAACTAATGGCTCATTACCGCTTCAATGATGGTGAAACCATTGGTTTAGTCGTATTACCGAACAACCTTGAGGCCGACACGCAACTACGTCTTGCCGCTCAACCTCAAGCACTTTGGACTATGCAACCACTGCCTTACTCACTCGATGACGAATAAGTTCCAGCCAACCCCACTCACTCAATATTTAGATCAACAGCAGGTGGACTACCGCCTGCTGATGCACCAGACTCCCTCAGTAAGTATTGAAGATGCAGCCCGCCAACGAGGTATCCGTCCCGCACAGATGGTCAAGGCGATTTTGCTCCGAGACATGGGCGATCAATTCGCGCTGGCGTGTGTGCCGGGAGATCAGTCTGTTGACCCCAAAAAAGTCAGAGCATTATTACAATGTCGCCGCATGACTTGTGTCGATTTAACACAAGTGACTGCCGTGACCGGCTACCAAATCGGTACAGTCACGCCACTGCTGCTCAAAACGGCCATGCCCATCATCTTTGACCCACAACTTGAGCAAGAATCCGAAGTTACCATTAGTAGCGGCTCTAATATGGCTGGAATTGCACTCCAACTGCACGACCTCGTCCAATTGTGCCAACCATTGTTCGCCCCTATCTGCCGCTAATTTATGTAATAAAACTTATAGCAATCACAATAAAGTGACATACCTCGCAATCAACCAGGTTGTACTAATTAATTTTTATTCACAACAAAAGCATAACTAGTCACGGGTCGTTTTTTTCTCTATTCTGAAATCACTGATAGAAAAGAGCAAAGCTAGGCGCATTTCAGCCGATACTCTCGGCAATCGCTCGCCTCTTTGTTCCCTGTTGGTAAAAAGTGGACCGATACGCTTTATCGGAATGACCACTTTTTGTGTAATGCATCTGTGACTATTCGCCCGCCCAAAGCGGGCTTTTTTTTACCTTAAAATTTACATTCCCTTAGCAAAGCCAACATTTTTTCGACTATTCTTAATTTTGTCATAGTCCAATGGTCAAATAGTCACCCGTTGGACAAGAGGTCTCAGTTCCAATAACAGAAGATTAGTGAGGTTAACGTCACATGAATTTGGATTTTGAATGGCTGTTTTGCTCACAACAGCACAATTATCCAAATTGAGGAACAACAACTGATTATTCCCCCAACAAAGTCACACATTTTAAAGTGGGGAATCTCTATAATCCCCAGTGCTTGATAAACATAAGGATAATTCTATGAGACTGTTTAAGCGCTATACACCCGGTATGATTGCTAAACACGTTAGTCGGCTTTTTAAAGGAAGAATCTATATCTATGGCGTCGGAAAATTTGAATTCGACAACGGCAAACTCATTTTGCCAGATAGAGCAGAGCAGAAGCACTTTCAAGCAGTAAAAGAAGTCAACAAAGAGATCATGCGCCTACGATGTGCTTACGCCTAAACAATGGTTGTTCGGCGGGTACGCATCCTTTGATTGACAACGAATGACGGAATATAAAAAGGGTTGGCTTAGTGCCAACCCTTTTGCATTTGCGAGCAAAACTTTTCGCGACGAACCAGTCTGAGATTACTTACTGGATCGAGGAAAGCGGGTATTTTGCTAAATTGGGTAAATCCCCCTTCAACCCTAAAGCTCGTTTCATGATTTCATCTTTTGCACCCGGCAACTGCCCTGCCAATTGCATTCCAATACCACGAAGCAGTTTTTTAGCGGGGTTATTACCTGCGAATAAATCTCGGAAGCCTTGCATCGCTGCGATCATTTTAGCCGCTTCCGCTTTGCGCCAACGCTCGTAACCACGAAGATTACGTTTACTACCGATATCTTGACCTTGTTGCCAAAGTTGCAGCACTTCTTGAGCTAAACATGCAGCATCAAGCAAACCTAAATTGACCCCCTGCCCCGCCAATGGATGAATGGTATGCGCAGCATCGCCAACTAAAGCCACTCGTTCACAAACAAAGTCACGGGCATAACGCATTTTTAGAGGAAAGGCAAAACGCTCACCAATCACTTCACACATACCAAGACGTGCATCAAACTCGGCCGTCAGAGCTTTATTGAATTCTTCATTATCCATCGCGACTAAGCGCTCGGCACGACTCGGGTCCGTTGACCATACAATCGAACTCATTTGGCTTCCGCCCATAGGTAGAAACGCAAGTGGACCTTGTGGCGTAAAAATCTGACGAGCCACTTTATCATGTGGCTCTTGTGTCCAAACATTCGCCACAATAGCACTGTGGCCATAATCCCAGTGTGTCAGCGGAATATCCTGTTGGCGGCGAACCCATGAGTTAGCCCCATCAGCCCCCACCACCAGCTTGGCAGTCAGAGATTGGCCATTATCCAGTGTTAACCACGCTTCGCTCTCACCCATTGCCATTGATTGGCACTGTGCTGGCATAAATAAGGTGACGTTAGATTGCTTTTGCACTTGCTCAAGCAAAGCCAGCTGAATCACTCGATTTTCAACGATATGCCCAATATCAGGCTGCGCCATTTTCTTCGCATCAAACTCAATACGCGCAAAGCTATCTTGTTCCCAAACTTCCATCGCACGGTATGCCGCAGCTCGACGATCAATAATGCCTTGCCATGCGCCAAGATTACGTAAAATACTTTCACTAGAACGGCTCAGTGCCGATACGCGTACATCGGTCAGCTCTTGCAGTTCACTATTAGGAACACGGCTTTCTATCACCGCAATTCTCAAATCACTGTCTTTCATTGCCGCAGCGAAAGCGAGACCAACCATGCCTCCGCCAACAATCGCAATATCAACGCTTTGCATCATCTATTTGCATCCTTCTTGGCACTATCGTGCCACCAAACCTAATGTTCTTTGTAGCAATGGAGTCTTAAGGGATGGAATATTATCCATCATCGCTAAACCGAGATTGCGACCAATTCGTAACGACAAGTAATCATTGGAAAAGATATGCACCAACGTACTCGTCATAGCGATAGTGTTGTCACGGTCGGCTTGACGACGACGACTAAAGGCACTCAAAACCTGATAACGCCCCACATCCGCTAATGATTGCACGACCTCTTCGGCTAAGCTTGCCACATCACGAATACCCAAATTGAACCCCTGACCGGCAATCGGGTGTAGGGTTTGAGCGGCGTTACCTACAATGGCAAAACGATGGGAAATATTTTGCTCTCGGTAGCGGAGTAATAAAGGGTAGCTCGCACGCTGACCGACCTGATTGATGTGGCCTAAACGCCAGCCAAAGGCTTGTTGCAATTGGGCAAGAAACGCAGAGTCATCTAATCGCAATACACGTTCGGCAACTTCAGGGCGTAAACACCAAACCAAAGACATACGGTCATCATTCATTGGTAGCAAAGCAAGCGGACCTTGGTTTGTGAACCGCTCAAAAGCTCGTCCTTGATGTGCTTGCTGACAACGGATGTTCGCAATCACCGCCACTTGGTCAAAATCATGTTGCTTCAATTCAAAACCGAGCGCTTGGCAACAAGAGGAAATAGCACCATCCGCGGCCACCAGCAAGCGACATTCAATTTGCTCACCGCTTTGCAAAGTCACCACATTGTGACTGTCACCACGCTCAATATCGCTCACAGAGTCAGGGCACAGCAACGAAATTGATGGCCGTGATTCCAGTTGCGTTTGATAGATTCGTCCAACATCAGCCAACTCGACTACATAACCTAGTGCTTCAACGGCCATCTCACTGTGATCAATATTGGTCATACCCGCATGGCTACGATCCGAGACATGGATATGCTTGATCGCCGTCGCTACAGGAGCGATCTGCGACCACAAATCTAAGCTCTGTAAAATCTGCACCGTACCAAACGATAGCGCTATCGAACGGGAATCAAACCCGGGATGTGCTTGGTGATCAACCGCAAAAGGCTCAACCACCGCAATGCGAAGCTGACTTTGCGATAAAGAATCCAAAGCCAAAGCGAGTGTCATACCCGCCATTGCACCACCGGCGATCACCACATCAAACTGCTTCATCAAACTAACCTATTAATGAATGGTTGGCGTCGCGACTGGTTCTGCTGGTTTTTGGCCAAACTCAGCGTGAATAGTCAGTACGCATACCTTTACATGCTCAAGTACTTGCTCAAGCAGCATTGCTTGCTCTTGCAGATCATCTTCCTCATCAATACCCAGCTTGGAAATTTCTTCCAAATCGGCCAAGGCTTCTTTGACGTTGCTAGACGCTTTTTTCAAATCAACGGCGACCAGACCTAAACCTGAGATAAAGTGGTTAACCCATTCCGCTACACCATCAGCCATATCAAACAAGCTGGCACTGGCTTCTTCATCAGGCATTAACAATGAAAGCTCCATATCACTACCTGTTAATTCTTTGGTGGTGGTATCAAGAGTTTGCTGCGCTAATTTCAACGTTCTATCAGGCCAACCCATTCCTTCGTTGGTGTAATCAAAAATCAGCGGCTGCCAACTTTTATCCGTTAAACTTAAACCACCACTTAGCATTCCCGTCAGCAAGCCGTGGATTTCTGCAGGATTGACCGCCAGACCTGCAGATTGCAGTTCAGTGGCGAAGGTTAAGTAATCTGGAAGGGTGATGTCACTCATGGATAGACCTAATTTTACAAAAATAATACTTAATCGTACCACTTTGCTGGTTTTGCGAAAATGAACAAGGCAGCAATAATGAGCGGGTTTTACACAATTTGCCCAATAACTGTGTTATTTCCCTTTGTTTTACCAATGTTGTACGGGAAAGACTTGAATCTTAACTGGGCTTTTTCTATAGTTTCCACCTCGGTGATGGTCTGCATTATCACCTTAATACTAAGTGTAGAGTGGATATGAGTAACCAAGCGGTAGACGTTGAAATTTTAGGGAAGTTAACGCGAGTAAACTGCCCACCCGGTCAGGAAGAAGCTTTGCTTCAAGCTGCCAAACGACTCAGTGATCGTTTGAAAGACATGACCGATAAAACTAAAGTGACCAATGAAGTGCATTTATTGACGATTGCGGCACTCAACTTCTGCTATGAATTAGAAACTCGTGATTCCTCTTCACAAGCGCAAGAGCAACAGCAAATTCAATTTGCTGAGCGTATGGAAAAGCTCTCCGCATCACTTGATGATGCACTAAGTAAAGTACCGCAGGGAAAGCAGTAATCTTAACTTAAAGAATTCTCTACTGTTGTAAATAAACGAGTGACGATCACTTGCCTATTATGACAGTGGAAACCAGTTTACCCTGGAGTGTGCGTTAGTGGGATTAAGTCCCTGAGCCGATAAGCAATCCCAAAGGGTTAGTATTTGAAGGCTATTGAGCAAGCTCGGCTCGTACCGAGAAGCCTACGGTCATCATTGCTGATCCGCCTTGAACCAGCTGGTTCAAGGGTCCAAATCTCCAACGGCACTCTGGGGTATCTCCTTGATACCCCATTATTTGGGTAAATCATCATGCTATCTCGACAGCAATTTCGTCAGCAAATCCGTAATATCCGACAGCAGCTCAGCGCTCGTGAACAACACGATGCCAGCATAAAGCTGATCGAACAATTCTCTCGTCTGCCTGAAATCAGTTCTGCACAACATATCGCGTTATATCTGACTGCCGATGGCGAAGTTGACACTAAGCCGCTGATTGATTGGCTATGGCACAAAGGCAAGCAAGTCTATCTACCCGTTATTCATCCTTTTTCCAAAGGCCATCTGCTTTTTTTGCACTATCAAAACGACACTCCGATGGTGCTCAATCAATATCGCATTGCAGAACCGAAGCTCAATCAACTGCTGATTCGCCCCGTCAATCAACTCGATATTATCTGCACGCCATTAGTCGGCTTTGATTCAACCGGTCATCGCCTCGGTATGGGCGGTGGCTATTACGATCGAACGCTCGCACCTTGGTTTAAAGATCGCGGTGGGCCGAAACCTATCGGCCTTGCTCATGATTGCCAGCATGTTGAGCGCCTCCCCGTCGAAGCGTGGGATGTACCACTACCTAAAATAGTGACACCGAGCAAAATATGGCAGTGGGAAAGTCACGGCTGAAACTAGCACCTTGAGGTAACTTGGGTATATAATTCGCCGCGCAAACGATAACGAACTTCCACTTAGGAGATGAGCATGACTCAAGATGAGATGAAAAAAGAAGCCGGTTGGGCTGCGCTTAAGTATGTTGAGAAAGACAGTATTGTAGGCGTCGGTACTGGCTCTACTGTAAATCACTTCATCGATGCTCTAGCTACTATCAAAGATGATATCAAGGGCGCTGTATCAAGCTCTGAAGCTTCAACCGCAAAATTAAAAGAGTTGGGCATTGAAGTTTTTGATTGTAACGAAGTTGCTCGTCTTGATGTTTACGTCGATGGTGCTGATGAAATTAACGCATACCGCGACATGATCAAAGGTGGCGGTGCCGCGCTGACTCGCGAAAAAATCGTTGCGGCGATTTCAGACAAATTCATCTGTATTGTTGATGACACAAAAGCAGTCGACATTCTTGGTCAATTCCCACTACCGGTTGAAGTTATCCCAATGGCGCGCTCATACGTGGCGCGTGAATTAGTAAAGCTGGGTGGCGATCCTGCTTACCGTGAAGGTGTTGTAACTGATAACGGTAACGTGATCCTTGATGTTCACAACATGCAAATCAGCAATCCTAAAGAGATGGAACGTTCAATCAACGCTATTGCCGGTGTGGTTACCGTTGGTCTATTTGCCGCTCGTGGTGCCGATGTCGTAATCACTGGCACACCAAATGGTGCAAAAATCGAAGAATAATAGCGCGCAACGATGTAACGTTGCCGATCGCTAACTGATTGAGGAGAATAAAAATCATCAATCTGTAAGGCATCATTCTGTTATTTCATTACAAGCGGCCCTATATTGGGCCGTTTTTTGTTTTTTATCGCTTAAAAATTATTCTTTATTCCGTAATTTTCTTACCCAAACTTTATTTTTTTTGTTAAGTTAGTGGACAGAAGACGCACAAGGAAAACGTTTGCGTACTAATGACCAGGTTAAAAAGCGTCTTTTTTAACCCTATTTAGTGCAATGTGCGCCAGTTTTGCCCCTTTCCCACTTTAAGGATGAAGATAATGGCCAAAGTTTCACTGGAAAAAGAAAAAATTAAAATACTTCTTTTAGAGGGTCTGCACCCATCGTCAGTAGAAGTTTTACAAGCAGCAGGTTACACCAACATCGAATACCATAAAGGCTCTTTATCAGAAGCTGAACTGATGGAAGCGGTAAAAGATGCCCACTTTATTGGTATTCGTTCACGTACCAACCTAACTAAAGAAATAATTAATGCGGCTGAAAAATTAGTTGCCGTTGGTTGTTTTTGTATTGGGACTAACCAAGTTGACCTACACGCAACGGCTGTGCGCGGTATTCCAGTATTCAACGCACCATTCTCTAATACCCGTAGCGTTGCAGAATTAGTCCTTGGTCAAATCCTACTGCTACTGCGCGGAATCCCAGAGAAAAATGCCTTGGCACACCGTGGTATTTGGAAGAAAAGTGCCGACAATTCTTACGAAGCTCGTGGCAAGCGTCTTGGCATCATCGGTTACGGCCATATCGGTACTCAGCTCGGCATTATTGCTGAAAACTTAGGCATGCGTGTTTACTACTACGATATTGAGAATAAGCTATCTCTGGGTAATGCAACGCAAGTCTTCACCATGAGTGAACTACTCAATAAGTGTGATGTTATCTCCCTGCACGTACCTGAAACACCTGAAACCAAAAACATGATGGGCGCAGAAGAATTTGCTCGCATGAAGCCAGGAGCCATCTTCATTAATGCCGCTCGCGGTACCGTGGTAGATATCGAGGCGCTTTGTCACTCTCTTGAAGCAGGCCACATCTCTGGCGCAGCCGTCGATGTGTTCCCAACAGAACCTGCAACCAATGCAGAAGCATTCGAATCACCACTGCAAAAATACGACAATGTTATTCTGACTCCACATGTGGGTGGCTCAACGCAAGAAGCACAAGAAAACATTGGCGTAGAAGTCGCGGGCAAACTGGCGAAATACTCAGATAACGGCTCAACACTTTCAAGCGTAAACTTCCCAGAAGTTTCACTCCCTGAGCACCGTGATTGTTCTCGCTTACTGCACATTCATAAAAACCGCCCTGGTATTCTGACGCAAATTAACACCATCTTTGCCGAAGAAGGCATTAACATTGCGGGCCAATATTTACAAACAGCGGCTGAAATCGGTTATGTGGTTATTGATGTCGAAACAGAGCGTTCAGCAGAAGCTCTAGCGAAACTAAAAACCATTGAAGGTACGATTCGCGCACGTATTCTGCACTAATCGTCAATCGAAGCTAACGACAAAAAAACCACCGAACGTTCGGTGGTTTTTCTTTTCTATACCAGAATCAAAGTAGTATTAAGCTTTTAACGCTCGCTCTCCGCGTGCAATGCCCACCACACCACTACGCGCAACTTCAATCACTTCCGTCACTTCAGAAAGCGCTTGAATGAAGGCATCAAGCTTTTCGCTATCGCCAGTTAGTTGCACCGTATATTGCGAGGCAGTGACATCCACAATCTGACCGCGGAAAATATCGGCAGTGCGTTTAACTTCGGCACGAGCAAAACCACTGGCCTTCACTTTCACCAACATTAATTCACGTTCAATATGCTCAAGCTCTGACACTTCCTGCACTTTTAAGACATCAATTAATTTATGCAGCTGTTTTTGGATCTGCTCCAGCACCAAATCATCTGAAATGGTGGTGATGTTTAGACGCGATAGTGTTTCATCATCCGTCGGTGAAACCGTCAGTGACTCGATGTTATAACCACGCTGAGAAAACAAGCCGACAACTCGTGATAGCGCACCCGGTTGGTTTTCCATCAATAGTGAAATGATATGTCTCATCTTAGGTACGCTCCGTCTTACTTAGCCACATTTTGTCCATACCCTCGCCTTTGATCTGCATTGGGTATACATGCTCTGTTTCATCAACATTGATATCAACAAACACCAAACGATCTTTCAGTTCGAGTGCTCGCTGCAGACCAGCTTCAAGCTCGTCAGGGGTTTCAATGCGAATACCAACATGGCCATAAGCTTCAGCAATCGCCGCAAAATCCGGCACTGAGCTCATATAAGAATTGGAGTGACGACCTTGATAAATAATATCTTGCCACTGCTTTACCATCCCAAGGAAGCGGTTGTTCAAGTTAATGATCTTAACTGGAATATCGTATTGCATCGCCGTCGATAACTCTTGGATATTCATCTGAATACTGCCATCGCCGGTCACCACCACCACTTCTTCATCAGGCTTGGCAAACTTTACCCCCATCGCAGCAGGTAAACCAAAGCCCATCGTGCCTAAACCACCAGAGTTAATCCAACGGCGTGGCTTGTTAAATGGGTAGTAAAGCGCAGCAAACATTTGGTGTTGGCCAACATCTGATGCGACATAAGCATCACCATTGGTCAGTTTATGCAGTGTTTCAATCACTTGTTGTGGCTTAATACGTTCAGGTGATTTAGCGTACTTCAAGCACTCTTTATTACGCCAAGTTTGAATTTCATCCCACCATTGGCTCAATGCTTGCTCATCGTTACTGCCGCCTTGCTCCACCAGCAAACTCATCATTGATGCCAGCACTTTATCGGCCGAGCCTACGATAGGCAGATCCGCTTTAACGTTCTTCGAAATAGAAGAAGGATCGATATCAATGTGCATGATTTTGGCATCTGGGCAGTATTTTTCTAGGTTATTGGTGGTGCGATCATCAAAGCGCACGCCAACACCAAAGATCAGATCGGCGCCATGCATCGCCATATTGGCTTCATAAGTGCCATGCATACCAAGCATACCAAGCGAGTTTTTATGAGTACCAGGAAATGCCCCCAGCCCCATTAAGGTACTGACAACCGGTAAGTTAAGCGTTTCCGCCAGCTTCAATAACGGTTCATCCGCCTCTGAAATTACAGCACCACCACCCACATACAGCACGGGTTTTTTTGCCTCTAGCAACGCTTTAAGGGCTTTTTTGACCTGACCTTTATGGCCTGTGGTGGTGGGTTTATATGAGCGCATCGAGATCGTTGCCGGGTACTCGTATGGCAATTTGATTTGTGGATTAAGAATATCTTTAGGTAAGTCGATAACCACAGGGCCTGGGCGGCCTGTCGTCGCAATATAGAAGGCTTTCTTAACGGTTTCAGGGATATCTTCGGCTTTCTTAACTAAGAAGCTGTGTTTTACCACCGGGCGTGACACACCGACTATATCGCACTCTTGGAACGCATCATTACCAATCAGGTTATTCGGCACATTACCAGAAATAACAATCATGGGAATCGAATCCATATACGCGGTTGCAATCCCCGTAATCGTGTTCGTTGCGCCTGGGCCTGAACAAACCAGCACCACACCCGGATTACCCGTTGCGCGCGCGTAGCCGTCAGCCATGTGCGTTGCTGCTTGTTCATGACGAACCAGAACATGTTTAATTTGCTCCGTTTTCGCATGCAGCGCATCATAGATATCCAATACTGAACCGCCTGGATAACCGAAAATCTGTTCCACTCCTTCTTCGATGAGAGATTGAACAACCATCTCAGCACCGGACAACATTGCTGTCATATTTTTCTCCTTACCTGCACCAATCAATAGGGTTCATTGTTTGGTCAGTTGCACATAGTTAGGGCTTATTTTTAGCCTAAATGAAATACTTCCACTCTTTCTCTATGCCTTGCGCATGTCATAACAACACGCAAGCAATAGCAACAAATGTAACGTTTTATTTTCAAAGAATCTATTGCGACTTTTCTCTCATTCCTCACACAATTCTATGAATTCCGAGAATGACGATAAAAAGACGACAAATACAGCCTAAAAATCAGCATCTTTCCACAAAACCTCGACAAAAAAAGCGGAATATTTTTTGTGCACTTTTCTTTCAAGCACTCTCCTGCCTAGTTTGAAAGTAAAAAAAATCCCCCGCAACCAAGTTATGATTGTGGGGGATTTTTAATCAACCTAAAAATTTAGATTGAGAAAAGCTACTTCTTAGACGGTTTATCGTCGTACATTTCTTCGATTTCATCTTGGTATTTATCGTTAATCACCTTGCGACGCAGTTTCTGCGTTGGGGTTAACTCACCATCGTCCATCGAGAAAGCTTTCGGCAGCAATTTGAATTTCTTCACTTGCTCAAACTTAGCCAGTTCTTTTTGCAAGTCGTTCACACGTGATTCAAGCATCTCAACAATTTGATGGTGCTTAATCAGCTCTACGCGATCATGGTATTTGATATTCAGTTCTTTCGCGTACTCTTCCAAGCTATCAAAACACGGCACGATCAACGCAGAAACAAATTTACGCGTATCTGCAATCACGGCAATTTGCTCGATGAAATGGTCTTTACCAATTGCGCCTTCAACCACTTGCGGTGCAATGTATTTACCGTTCGATGTTTTCATCAACTCTTTAATGCGATCGGTAATAAACAAGTTACCGTTCTCATCAATATGGCCTGCATCGCCCGTTTTTAAGAAGCCGTGCTCATCAAAAGTTTGTGCCGTCTCTTCTGGCATTTTGTAATAACCGCGCATCACCATCGGACCACGAACTAAGATCTCGTTGTTCTCACCGATCTTCACTTGCGCGCCCGGCATCGACATGCCGATCGAAGCAGGATCAAAACACTTATCATCCCAACAAGAAACCGTTGCCGTGGTTTCGGTCATGCCGTAACCCAACTTAACGTTGATACCAATGGCATGGAAGAAGCGACCAATGGTCTCATCCAATTTCGCACCACCACATGGCATGAAATTGATTCGGCCACCCAACAGAGCACGCAATTTCGACAACACTAACTTATCAGCAAGCTTGTACGATTTTTTCAGCATCAATGATGGCTTACGACCATCTTGATGGCATACCGCCATTTTCGCGCCCATGTTAACCGCCCAAGTAAATAATACTTTGCGGATAAATGGCGCCTTAGAGACTTTCTCATGAATCGCAGAGAAGATCTTTTCGTAGAAGCGCGGCACAGCACTCATCACGGTTGGACGAATTTCGCTTAGCGCATCACGAACTTGCATCGTATCTTGCAGGTAGCAGTTAGTTGCTCCACGGTACAAGACATAGAAAGTCCACGCACGTTCAAACACGTGAGACAGCGGCAAGAAGCACAGTGACACATCTTGATCGGTTAAGCTTAAACGCTGATCATGACCTTGTAACTGCGCGCCTATGTTGGCGTAATCAAGCATTACGCCTTTTGGTTGGCCAGTTGTACCAGAGGTATAGATAAGCGTTAATAGATCGTCGAGGTTCGCATCATCAAGACGCAGTTGTAGCTCTGCCTGATGTGCCTCATTACCACGAGCAATGAAATCTTGCCAGCTGACCGCAAACGTATGACCTTGCAGATCAATGTCATCAGACATTGCGACAATCAGTTCTAGCTGCTCACACTGTTCAAAGATAGATACAGCCAAATCAAATTGAGGCTGCTCACCAACAAACAAAACTTTGACGTCTGCATTTTGCAGAATATACGCTGATTGTGCAGCGGTGCTTGTTGGGTAAATTGGCACAATCACACCACGCGTTTGCAGCGTAGCGATATCCGCAACGGTCCATTGCGGCATGTTGTTTGAGAAGATCCCTATCTTATCTTGTACTCGTAATCCTTGAGCCAATAAAGCAAGTGAAATTGCATCCACCTGCTGACCAAATTGCTGCCAGCTAATACCTTGCCATAAGCCATCTACTTTGTGCTTAAGCGCTGTACGTTCACCGCCTTGTGCAATCTGTTCACGAATTCTTTTAACGATATGAAAATCTAAATTGGCCATCTTTTCTACCTTTAAGCTTACACCTGTAAGCCTTTTGCGCGCACAGTGTACATTTCAAGTTAAAAAAGGCAACTGACACGCATCAAACTTATAAGAAAAAGCCTCGGAGACTTTCGCCATCCGAGGCTTAAAATAGCAATATATTATTTAATAAGATTGTAGCAGATATCATAAGAGACAAAATTTAAACATAAGTTTCAATAACTTAATTTTAAATATCGAGAGCAACTACCTCTCCACAGATTTGCATCAACTGATCTCGTAACCAAATATGTCCTTTGTCTTTTTCACTTGATTCATGCCAACTTAGGTAGCCATTTATGCTCGTATTGGCAAATGGGGAGGCTACAATCTGTAACTGTTGCTGATTCGCGGCATTTTCAACCATCCAACGAGGAGCGATCGTCACTAGCTCTGATTGACCAACCACATACAAAACATTACTCAAACTCGTGCCTTCATAATAAGCACTAACATCGAGTTCTTTATAAGCTTGCTCAGAGAAACTACGTTGTCCATGGACGCGTGATAGTTTCGCATGGCGCTCTGAACGCAACGTTTCCACACTGACTGAATTTTTAATACGAGGGTGAGCTTTGGATGCCACAATCACCAATTCATCCTGGAAGATCTCTGTGCTTGAAAAGCCTTGCTCATCAAATCGAGCGTAGTCAATTACGAAGTCAATTTCTTGATAGCGCATACGTTCAGCTAACTGGCGATCAAACTCAGCATCTAAGTGCAATTGTACGTATGGGGCTCTCTGATGAATCGTATCCATTACTTTTGGCGCAAAACGCATGTCGCAAGGGCTACACATTGCCAATTTAAAAAGACGGGTTGAGGTTTCTGGAGCGAACACAGAGCTCGGCAGTTCATTACGGATTAATTGCAGTGCCTGACGAACCGGACCAAACAGCTGACGAGCTCGCTGTGTTGGTTGAATACCACGACCTTGACGCATGAATAGCTCGTCATTAAACATCACTTTTAACCGCGCGACGGCATTACTAACGGCCGGTTGAGACATGCTTAAGTTGTGTGCAGCACGAGTAATGTTCTGCTCTTGCATTACGGCATCAAATACGGTTAACAAATTAAGATCAACACCACGTAGTGTGCTTTCCATTCGGTAGCTTGCGATTGCGCTCATTGGTTCTTTTGCTTCTGTCATCGGTCTCTTCTCTTTAAATTGAATCATTGGGCAAAACACAAAGCTCACTGTGCTATACCAATTTAATCGCAACGCTATCTAGACGACTTATTTATTTGCGATTTAGATGATTAGTAAGGAAAAGAGACTATCGACCAATCAATTATCTCAGTGCAACTGGATTGAGAATTAATCAGTATTTTTTAGCCAAAAACAATTAATTACCTTATTAAACAAGAAGATAATCAATATGTAAAAATAGCTAAATTGCTTTTTTTTAGTTACTTGATAACAGATTCACTCCAATTATGAATGTTACGCACAATCAATTGATGACATTAATAAGCGCGATTACAAAGCATAACCCCCTCAATAATTTTACTGTATTGAATGGATGAGTCATCATGCAAGGCCATACACTTAACGTCACTCGTTGAACGCATAGCTGGGAAAATCCACTTGGCTCCATAACCGCGCGGTTAATTGCTCGGTACTATCCCACTCCCCTTTCAGCAGCCAATCGACGATCGCACTGGCAACATCAGGGTATTGGACTCGCTCACCGGGCTCTTCATCCAACCAATTGCGTACAATTGAAGCGTCAAGAATTTCCATGCTGCTGGCAAGGCCTAAACTTTCTAACGTTGCCACGTTGGACAGTTGTTCAAATTGCCCTGCCAGTGGCTTGAGCAATAATTTCTTCCCCATCGTCAGAGCTTCAGAGGGTAATTCAAAACCACCGTTAGCAATGATCCCTGCGCAGCGATTGAGATAGTGCTGAAATTCTCCTAAGCTAAGCGGAAAAAACTGAATATTGTCGATTTGTTTTGCCGCCAATATTTGCGGATGAAAACAGACAAAACTCTGGCGGCTGAAACGCAACAATAAATCGGTGATATCGTCTAAGCTTTCGAATGGCAAATAGACCAGTACATAGGCTTGGGAATCGACATCCTCTCGCTTAGTATGAATAATTGGCGGTAAAATCGGTTGGTTGAAATGATGCCAATGTAAACCCAAATGAATCGAACTTGGAGCAAAGTAACGAATCACTTGTTTATCTAACCAACTCGCTCCTTTTAAAGGCACTGGGTAACGAAACGCATTTTGATGGCTAATACTAATAATGGGCTTTTTCTGTATTTTTGCCGCCCAAGCAGAAACCGGCTCAAAATCATTGAGCACCAAATCGTAGCCAGAAAGATCCAACGCTGACACTTCTTGGTAAAACTCAAACAGACTATTTTCCAGTATCGTTTGACGGTAATTAACTTTGCCTTTCTCGGTAATAAAAGTCAGCCCACGGCGAATGCGATAATCACCAAACGCCTGCATAGCAAAATACTTATCTGCCTCACGTCCCGAAAACAGAAAATCAACCTCCACCTCTTTCTCTTTAAGTGCGTCACACATAGCTCTAGCTCGCGCTATATGCCCATTGCCTGTTCCTTGTACACCATACAAAATTTTCATAGTGCATTACTCCCAAGCCATTGCACTGCTGCATTGGCGCAGCTAAAGCCGAGACAAGCTCCCAACAACACATCACTAAGAAAGTGAACCCCAAGCAATAGCCGTGACATCGCAATCATCGTCGCCCATGTCAGGGCAACTAACTCAAAAGATGGATAAAATTGGCCAATAAGCGTCGCCATAACAAATGCAGCGGCAGTATGGCCTGAGGGCAAGCTATAGCGATCATAGGGAGTAATAAAGGAAGGGATCAGAACACTGAGCTCTTGAGGACGTCGTCTTTTAAAAACATTCTTCAGCAACCAGTAAATAGGCAATTCAATCACAAAGGCCAGTAAGCCAGCAGCTAAAAACAATTTACCCACTTGTCCATCAAACCACCATGCCAGTAGACCAATCAGTGCATAAAGGTGGCCATCTCCAGTGTGGGACACTATCCGGCTAAGTTTTGAAACAGGTTGTGTGAATTTATGTTGCAAACAGAATAAAGAAAACGCGAGATCAAACTTGGCAATTGGCTCTATAGTGCGCATGGTATGCTCCGATAGTTAGCGCGATTGATCTCAAGCTAAGCCAGTTAGATGACACTAAGTTGACGAATTTTTGTTGAGTTGGTGACAAGGCGAGTCACGATTGATTTGCTCTTTGTTAGGCTCCTTTCACCATCTTGCTCTGATGATATTGATAATTCTCACTTATTTAGGTTTGCTCAGCGCATTTACCGCCAACAACAAAACTTATCCCACTAAAATCATTTCTTATGCTGAAGATTTCGCCCAATTGAATAAAAAAGCAACTTTAGGGTTGACGTGCAGTGCTGAGTACGGTACTAATCTATTAACTTAAATATGTGGTTTCATTAACTCTCTTAGGAAGTAGTTAACAATGACAAGAACATTTTCTCGCCAACTGAGCCTCCTCCTGATCGTGAATCAATCGCGCGGGTAGGCTGTGGAAGAGAATTAACCACACAGATTTACAACAGACCCGCACCGAGATGCGGGTTTTTTTATGATCAAATACTGGAAGTAATCGTTTAAATACCCACCGAACAGTGGATAAACAAACGAATCAAGAAGGAAGCACTTATGAACGATCAAGTCATTATTTTCGACACCACTTTGCGTGATGGCGAACAAGCGTTGTCAGCCAGTTTGACAGTCAAAGAAAAACTGCAAATTGCGTATGCACTTGAACGTCTCGGTGTGGATGTTATTGAAGCGGGCTTCCCTGTTTCTTCGCCTGGCGATTTTGAGTCGGTACAAACCATTGCACGACACATTAAGAACAGCCGCATCTGCGCGCTTTCTCGCGCGGTACCCAATGATATCGATGCCGCAGCCCAAGCGCTAAAAGTAGCGGAAGCTTTCCGTATTCATACCTTCATTTCAACCTCAACCGTCCACGTACAAGATAAACTGCGCCGCAGTTATGATGACGTAGTTGAAATGGGCGTTAGAGCAGTAAAACACGCGCGCCAATATACTGATGATGTCGAATTCTCTTGTGAGGATGCAGGTCGTACTCCCATCGATAATCTATGTCGCATGGTTGAAGCAGCGATCAAAGCAGGCGCTAGCACAGTCAATATTCCTGATACGGTCGGCTACACCGTTCCAAATGAGTTTGGTGGCATAATCGAAACACTGTTTAATCGAGTACCGAATATCGATAAAGCCGTCATTTCAGTCCACTGCCATGATGATTTAGGTATGTCAGTGGCCAACTCAATTGCCGCCGTTCAAGCAGGTGCTCGCCAAATCGAAGGCACCATCAATGGGATTGGTGAGCGTGCCGGCAACTGTGCACTAGAAGAAATTGCGATGATCATTAAGACACGTCAAGAGCTGCTAGGTGTTCATACCGGTCTTAAATATGATGAGATTCATCGTACTAGCAAACTCGTTAGCCAATTGTGCAACATGCCAATTCAGAGTAATAAAGCAATTGTTGGTACCAATGCCTTTAGCCATTCGTCAGGCATCCACCAAGATGGCATGTTAAAGAATAAGAACACCTATGAAATCATGACGCCTGAATCGATCGGTTTGAAGAATCAATCATTGAATCTAACCAGTCGTAGTGGCCGAGCAGCAGTAAAGAGCCATATGGAAGCGATGGGTTACAAAGAAGAAGAGTACAACCTAAATGCCTTGTATGAAGACTTCTTGAAACTCGCCGACCGAAAAGGCCAAGTCTTTGATTACGATCTAGAAGCGTTAATGCACTTCTCTAACTTGCGTGATGAAGACGATTTCTACAAGTTGAATTACCTAAGCGTGCAATCGGGCAGTGTAATGGCAACCACTACGATTCAGTTGCAGTGTGGCGATGACGAAAAATGTGAAGCGGCAGTCGGCAATGGACCAGTTGATGCACTTTATCAGTGTATTTATCGCGTAACCGGGTACGATATTGTATTGGATAAATTCGATCTTACCGCTAAGGGCGAAGGTGAAGATGGATTAGGCCAAGCCGATATTATTGCCAACTACAAAGGACGTAAATATCACGGCACCGGTATATCAACAGATATTGTTGAAGCATCTGGTCAGGCTCTATTGCATGTCATCAATAGCATCCATCGCGCCGATCAAATTGCCGAAATTAAGCAGCAAAAAATAGCCACTGTATAGAATCACAATCAAACTCGGTCATGCCGTGTTTGAACAAATTGGAATAGCAACACAACGCTATAGCCAAACAACTTAACGTTGGATGGGTATACAAAATTTAAAGGATTACCATGACAGAGAAGACTTACAAAATCGCGGTATTGGCCGGAGATGGCATTGGCCCAGAAGTAATGGCTCAAGCGAATAAAGTACTGGATGCGATTGAAACCAAGCGTGGCATCACGTTTCAGCGTGAAGCCCATGATGTAGGCGGTATTGCTATCGATAATCATGGCAGTCCACTACCACAATCTACCGTCGCAGCCTGTGAACAATCAGATGCGGTTCTGTTTGGTTCTGTTGGTGGTCCTAAATGGGAACACCTGCCACCGAATGATCAGCCAGAACGCGGCGCTTTGCTGCCACTGCGTAAACACTTCCAGCTATTTTGTAACCTTCGTCCTGCACAGATTCACACAGGCCTAGAAGCCTTTTCACCACTGCGTGCCGATATCTCTGAGCGTGGCTTTGATATTGTCGTTGTACGTGAACTGACTGGCGGCATCTACTTTGGCCAACCGAAAGGGCGGGAAGGTGAAGGGCCAAACGAGAAAGCGTTTGATACTGAGATTTACCACCGTTTTGAAATTGAACGCATTGCTAAGATTGCCTTTGAATCTGCGCGATTACGCGGCAAAAAAGTGTGCTCTGTCGATAAAGCTAACGTATTACAAAGCTCAATTCTATGGCGTGAAGTGGTTGAAGAGATTGCCAAAGATTATCCAGATGTTGAGCTTTCACACATCTACATCGACAACGCGACCATGCAGCTAATCAAAGACCCTTCTCAGTTTGACGTCATGCTATGTTCCAACATTTTCGGTGACATTATTTCTGACGAGTGCGCCATGATCACCGGTTCAATGGGTATGCTTCCTTCTGCTAGCCTGAACGAAAGTAAATTTGGTTTGTATGAACCAGCAGGTGGCAGCGCACCGGACATCGCAGGCAAAAACATCGCAAACCCTGTCGCTCAAATCCTTTCTGCAGCGCTAATGTTGCGTTATAGCCTAGGTGAAGAAGATGCAGCGCAAGATATCGAGAATGCGGTAGCAAAAGCGCTATCAGCCGGTGAACTGACGGCCGATCTTGCAGGCAGCAAGCCTGCGCTATCGACCACCGAGATGGGCGATAAAATCGCGGAATACATCTTAAACTCGTAGAACTATTTAATTTATAACAATTAGAGATAGTCGTCTCACGACAGTAATAACGACACCAATAGCTTAAGGTTATTGGTGTCCCAACAAGGCCGGAGATGCCCTTGAAATGGCTATTACTGCAACTCAAGACGACGAGGAAAGGAAGCAATGGGCAAAACACTATATGAAAAAGTCTACGACGCACACGTAGCCGTCGCCGCAGAAGGTGAAACCCCGATTTTGTACATCGATCGCCATTTAGTACACGAAGTAACCTCACCACAAGCTTTCGATGGCTTGCGAGAAAAAGGGCGTAAAGTACGCCAAGTGAGCAAAACTTTCGCCACCATGGATCACAACGTTTCAACGACGACTAAAGACATCAATGCATCCGGTGAGATGGCCCGTATCCAGATGGAGACGCTATCAAAAAACTGTGAAGAGTTCGGTGTCACCCTTTATGACATTAACCATAAATATCAAGGCATCGTGCACGTCATGGGCCCAGAGCTTGGGATTACTCTACCGGGTATGACCATTGTCTGTGGCGATTCACACACCGCAACTCATGGTGCTTTTGGATCACTTGCCTTTGGTATTGGAACGTCGGAAGTTGAACATGTTCTAGCCACACAGACGCTCAAACAAGCGCGTGCTAAGACCATGAAAATCGAGGTAAAAGGTAAGGTTGCAGAAGGCATTACCGCCAAAGACATCGTCCTAGCGATTATCGGTAAAACCACCGCTGCTGGCGGCACTGGCTATGTGGTTGAATTCTGTGGTGACGCGATTACCGATCTTACGATGGAAGGTCGTATGACGGTATGTAACATGGCAATTGAGCTCGGCGCTAAAGCCGGTCTTATCGCACCTGACGCGACCACCTTTGATTACATTAAAGATCGCAAATTCTCACCAAAAGGTGATGATTTCACTGCGGCAGTTGACTACTGGTCGACGCTAAAAACAGATGAAGACGCGCAATTTGATGCGGTGGTAACACTCAACGCGGCTGATATAAAACCTCAGGTTACATGGGGTACTAACCCTGGCCAAGTGATCGCGGTTGATGCACCAATTCCATCTCCGGCCAGTTTTACCGATCCTGTTGAAAAAGCATCTGCTGAAAAAGCTCTGGCTTACATGGGATTAGAAGCAGGTAAAGCTCTCTCTGATTACTCAGTCGACAAAGTTTTTGTTGGCTCTTGCACTAACTCACGCATTGAAGACATGCGCGCGGCGGCTGAAGTAGCGAAAGGCAGAAAGGTTGCTTCGCATGTTCAAGCGCTTATCGTACCAGGATCTGAACAAGTGAAAGCGCAAGCTGAAGCGGAAGGGTTGGATACCATTTTTAAAGACGCCGGTTTTGAATGGCGCCTACCGGGCTGTTCAATGTGCTTGGCAATGAACAACGATCGCTTAGGTCCTCAAGAACGCTGCGCATCGACTTCGAACAGAAACTTTGAAGGTCGCCAAGGACGTGATGGCAGAACGCACCTAGTAAGCCCTGCAATGGCGGCGGCAGCGGCGATTGCTGGCCACTTTGTCGATATTCGTGAATTGGATTAAGGAGTTACAATATGTCAGGTTTTAAGCAACACACAGGCTTAGTTGTACCTCTTGATGCCGCTAATGTTGATACAGATGCCATCATCCCTAAACAGTTTCTGCAAAAAGTGTCTCGCTTAGGTTTTGGCAAGCACCTGTTCCATGACTGGCGCTTCCTTGATGATGCTGGCCAACAGGCAAACCCAGAGTTTGTAATGAACGCACCTCGCTACCAAGGAGCTTCTATTTTATTGGCGCGTGAAAACTTCGGTTGTGGTTCATCACGTGAACATGCTCCTTGGGCACTGGCTGACTACGGTATTAAAGCGATGATCGCACCGAGTTTTGCTGATATTTTTTATGGCAACTCAATCAACAACCAAATGGTTCCAGTACGCTTAACTGAGCAAGAAGTGGATGAGATCTTTCAATTCGTTGAAGCCAATGAGGGTGCGCAGATAGAAATTGATCTTGAAGCGATGCGTGTTCGTGCCAATGGTAAAGAATACAGCTTTGAAATCGATTCATTCCGCCGTCATTGCCTGCTCAACGGTTTAGATAACATCGGCCTAACCTTGCAGCACGAAGCTAAAATCACTGAATACGAAAACAAAATACCAAGCTTTCTTGCTTAGTTAAAACATCTAGGTTGGCTTAATCGCCAACCTTTTTTTATCGCTTTGAAAGGATAGTTTGCTTGTCGATGGAAAGAATTACCTTCTCTCAACGGTCTAATTAATCAGGTTCTATCAGCTTGAGTTTTATTATGAAAACAAGATTCGCACTCAGCGTTACGTTGCTCGCACTCCCTTTTATTACGTTCTCAACTCAGGCTGCACCAAAGTCTGAACTATGGCCCTATTGGCAGCAAAGTAATGAAAATAATCACACGACGATTGATCATCAAGCTTGGCAGGAAATTCTTGATCAATATTTGTCGATTTCTGGTCAAAACCATCTTTTTGCTTACCAAGAAGTTAAACAGCAAGATAAGCAAAAACTGGATAACTATATCGCGCAATTAAGCCAAATAGACCCTAGAAACTATTCACAAGCGGTGCAATATGCTTACTGGGTCAATCTATATAATGCCGTGACTGTTGATCTCATTTTAGACGCCTACCCAGTCAAATCGATTACCAAACTCGGTGGCTTTTTCAGCTTTGGCCCTTGGGATGAAGAGGTCGTAACGATCGAGGGCAAGCAATTAACACTCAATGATATCGAACACCGGATACTGCGTCCCATCTGGAATGATCCTCGCACTCACTATGCCGTTAACTGTGCAAGCCTTGGTTGCCCCAACTTACAAACCGAGGCGTTCACCGCAAAAAATACAGAAATATTATTAGAACAAGCAGCAAAAGATTTTATTAATAGTCCCAAAGGAGTAAATGTGAGCGAAAAAGGGGTCATACTCTCTTCAATTTATGATTGGTTTAGTCGTGATTTCGCTGCTGATGGCGGCGTAATAACACACATTGAATCCTACCGCTCCAATTCCATAGTAAATTCGGCAACAGTCACGTACGACTATGACTGGTCTCTAAACAAGAAGTAGAACGAAAAAAGCCCCGATCGGATGATCAGGGCTTAAAATTTTATCGCTAAAACGAAAAAGCCCCGACCAAATGGTCAGGGCTTTCGGAAATAAAACCTGGCGATGTCCTACTCTCACATGGGGAAGCCCCACACTACCATCGGCGCTATTGCGTTTCACTTCTGAGTTCGGCATGGAATCAGGTGGGTCCGCAACGCTATGGTCGCCAAGCAAATTCTTTAATAAATGGTGCTGATACCCAGAATCGAACTGGGGACCTCATCCTTACCAAGGATGCGCTCTACCGACTGAGCCATATCAGCACACAAAATCTTTTGTCCTTCAGGACTAAAAAAGCCCGCTCTTAAACGGGCTCTTTTAACAGTTGTCTTCACCTTCTAAGAAGGAAAAAACGAAATTT
>NZ_AFWF01000005.1 GCF_000222605.1 Vibrio ichthyoenteri ATCC 700023 | reverse complement strand
GAACATAACCGCGTTAACTAGACGCTTAATTGAGGTGTTTTCCGCGCTCTGAGAACATCGCGGATTTTTAGCAACAGAATCATGCTCGCCAACATTAAGGTTATCGCATTGGCGATAATAATTGGCCAATCCTGCATCGCAATACCATAGATTAGCCACAGAAATACGCCCAGGACAAAACAACTGTACATCGCCAGTGAAATCGAAGCGGTATCGCCCGTTTTTAGAATATGCAGAACTTGAGGAACAAAGGAGCAAGTGGTACAAAAAGCGGCGATGTAGCCGAGAATAGTGACATCAATCATTATGTTATACCTATAAAAATGCCCCGCATATGCAGGGCATTGATCATCGATTAAACTATTTCATTTCTACCCAGAAATCTTTGTTCGCTTCAAGTAAGTCTTCTAGAATATCTTTTGCTACGCTTGCACTTGGAATGGTTGCCGATAGCGTTAGTGCTTGCCATAAACGTTGCTTAGAACCTTCAACGTGGGCTTTAACCACCAATTTCTCAACCGACACTTGTTGGCTCATCATACCTTTTTGGAACTCAGGGATTTCACCAATTTGTAATGGCTTCGCCCCCGTATTATCAACGATACATGGAATTTCAACCATCGCCGTTGGGTCAAAGTTACTGATCGCGCCATTGTTTGGCACGATAAGCAGCATGCGCTCTTTAGTATTGAAGGCAATCGCTGTCGCTAGGTCAACGATGTACGATGCATGCTCTTCTACTTCAATCGTAGTGTCACTGGCTGTGCCGTTGGCAATAATACGATGGCACTCAGTAAACACTTCTGCCTCACGGCCTTCCATCACTTCATTAGCACGAGTGAACTCTTTGTTTGAGTGCTCAACCACATAGTCTGGGTACATGTAGTATTTTAGGTATGTGTTTGGAATTGTTTCTGGGTCCAATGCATACACATCACGTACTTTGATAAAGGTTTCTTTCCATGATTCATCAGTATGCTGAGCACCACTCAACACGCTTGGTGGCAGGTAACCGTTATCTTTGATGTACTCTTTAATGCGTGGCATTAGATCTTCACCCGTTTTCGCATCTTTAAACTCTTTCCACCAGCCAAAGTGGTTCAAGCCGTAGTACATGATGTCGAACTGTTTACGATCTTCGTAACCCAAAATTTCAGCGATGCGAGTTTCGATACCAATCGGCATATCACAGATATTAAGCACTTTTGAGTTTGGACGCATCACGCGACAAGCTTCAGCTACAATTGCCGCTGGGTTTGAGTAGTTAAGCATCCAAGCATTTGGTGAGTATTTTTCCATGTAATCGATCATTTCGATAACCGCTGGGATAGAACGAAGACCATAAGCCATACCGCCCGCACCACACGTTTCTTGACCGACACAACCGTGGCGTAGTGGAATTTTCTCATCTTGCTCACGCATTGCGTACAAACCTGCACGAATGTGAGCCATACAGAAATCGATATCGGTGAATGCTTCTTCCGGATCGGTGGTGTATGAGAATTCAATATGCGGTGCACGTTCTTTTAGAAGAATTTTACATGCTTCTGCAATCGTTTCCTGACGTTGTGCAAAATTGTCATAAAACTTCAGTTTACGAATTGGAAAACGATCTTGGTTTTCAAGCAGCATCATCACGATACCAGGAGTGAAAGTTGAACCGCCGCCTGCAATAACTACTGAGAATTCTGTTTTCATAATAAGCCTCGTTTAAGGTAGGCGGGATTATTTCCGCCCGAATAAATTGGTTTTGAATATTGATATGTGTTACTAAATTTTTTTAAGCCGTTGTATCTCTATAACCGTTGTTTTAGTTTGCCGTACTGAGTGTTAGCTCTTCCGCCAATGCTTTTTGTTCTTCTTTGTAAGCACTGACGATCTTTTCACATTCTTCTCGAAGCTGAGGGACACTCAGACCGATAATCACTTGTACCGCTTTGCCGTTTTTCACTAAGTTCACCGCACCTGTACTCATGAAGTACTCCGCTGATTGAACTTTGTCTGGGTCAACAACAGTCACTCGTAAACGGGTCGCGCAGTTGCTCAAATCTTCAAGGTTTGCCACACCACCTAACCCTTCTAGTGTTTCAATCGCTTGAATTTGTAACGGGCTTGTACCTTGTTGACCTTTGCCAGTAATACCGTGCTTTTTATTGAAATCTTCTTTGTTATGTAGCTTCATTTCAGCATCACCGCGGCCAGCAATTGGCACATCAAATTTCACAATAAGGAATCTGAAGGTGAAGTAGTAAATAACGGTAAAACAAAGACCTATCGCTATTTGCGCCACAACCATACTGGTGTGATTACCAAGTAAAGGAATCCAGTTACCGGTAGCAAATTCAATCAAGCCGCCACCCATGTTTCCAACCACACCAAAGCTATACATCACCATTGCCATTGCACCAGCAAGGACAGCGTGAATTGCAAACAACCAAGGCGCTATGAATAGAAAAGTAAATTCAAGAGGTTCCGTAATACCCACTAAAACCGCAGTTAACGTTGCCGGGATGAGTAGCGCTGCTACTTTTTTACGGTTTTCCGGTTTTGCCGTGTGGTACATCGCCAAAGCAATACCAGTACAACCAAAGATTTTTGAGTTACCGTGCAGAGCAAACCCACCCGCAGGGAACAGATCTTTCATCGCTTGGCCAGATTGTGTGAAAGCTTCAAGGTTAGTAAACCAGTCCACTGCAATGCCGTTTGGCGTCGCAATATTGCCGTAAACAAAAGGCGCATACACAAAGTGGTGTAAACCAGTTGGTATAAGGATTCGCTCGAGGAAGGTATAAAGCCAAACACCAAACGAGCCTGATTCAACCATGAAAGTTTGTAGACCTAAGATGCCGTGTTGAATCGATGGCCATACGTATAGCGTTAACCACGCCGCCGGTAACATGGCGAAGAAAGAGATCATTGCAACATAAGAAGCGCCTTGGAAAATACCCAAATAGGAAGGCAATTGTTTCTCAAATGTGCGGTTATGAATCCAGGTCACTAAGCCTGAAATAATGATCGCGCCAAAAATACCGGTATCAATGGTCTTAATGCCCGCAATTTCAGTTAAACCCGAAGTACCGCCAATCGGCTGAGAGAAGTCCACGTTGAAGAACTCGCCCCAAAAACCCCCCATCGCACCAACGAAGTAGTTAAAAGTTAGGTATGAAACCATCACTACCATCACCGCTCGTGCATGAGCTGTTTTCGCAAGACCGATTGGTAAGCCAACCGCGAACAAAAGCGCCATGTTGCGGAAGATAGTCCAACCACCTTCTTCAATGACTTGTAACACTTGATAATACAATCCGTTTTTATCAGCAAGATCACCAACAAATACCGGGTTTTTAAGAACAATGGTTAAACCCACTAGTATCCCTACAAATGGAAACAGCAAAACTGGGGTAAACATTGCTCCGCCTAATCGTTGTATCGCACTCAACATGGCAGGGTCCTTAAATTTGTTATTAATATGTTCCAGAGTGTTCCGTCTTTCGACAGGATTTAAATTACTCATAAAAAACCAATAGGACAAATACATAATAAGCAAATCGTGATCGAGTACAAATTAAGGATGTTTAATGGGATTTAGCTCACCAAATAGGACATATTGATAACCTTTATTCGCAATAGAAAATATGATTTCGACTAAGATCAACAAAAGGTCATTGATTTGTTCTATTTTGAGTGCTAATTTTGCGTCATCATCACCCGTTCCTTGGGCTTGCTTGAATAAAGCAAATAGCAACGTGTACTTTGTTGTTATGAATAATTAAGTGAAATGATTGGTATCAGTGGGCGCACTCAATGGTGAACGTACCAGTGAGCAATAAGAGTGAGTTCAGAGAGGTTAATTATGTTGTATAAGAAAGTTATGCAAGAGCTGAAAAGCCGCATCGATTCAAATGAATTTACTATCGGCGACACGCTACCCACCGAAAAAGAGTTGATGGCACATTACGCCGTTAGCCGCATAACCATTCGTAACGCCATTGAAGAGCTGGTCAAATTAGGCATGGTGGAGAAACGTCAAGGCGCAGGCTCCACCATCATTGGCAAAACCATGGTCGGCTCAATGCTCAGTCTAAAAAGTACCAGTGAATATCTGATTGATACTGGTGCCAAGATCGAATACAAGATTTGCGAATTTACCCTAATGGATGCTGACGATGAGCTGGCAGAAATTCTCGAAATCACACCAGGTGAAAAGGTCTACTTTATTCGACGCTTTAAGTTGATCAATGACGCCCCATCGGTTTACGAAGATTCTTACATGCCAATGTCGATGTATCCAAAAATGAACGTCATGTCGATGGAAGGCTCAAAGTACCAATACCTTGAACAAGATCTTGGCTTTGAAATTGACGGCGCATTTCAAGATTTTGAAGCCATTATTCCCGACAAACACATGTGTGACATTCTCGGTGTCAGCCCGAGAAAGCCGCTAATCCAAGTTCTTTCGGTCGGTAAGCTCACGGATGGTCGCATCTTTGAATACACCAAGATTGTCTCAAAACCTGAAACCATAACCTATAAACACTACCTAAAACGTTAAATTTTCCAGCCCTAATCAAGGGAGTAGCAATGCGATTATATCTCTACGCGACTCCCTAAATTCTCTCTTTGCTCTGCCGCTATCAAGTGATTAATTTACGCCTTTCTTCAACTAAAATTACGCAAAGTCACCCATTCTTGGCTATGTTCAGCGAGTACTCTCACAGAGGATCTTGTGATTATGAACAAATTACTTGCCGAAGGTTTTGGCACATTTTGGTTAGTTTTAGGCGGCTGTGGTAGTGCCGTTCTTGCCGCAGGCTTTCCTGAATTAGGTATCGGTTTTGTTGGTGTTGCACTGGCATTTGGTTTGACCGTTATCACTATGGCCTACGCAATCGGTCATATTTCGGGCTGCCATTTGAACCCAGCCATCACCATTGGCCTTTGGGTTGGTGGCCGTTTTGAGGCGAGAGAAGTTGTGCCTTACATCATTGCACAAGTGATTGGTGGTATCGCGGCTGGCGGCGTGCTGTACATCATCGCAAGCGGGCAAGCTGGGTTTGACGTTACAGCCTCGGGGCTTGCATCCAATGGTTATGCCGAACATTCTCCCGGACAATACTCATTAACCGCCGCTTTGGTATGTGAAGTGGTCATGACCATGATGTTCTTGTTGGTTGTTATGGGTTCAACCGACTCAAGAGCGCCGCAAGGCTTTGCTCCCCTAGCTATTGGTCTTTGTCTAACACTGATTCACTTAATCTCCATTCCTGTCACTAACACCTCCGTCAACCCTGCTCGTAGTACCGGCGTCGCCGTCTATGTGGGTGACTGGGCAACCAGCCAGCTATGGCTATTTTGGGTCGCTCCCATCATTGGCGCGGTGATCGGTGCGCTGCTGTATAAAGTGATTGCCGGAGTGAAAGAGATCGAGAATAGCTGAGATTCGAGAATGAGCTTCGCTCTAAAGAACGCTTCGCTGCTAGATTCGAGAGATTCCCGATTGCGCTCCTTCGTCGCTTTCGGGAATGACGTAATTTCGATTCAGGGCTTTCACCGTCACCCTCAAGATCAAGGCACGAGCGAGTTGGGGATCTCTGCTATTTTCTCGATTCTCAAATCTCGATTCCCAGAGCCTTACTCTCCAAGCGAAGCGTTCTCTAAATCCTTCGTCGCTTTCGGGAATGACGTAATTTCGATTCAAGGCTTTCACCGTCACCCTCAAGATCAAGGCACGAGCGAGTTGGGGATCTCGACCACACAACATCTAAAGAAAGATTCCCGACTACGCTCCTTCGTCGCTTTCGGGAATGACGTAATTTCGATTCAGGGCTTTCACCGTCACCCTCAAGATCAAGGTACGAGCGAGTTGGGGATCTCGACCACACAACATCTAGAGAAAGATTCCCGACTGCGCTCCTTCGTCGCTTTCGGGAATGACGTAATTTCGATTCAGGGCTTTACCGTCATCCTCAAGAGCGAGGCACGAACGAGTTGGGGATCTCTGCTATTTTCTCGACTCTCAAATCTCGACTCCTCAATCTCTACTCCCGTATCTCGAAGCGAAGCGTTCTCTAATCGCCTTTCACATGCTCTGAAAACAAAAAAGCCGCTAAAAGCGGCTTTTATCATCAGGGACAAACTAGATTTTATGTCGACCAAGCAATGAGTGGGATAGCGTAGTGCCATCAACCAACTCAAGTTCACCACCAACAGGGACACCATGGGCGATGCGGCTTGCATCCACTTGATGTTCACGACAAAGCTCAGCAATATAATGCGCTGTCGCCTCCCCTTCTACTGTTGGGTTTGTGGCTAAAATCACTTCACTCACGTCACCTCGACGTAAGCGGTAATCCAGCACGTCTAAGCCAATGTCACTCGGTCCAATTCCGTCAAGCGGAGAAAGGTGTCCCATAAGAACAAAGTAACGACCAGAAAACTGGCCTGTGGCTTCGACAGCGGCAATGTCAGCAGGACTTTCCACTACACACATTTGACCATTCACCTGTCGTTTAGGGTTGGTACAAATATGGCAGACTTCTTCCTCTGTAAAAGTGCGGCATTCATTACAATGACCGATTTCTGTCATCGCCTGGCTCAGTGAATCAGCCAGCAATAAACCGCCTTTTCTATCTCGCTGTAACAAATGAAAGGCCATACGCTGCGCCGACTTGGGGCCAACCCCAGGTAGACAACGTAAGGCCTCCATCAATTGCTCCAGCATATGACTGGTGCGCATTAACTAACCTTGTCGATTAGAATGGCATTTTCATGCCTGGTGGTAGTTGCATACCGCCAGTCACTTGAGCCATTTTTTCTTTTTGAGTTTCTTCAACACGACGAGCGGCATCGTTAAATGCAGCTGCGATTAGATCTTCAAGCATCTCTTTGTCGTCTTGCATCAGGCTTTCATCGATATCAACTCGACGAACACTGTGGCTGCCAGTGATGGTGATTTTAACTAGACCTGCGCCTGATTCACCAGTCACTTCCATGATTGCGATTTCTTCTTGAAGCTTTTGCATGCGATCTTGCATTTGCTGGGCTTGCTTCATCAGATTGCCCATACCGCCTTTACCAAACATAGTTATCTCTCTGATTATGTTTACTCATACCGCCTAAATTTAGGTGGTAAAGTATTAGCTTGTGGTTACCTTCATAGATGGGGTCAAAAGCAATAACTTCAACCCTAATCCACGCCGACAGATTTTAAAAACGCGCTATCCAATCATCGCGTCCAATTGATATCGCTAAACCGGCCTTACGCTGTCGCTATCTAGCACAGCCGCAAAACGTGCTTCAATAAATTGTACATGAGGATCAGCTTCTAAACTGTCAAATGCTTGTTGTAATTTCCCTTGATAGAGCGCTTCACGCTGCTCCAAAGGCGTTTGGCCTTTGCTACCAATTTCTACGCTGAGATGACATTCTTCGCCCAATACCAAATTCAAGGCCGCCAGTAACTCAGCTTGCGCTCGGTCAGTGTTCAAATGCGCCTGTTCAGGACGTAATGTTAGCGAGATGGTTGAGTCGTTCTTCTCATAGTATGAATTCAACGCTAATTGCTCTGTTAACTTAGCTGTCGCCAGTTTTGCAATCAGTGCAGACCATGCATTTTGGGCGATCGATTCATCCGCTAATTTTTGCACCATCTCAGGTGTTTTTTCGTGCTCTAACGCCTGCTTGATTTGGGTTGGCGTTAGCTCTTTTTTCTCTTGCTTGTGCTCTTGAGGCGACGTCGGCTTCCACCGATAAGCTTCATCCTTTTGTTCCTCTACCGGAACTGCAGGTAAACCATTTTCAAGCGACGACACCTGCACAGAGCCCGCGTGTTTTTGAGCAACACGATCAAGCACCGATTCTTTTTTAGTAGCAGATGTCGCACTAGCCTTTTTTGAGTCACCGCCTTGGTTACTCGAGCTAGAGCGCTGAGAACGCAGCTGATGTCGCAAACCACCCAAAGAAGGACGAACGGCTGGTGCTGCTTGAGCGTCAGGTGCCGGTTGTGAAACGGGCGCTTGAGGCGTCGTATTCATTGGTGCGGGCGCGTTATCATACGTGTCGTAATACGCTTCCGGTGGCGCCATGTCATACTCTGGTGCCATATTATTCGGCATCGCATCAGAGCTAGGCGGCGCATTATATTGCGGTGCCATTGGCTGCGCTGGCATCGTTGGTGTCGCTGATGTACTTGGTTGAACACTTGGTGCAACTGTAGGTTGCATCGGTGCCACTGAGGACTGAACCTCCGCCGGAGGTGCAATTGGCGCTTGTGGAGCCGGCACTGGTGAGGCCGCTGGCGAAACTTGAGCCACTTCAGTTGAAATTACATTTGCCGTCGCCACTGCAGGTCGAAACGCCATCATACGCAGCACCACCATCTCTAAACCAATCCGTTCAGAAGGTGAAAATGGTAAGTCTTGACGGCCTTTCAAGGCAATTTGGTAATAAAGTTGTACATCTTGCGGCGACAACGCACGAGCCAATAACTCAACTTTTTCCGCATCTGGTTGTGCTTTATCTAGGGTTGATGGCAACGCCTGACATAACGCTATACGATGCAATTGAGCGGCAAGTTGATTAAGTAATCCATCCCACTCCACACCATTTTGAGCCAGATGATTCAAACTATCCATCGCTTGCTGCGGCTGCTTTGAGCTAATTGCTTCAAGTAGATGTAAAGCTTGATCGGTATCGAGCGTTCCCAACATATGGCGAACTAATTCCGCCTGAACTTGACCGTTACCCAGCGCGATAGCTTGGTCAGTTAAACTCAGCGCATCACGCATACTGCCGTCAGCTGCGTGAGAAATTAATCCTAACGCACGTTGTTCAAAATCGAGTTTTTCTTGGTTAAGAACATGCTCTAACTGTTGGTGAATATCATCAACACTGATCGGCTTTAGGTGGAACTGCAAACAACGTGACAATATCGTCACTGGCAGTTTTTGCGGATCGGTCGTCGCTAAGATGAATTTCACATACTCTGGCGGCTCTTCCAGCGTTTTCAACAACGCGTTAAAGCTGTGACGCGAGAGCATATGAACTTCATCGATTAGATAAACTTTGAATCGACCACGTGCCGGCTTGTACTGCACGTTATCGAGCAACTCACGGGTATCTTCTACTTTGGTACGCGAAGCCGCATCGATTTCCAGTAGATCAACAAAACGACCTTCATCGATTTCTCGGCAAGTATCGCACTCACCGCAAGGTGTTGCGGTAATGCCGGTTTCACAGTTTAAACCTTTAGCAAATAAACGACCGATCGTGGTTTTCCCCACACCTCGCGTACCACTAAACAGGTAAGCATGATGTAAGCGATTTTGTGCTAAAGCATTTTCTAAAGCTGTTAATACGTGGGCTTGACCAACCACTTCATTAAACTTGGTTGGTCGCCATTTTCGCGCTAAGGCAAGATAACTCATGAACCGTTCCGATTAGTGACCGTCAAACTCGCAGATGCTGTAAATATTCAGGCCTAATTTTTCTAGACGCTTATCACCACCAATTTCAGGTAGGTTGATAACGAATGCTGCGTGCTCAACTTCACCACCAAGTTGGCGAATTAGCTTTGTTGTGGCTTCAATCGTGCCGCCAGTTGCTAGTAGGTCGTCAACCACTAACACCTTGTCGCCAGCGTTGATTGCATCAACATGAATTTCAAGCGTATCAGTGCCGTACTCAAGCTCATAAGTTTGCGCTACCGTTTCGCGTGGCAACTTACCTGGTTTACGTACTGGAACAAAACCAAGGCCTAATTCTAGAGCCAATGGTGCACCAAACAGGAATCCGCGCGCTTCTGTACCAACCACTTTGGTGAAGCCCATGTCTTTATATTTATCAACCAGCAGTTGAATGGTTGCTTGATATGCTTGAGCGTCTTCTAGAAGGCTGGTTACATCACGAAATAGAATGCCTGGTTTTGGGTAATCAGCGATGCTTTTGATGCTCGCTTTGATCAATGAGATAGTTTCAGTCGTCATAACTCTTTACTTAAAATTGGCTACGCCATCGTAATCATTTTAGCTTACGGCGGGCGAAAATTGATTGTTTCAGCCCGCTATCGAGATAAAAATCGTAGGGGTGAAAAAACAAACGCCCACCAAAAAATGTGGGCACACTTCCCGCCAATCTTAGTGATTTTCTTCTTTATCAGCAAGGTGCTCTATCACAGGTAAGCGAATAAACCAGCTAAGTAAAGCCAACAGCATGATTAGCAGTGCAATCTTTAGCCAATCGTGTGGGACGATATAGATAGAAAAAGAAAAACTGGCGATCATAACCAATGCACCGCGCCATTTTACTTTTTGCGAAACCGCTCGATATTGATGCCAATTGGTAATAATCGGACCAAAAGTCTTATGCTCACTTAGCCAGCGATGAAATCTCGGACTGCTGCGCATGAAGCAGGCGCTTGCGAGCAAGACAAAGGGAGTAGTAGGAAGGATAGGAAGGAAAATGCCTAAGATACCTAGGCACAAGCTTAAGCCACCAATCAGGTTTAAGAAAAAATGACGAATAGCGATGGCTTTGCTCCAAATTTAATTGAAAACCGCGTAGCCATTAAAGACACGAATCCAAGTCAAGGTGGCTGGAAGCGTAGGAATTAAAAGCACTGCGATAAATCCAAGAAAGTAGTAAATATTATAAGGTTCTTTAAAATCTTTGTCTGCCATTGCTCACACTCTATTTTGTAAAAGAAAACTGCAATATCGTCATCACTAAGTCCATCCAAATAGCACTACATCGACAATTCTTGATCGTCTGAGTCGTTTGGAGGCTTAACTGGATACCATACCTCGCCATTACGTCACGGTTAACAAATGGCTGCCAATATATTTCATTATTGTTAACTGCAACTATAGCGTAATGTCATGGCGACAAACACCGATTAACTTTGTGGTTATTCGCTAGCTAGGTATCGCTTGCGCCTGATGTAGATAGGGAAAGAGAAAGAGAAATATAGTGACTAAAGCAAAAAGCAGCGTAAACGCTGCTTTAAAATATGGTAGGTATTGTTGTTCGGGTTACGATTTATTAACCAACTTTCTCGATAGATCCAAACTAAAGCTACTTGCCCCTAAGCGGCTCAAGCTGATGGAGCAACCTTGGTTAATATCGAGCTCTGTCGTGGTGAAATTTTTGACACATTTATCACCCAAACGCACACCGGCTTCAATTTTATGACTTTGATTAGCGCTACGATAAGTCGCTTCAAGGCCAGCGGGCAGTAAACGCATTGTACCTTCAGCAACATCCGCGACACCAAATATGGCTCGAATCGGCATAGCACAATCGGTACAACGAATCCCCTTCTCCAGCAACTCCGCAAGATCTTTTAAATCGGCATTAAAAGATTTCAAGTTGCGTAGATAGTCATGGAATAGTGCGCGCACCAACAGTGTACTAGCCGCGCCATGAGCATATTCACTATCTGAATCAACCAAATAAAACATAAACTGGCCATTCATTAGCCATGCATAGTCAAACACCAACGGCATAATATCGGCAGACTGCAGCAATCTGTAACTGCATTTCCAATCCCCTTGCGAGGTATCTTTCTCAGGAAGTAAAGCATGTAGCAGATCTTTAGCTGAGCTTGGGTTGTCTTCAAGATGACCCAAATGCCAATGAAGTTCTTGTTCTTCGGGCATATCACCACTATCAACGCGGAACCATTGGCTAGAAAAATCGCGCGTATCACCGACGTGACTATCAGAATCTTCTAAGGTGTTCTCAATTGCGTCAGTCAAATTAGTTGGATCGCTAATGGGCTTGGCGAGAAAATCTTTAATACCGAAACGCAGCGCCTTTGCGACATCTGACATCTCTTCTGTTGCTGAGACCACGATAATAGGTAAAGAGGGATACTCTAAACTCACCTCTTCGACGAATTCAATTCCGTTCAATACGGGCATCGCAAGATCACACAAAATTAAATCCGGCTCGAATGAACTCAACTGGCGCAACCCCTCTAGCCCATCTTCCGCTTCCAATACTTTGTAGCCTTGCGCACAAAGTATGGACGTCGTGATGCGACGAAAAATAGGGTCGTCGTCAACGAGTAACACACGCTTTTTCTGAGTTCCAGCCTGGCCGGATTGCAGGACCTGAGCCTCTGATATCTTATGCATGGAAATGCCTCATACAACTTCTTACAACGTAATAATTATGACTTATTGTTATATTTATAAGTAGAATGATCGAACTTCTTAAAAATAGTCGTGAACCTATATTTATACAAATATGCTGAACTCTCACTTTATTGCATACAATATGTATGAAATGCTAAAGATCGCATTACTTGTTGATGTGCCTCAATCTTTAAACGAGATGTTCAATATAAATTAACCCAATTCGTAAAAAAATGTGTCCAGATGATGAAATTAGATGATCTAAACCTGTTTCGACTGGTTGTCGAAAATGGGAGCTACACTGCAACGTCACGAAAAACCATGATTCCGGTTGCAACCATTACGCGACGCATTCAAGCTTTAGAAGATGCGTTGAATTTACGCTTGCTCAACCGCCACGCTCGTAAGCTATCACTCACCGAAGCTGGCGAACGCTTTTATGGTGAATGTTCACCTTTGTTACAGCGTTTGTCTTTTGTCACCGAAGAGATTTCCGACGAATGTCGCGGCGCAGCGGGAAAAATTCGAATTTCATCTCCATCAAACCTCACCAAGCGCATGATGATGCCGATGTTCAATGCCTTTATGCAGCAATTTCCTGATATCAGCATCGAGTTGAACACCAGTAATCACGCCGACCAACTTGATCCTACTGAGTGGGATGTTATTTTCCGAGTGGGTCCACAACGCGATTCAAGCTTAATCGCTCGTAAAATCAGTGCCGTAAAAGACATCCTCGTTGCAAGTCCTGAATATTTACGCGCTCATCACGCTCCAGTTCATGCCGAAGAATTGCATAACCACTCGCTATTGAAAGGTGACCCACTGAAGAAGTGGCAACTGATCAATGAAAGCGGTGAGACCGTCATCAACAATGATAATGGTCGCTTCCAAGCCAATGCGCTCAATGTGGTTCGCAGTGCTTGTTCAGATGGTCTTGGTATTACCCTGATGCCAGATGTGATGATCCGTGAGTTCATCGAAGATGGTAGCTTAATTCAGGTACTCAAAGATTGGAGCGCTAACCCGCGTGATATCTATATGCTTTATAATCATAAAGATCATCTACCGGAGAAAGTGCGTCTATTTATCGATTTTGTGATTGCTTACAATATTCACTAAGCCTTCCAATAAAAGAGCTTGGCTAGTCGCCAAGCTCTTTTTCTATTCAGGTCTGTATATCTCACCCATAACCGGGGAACTAGAGAAACTCGACAAACTTGGCTAAATCGCGTTCCGGTGCTTTCATCGGTGTGCAACCTGGTGTCCCTAAATACAGAAAGCCGACAATCTGGTCCTCTCCCTTCACACCAAATGCATCGCGTACTGAATCATGAAACATCCACTTGCCTGAGCGCCAAAAACCTTGAAAACCTTGCGCGACAGCGGCCATTTGCATCGCTTGTGCGGCGCAACCGGCAGATAAGTGCTGTTCAAAGGCTGGCACTTTTTCGTGTTCTGTTACTTTAGCAATCACAGTGATCACCATTGGCGCTCGAAAAGGTGCGTTACTCGCTTTATCAATCACCGCTTGGTCACTGTTATCAGCTTTCGCCGCTGCGGCCAAAATATCAGCCAGTTTTTGCAGCCCTGTCCCTTGAGCAATGACAAAGCGCCATGGCGTCAAACCGGCATGATCAGGCGCGCGCAAACCGGCACGAATAATGTTCTCTAATGCCTTCCCTTCTGGCGCTGGCGCTGAAAGCCGAGCGATTGAACGTCGGTTAAGCAGTAATTCTAGAGCATCCATAGCATTCCTTTATGTCACTGTACTTTATTTCATCATAACTGCGTTCTAGCCGATTCTGCAATTTCCTGAGTAAAAGTTGTGCATAAAAAAATCGAGCATCAAGCCCGATTTTTATCGCTATCCAATCGGTCATATCAAGGATTCGATACCGTAATCTTTGCCATAGTTTTCAACTACAAAGTCGATATCTTTATCACCGCGGCCTGACAGATTAAGTAGAATCGAACCTTGGATGCCCTGCTTCGCCAGCTTAATGGCATAGGCAACCGCATGTGCCGACTCAATCGCTGGAATAATCCCTTCTAGGCGTGATAGTTCAAAAAAGGCATCAATCGCTTCTTGATCATTGGCAGTGCCATAATTGACTCGGCCGAGGTCTTTCAAATAGCTGTGTTGAGGACCGACGGCAGGATAATCAAGGCCACTCGCTACTGAGTACACTTGCTGCGGCTCACCTTGGCCATCTTTTAACATATAAGATTTAAAGCCATGCATAACACCGGGTTCCCCCAACGTTAAGGTTGCCGCATGCTCCCCTTCTTCGCTGAGCGATCGGCCCGCTGGCTCTACGCCATGAATGGCCACATTCACATCGTCTAAAAAAGCACTAAATAGCCCCATCGCATTAGAACCACCACCCACACATGCCACCAAATTGTCAGGGAGTTGGCCGGTCATTTCTTGAAATTGCACCCGAGCTTCATTTCCGATAATCGATTGGAAATCTCGCACCATCATTGGAAATGGATGCGGACCAACAACGGAACCTATCGCATACAGTTGTGTGATTGGATCGGTCAAATAGGCCTCAAACGCCGCATCTACAGCTTCTTTTAACGTTTTACGCCCATGTGTTGCAGGAATGACATTCGCCCCTAAGATTCGCATACGGACGACATTAGGGTGCTCTTTGGCAATATCTACTTCACCCATATAAATATCACATTCTAGCCCCACCAACGCCGCTGCGGTGGCAAGAGCCACGCCGTGCTGACCGGCACCAGTTTCCGCGATGAGCTTTTTCTTGCCCATTTTTTTAGCCAGCAGCGCCTCACCCAAACAGTGGTTAATTTTATGTGCACCAGTATGGTTAAGATCTTCACGCTTTAAATAGATCTCAACACCATATTTGTTCGATAGATTTTGCGCATGAAAAATAGGACTTGGGCGACCAACAAAATGCTTATACAAACGAGCAAGCTCTAACTGAAACTCAGGATCTTGACGACATTCATTGTAAGCAGAGGTGATATCGTCCATCACTTTCTGTAACTCTTCCGGAATAAAACTTCCGCCAAATTCACCAAAATAGCCTTGCGCATCAGGCAGCGAATAATTGAATGTGTTTTTCATGAGACTCCTTGTCCTACTTAACTAGTACACCTAGCCATAATATGGATAAAGATATATTCCCACAAACGCAATGCGCCACAATAGCTAAGCCACTCACAAATTTTTTCACCACAGCTTAACCCGTTGATTTGACGAAAAGTGGCGATAAAAAAGCGAGCATAACGCTCGCTTTGGGTTGTACATTTTCAACGCTGCTGTGTCAGAACGTCTTTAGTCATAAAAACGACTATTCAAGCTGGCTCTGGTTAGCAATCCATCACATGGCGCAAAACGTTCACCGTATTTGGCTGCATGTTCGTTCATGATTTCCACCAGTTTCACCACTCCTATTTGATCCATATAGCGGAAAGGCCCACCTAAAAACGGCGGAAAACCAATACCAAAGATCGCGCCAATATCGCCATCTCTTGGCGAACGAATGATACCTTCATCCAAACAACGTACCGCTTCATTAAGCATTGGCAGAATACAGCGCATGGCGATCTCTTTTGCTGATAGCTTCGATTCTGGAGTTAGGTTCAGCAGTTTATAGACACTCTTATCTACTTGTTTGTCTTTGCCTTTATAGGTGTAGAAGCCCTTACCACTCTTACGTCCTTTTCTACCGTCATTGAGCAACGTGTCAAAAACCGCAGGACCTTGGAAGCGAGGTCCAAGCTCGCTGACTAAAATCGGCATGATCTTAGCGCCAATATCAACGCCCACTTCATCCAATAAGGTAATCGGCCCTACAGGGAACCCTGCATCCAGCAGCGCATCATCAAGCTGTTCTATCGGTTCACCGGTAAGCAAGATGTTCGCCGCCTCATTCATATAGGGAGCCAAAATACGATTGACATAAAAACCGGCTTTATCTTGCACGACAATCGGCGTTTTTCCTTGCTTGCGCGCCAACTCAACCACCGTTGAAATGGTTTCATCTGAGGTCGTATGATGCGGGATCACCTCCACCAGCGGCATTTTTTCTACCGGGCTAAAGTAGTGTAAACCAATCACATTTTCAGGACGTGCGGCTTGTTCAGCGATTTGATGGATAGGCAGTGAAGAGGTATTAGTAGCAAAGATGGTGCTCGATTTCGCGTTGGTTTCTACCTCTGCCACCATCTGCTGCTTAAGTGCTAAATCTTCAAACACCGCTTCAATCACCACATCGGTATGATTAAAGCTGACGAAATCCGTACCGCCCGAGAGTTGCTGCATTTTGGCTTGCAGTTGCGCTTTGCTCAAAATACGGCGCTTACGTTGCTTTTCAAACAGTTTAAAGTTGTAGTTGAGCGCGTTTAACACCCCATCATTACTGACATCTTTAATACGGGCCGGCAATTTAGCTTTCGCTACCGTAACATGGCTAATACCTGCGCCCATCAAGCCACCACCTAGCACTGCTACCCTTTTAACTTGAACAGGTTTTGCGTCACTGCCATGCTCTTTTTTCATTTCGGTGGTCGCAAAGAAAATAGAACGTAACGCTTTGGATTGGTCAGTCATAACAAGCTCCCCGAACCGCTCCGCCTCGTACGCTAAGCCTTTTTCCAAGCCATGCTCTAAGCCATGACGAATGACCGCCAGAATCGCCTCGGTTGCTGGGTAATTACCACGCGTTTTTTGCTGCGTTTTCTTTGCCGCCTGTTCAAAAATGACTTTGCGACCAAAACCCGTTTGCGCCATGAGTTTCTCTTTGGCCGTCACCTTGTGTTTAGCTTTATCTTTCTTTTCAACCAACTGTTTCGCCACGTCGAGCAAGATACTAAGCGGCACACAGGCATCAACCACGCCAAGCTTGTGCGCTTTTTTCGCACGTAATTGCTTACCGGTTAACATCATATCCAGCGCTGGCAACAAGCCAATCAAGCGCGGTAAACGCTGTGTTCCACCTGAGCCAGGCAATAAGCCAAGCTGCACTTCCGGCAAACCAATACGTGTTTTGTCATCGTCACTACAAACACGATAATCACACGCTAACGCAAGCTCCAATCCACCACCGAGACAAGGGCCATGAATAGCGGCAACCACCGGAAAAGCAAGACTGGAGAGTTTATTGAACATCTCCTGTCCTTTAGCCGCAAGCGCTTGCGCTTCTTGTGCATTTTGGCATGCATCAAGCATGCGAACATCGGCACCCGCGACAAAATTATCCGGCTTACCCGAATGAATAATCAAGCCTTGCAAAGCGCCTTTATGCTGTTCAAGTTCAGCGAACACTTGCTCCATTTCTTCAGCAAATGCCGCTTGAAGTGTGTTCATTTTTTCGTTGGGAACATCAATACATAGCCAAGCAACGTTCTGCTCATCAATGGTGAGATTAAATGCTTTAAGATTCGTCATTATTCAACCTCCAAAATCATGGCTGCGCCCAAGCCACCAGCTGCACATGCAGTATTTAACGCCAAGCCGCCGCCACGTCGTTTCAACTCACGCAGCGTTTGCGTCATCATACGAGCGCCGGTCGCGGCAAATGGGTGACCATAAGCGATGGAGCCTCCGAGTACGTTAAATTTATCCATATCGATTTCACCAATTGCCTTACTACGGCCGAGCTGCTGTTGGGCAAATTTATCGCTAGCAAACATTTTCACATTAGATAATGCTTGAGCGGCAAACGCCTCGTGCATGTCAATCAAGGTCAAATCAGCCAACGTAATTCCAGCGCGATCAAGGACAAGCGGAGTGGCAAATGACGGCCCCATCAACATGTCCTGTTCAACACCAATCGCGGAGAAAGCGTAAGAACGAATATAGCCAAGGATCTCTAAGCCCAATTCCTTCGCTTTGCCTTCGCGCATTAACATGATAGCTGCCGCGCCATCCGTTAACGGTGTGCTGTTAGCAGCAGTTACACTACCGTACTGACGATCAAAAGCCGGTCTAAGTTTGGCGTAACTCTCTAAGGTAGAATCGTGGCGAATGTTGTTGTCTTCCGCCAGCCACTTTTTATATGGAGCAGGAAAGGCACTCATTACCTCACCGGCAATCTTGCCTTCTCGCCATGCTTGCGATGCGAGGGTGTGAGAACGATGGGCCAAAGCATCTTGTTCAGCACGGCTAATACCATGGCTTTTCGCCATTTGTTCCGCCGTTTGTCCCATAGAGAGTCCGGTTGAGTATTCCGCAACCGCGGGCGGCACTGGCATCAGATCTTTGAGCGAGAAGGATTTAAGAATATGCAGCTTTTGCGTCATGGTTTTGGTTTTGCTTAAGGCCAGCAAATTCGCAGCCATGGCTTTGGAAACTCCAATAGGCAGGACTGAAGAAGAATCTGCACCACCAGCGATGCCAACATCGATGGTTCCCGCCATGATGCTTTCCGCTACATTGACTGCGGCTTGAAAGCTGGTGGCACAAGCGCGAGTCACGCTATACGCATCGGTATGAATCGACATCCCCGTGCCTAACACAATCTCTCGTGCAATATTGGGCGCTTCAGGCATTTGCACCACTTGCCCAAACACGACCTGCTCAATCAATTTGGCATCAATATCGGTGCGAGCAAGCATTTCGCTCACCACCATCTTGCCCAAATCAATCGCAGGCACTTGGCTAAACTCGGTGCTTTGACGCGCAAACGGCGTGCGCAGCCCTGCAACAATCGCGACTCGTTCGCCATTGCGAGTCGTTACTTCCTGCTTACCCATTGTTTCTCCTTACAATAAGTGCCAACCAAAACGAGAATTTTATCTATGACTCATTTTAGTTCATTTAGAGGTCTGACCAGAATTATTGTAATGTGTTTGTTAAATCAATCAAACATCTGTTTGAATAAACGTGATTTACAAAGCAATAGAATCGCTAACTAAATGAAAATAAAGCGTTGTCGCCAAGTAAAATTTGGCTATATTTATGGCAACTAATCGGAACGTGAGTAAATTTTGGCAAAAAAAAACCACACAATGCTGTGTGGTCGGAATGTATAAAGCAATTAACTCACGCCAATTGAAAATAATCAGTTTCCTGATTAGGAGAAAGTAAAGTCAGCCTTCAAAAGGAAGTGTCATCTTGCTCAACTCGTTAGTGAAACACTAACTAGATGACAAGATGTACTATAACCGCTGAGTTGTTATGGTTTTTGAATTAGATCAATTTTTGATTCGATTTTTGACTATAGAGTCAGCTAATTGACATTAAATAGCCCAGATCCGCCTATTTTTATCCGTCACTTCCCTTTGAAGACCCTCGAGATTTAATCCCAAACCCCGTTTTGGAGGCTTTTGTGGCAATTTTAGAAATTTTTGGGAAGAAAAAGCCGAAACGTCCGGTCGACTTTGATATGGACAGACAAAGAAAATATGAAGCGCTCGTACGCGCCTATCATCGTGACTTATATCGTTACGCCTATTGGTTGTGCAAAGATCCAACCATTGCCGAAGATTTAGTGCAAGAAACCTGCCTCCGCGCATGGAAGTCACTTGATAGCCTGCAAGATGAGAAAGCCGCTAAGTCATGGCTAATCACCATTTTGCGCCGCGAAAACGCTCGCCGCTTCGAACGGAAACAATTCGACTTGGTTGATATCGATGATCACAGTAATGAAGCGAAAGTCAGTGACGATGCGCATCATCAATCCGAATGGATTCATGCCCAAATCATGAAACTGGAAGTCGATTATCGAGAACCACTGTTTTTACAAGTGGTGGGGGGCTTTAGTGGTGATGAAATTGGCCAAATACTAGAGCTGAATAAAAATACCGTGATGACACGCCTTTTTAGAGCACGTAACCAACTCACAGAGATGATGGAATCCGCAGAAACACAAAAAGGAGCGCACAATGGATGAATTAGAATTTCGCCGTCAAATTATGTCCGATCCTAAACATCGGAATAACGACATCATTGATGCAATACGCTCTAGTGACGGCAACAGTAAGTTTGTAGACGACATCAATGAGCTGGATGCGCAAATCGCCAAAGCAATGAATGTTGATGTACCAGATGATCTTGCTGACCGCATCCTGTTCAATCAAAGCTCACGCCAGCAAAGTAATGTGATTAAGCCGAACTTTATCAAACGCAGTATGGCAATGGCGGCCTCTGTGGCGTTTGCCTTCGGTTTACTGATTGGCCAAATCAATTGGGGCAATATCTTAGTGACGCCAGCTCAAGCCAGTCTTGCGGATACCGCCATAGAACATGTGATCGCCGAAAAGCCTTTTGTGGCCCATTTGGATGAGCAGGTCAGTTCTGCACAGATTAACGCCAAGATGGTGCCTTTTCATCGCCAATTAGAGCAATCGTTCCCATACCATGTTTACTATCTTAACCACTGTGGCTTTGGGGATTCCAATGCGCTGCATATGGTGTTCCAAGGGGAACATGGCAAAGTGACGTTATTTCTCACCGGCATTTCCAGCAGCAGCGTGCATGATTTCACCAAAGAGGGCATGTCAGGCGTGGTAGAACCGGTCGGTAACGCCAGTTTGATTTTGGTCGGTGACGATGGCGAAGATGTATCGACTATCGCGAAAAGCATCATCAATATCATCAAACCTATGCCAATTTAAGGCAACTTGATGCAACTAAAGCCTGAACTCCCAGTTCAGGCTTTAGTTGCCTATCGTTTGGTAAAAAACCGCATAAAACTAGAGTTAAAACTCTAAAATGACGACTTTAACAGCATTTTCCCTGCCATTACCCATCATTTCCGCAATTTTATCATCAAATTAGACAATGGTCGGATTTCTATATTCTATACTTCAGACTAATATCAGCCCCAACTGAGCATTTGCTCAAAAAACAGCGCCCGTATAGAGGCGACTAAAAAGGAAAAGCACAATGAACAACTCGCGTCTGTTTAAAAAGACACTGTTAGCAGTGACGATCGCAACAACAACTCTCGCCTCTCAGCAAGCTTTGGCTGCTGGTTTCCAACTTAACGCACAATCAGCAACCGGCATTGGCCGTGCATTTGCTGGTGACGCGGTTATTGCTGATAACGCATCAGTAATGGCGCGTAACCCGGCAGCAATGGCTCTATTTGATAAAATGGAACTGTCGCTCGGTTTTGAAAGCATCACTACGATGATCGAAGTAAAAGATGCTACGTACACAAACAACCTTCCTACTTTAGTTGGCGGTCAACCAAGCGTGCTAGATGTGCCGGATACTGATGATGTCGGTTCTACGTCTATAGCACCCAATATTCACCTTATCGTGCCAGTTAATGACCAATTTGCTTGGGGTGTCAATGCCTACTCGAACTTTGGTACTAAAACCGAATTCTCCAACGATTACGTAGCTAGTGAATACGGTGGTTTAACTGACGTTAAAAGCTTCAACTTTGGCCTAGCAGGCTCATACCGCCTTAACGAGCAATGGAGTTTTGGTGCGGGCTTAGATCTAATTTATGGTCAAGGAACCATGAAAAGAGAAGCCAGCCAATCATTTGGAGCTGGCGTACCCGGCGTGATTCCAAGTGCGGGAACTGCTTTCGTCGACGTAGATAAAGCAGATGGCTTCGCGGTTGGATTTAACGTGGGTATGGTATTTGAGTTAGATGAAAATAACCGTTTTGGCTTATCTTACCGTTACAGCCCAGAATTTGAAGCAGAAGACGATAAAGGTCAAAAAATTGTCCTACCTCTACCAGATATCGCTGAATTCTCCGGTTACCACAAAATTGAAGATACTAAGTTCGCGGTGCATTACTCAATCCAATATATTGGTTGGAGTGCTTTCGACAAAATTGAGTTTGATAACCTTCAGGGTTCCCCTCTTGGGACAAGCTACGACAAACCGTATGAATGGCAAGATGGTTGGCACTACGCGATTGGCGGTACTTACTACCTAAACAACGATTGGACGCTACGCGCTGGTTACATGTACGACACCAGTGCACAAGATAGTCTGACGTCAATCTCAGTACCAGATTCCGATCGCCAATGGTTCTCAACTGGTTTCACTTACCATATTGATACTTCGTCAAACATCGACTTTGGCTTTACCTACCTGATGGGCGACGATGTTCAAGTTAATGAGTCACTGTCCACGGAGCTTCCTGCAGCTCTAGGTGGTGGCTCTGCTGAGATTTCAAATGTATCTGCAACAACTCGTGCTAACGCAATCCTAGTGGGTCTGCAGTACAGCCGCAGCTTCTAATCGCTCACGCTGACATACACTATACAAGGGCTGGTTTTCCAGCCCTTTTTATTAGCTAAAAACTACCATTCTGGATCTTCCGCAAAGCACGACTCTCATTTCAGCGAACACTCAAACCTTCTGATTAAGCGCACACTTGTACAACAAAATACAAATTTAACAACACAAACGTTCGCTGAAAAACCAAGTGGTCTAACCACTTTTCTGGTTTTTTACACTGCAAAAGCTCGTTTTATTTATTTTTTATCCTGAATTTACTGTTTACACTGTTTTCTATTTTTAAAGTAAATGCTCTAAAACTACCATCTTGCCACGAATTCCAAACATATTCAGCGAACATAACAATGAAAACGAATAAGTCTCTCCTATCACTTGCCGTAGCATGTGGCCTAATGTCAGTGGCAACAACTGCAAACGCAGCGGGTTTCCAACTTGCAGAATACTCAGCGACGGGTCTTGGCCGTGCATACGCTGGTGAAGCTGCAATGGCAGACAACGCGAGCTCACAATGGCGTAACCCTGCATTGCTAATGCAACTAGAAGGCACTCAAGTTTCTGTTGGCGCTATTTATGTTGACCCGAATATTGATATCAAAGGCACTTCGACTCATCGTGGCACACCATATTCAGCTCGTTCTGATGATTTTGCTCACGATGCGGTAATTCCAAACTTCTACTTATCACACAAGTACAATGACCAGTTTGCGCTGGGTTTTGCACTAGGCACTAACTACGGCATGGAAACGGACCTAGGTGCAGATTTTGCTGCAGCGAACCACGGCAACCAAGCAAGTGTCATTACCAAAGAAGCCAACCTAAATGCTGCATATCAGTTGACTCCAGCGGTAAGCATCGGTGGTGGTATTCGCTATGTAATCGCAGAAGGTAGCTTTGGTGCAGTAGTTTCTGAGCATGGGGGTTTAAATCTAGGTCCTATTATCAATGCAAAGCCGGGTGACAATTTAAAGTACATGGAAGGCGATGACAAAGCATGGGGTTGGCAACTAGGTTCTGTTTGGCAGATCAATGAGGCTAACCGAATTGGCTTTACCTACAAATCTGAAGTAAACCTTACTCTGACTGGCCATGCGGAAGGTTTAGGCTTTAATCGCACAAATCCAACAGCACATAAGAGTGGATCAATGGATCTTACTCTGCCCGCAACGGCTGAAATTGCAACATTCCATCAAATCACAGAAAAAGTAGCTGTACATACCAGCATTAACTGGACTGATTGGAGTAGCTTCGAAAAATTGGTAGCGGATTTCCCAGGTGAAGAATCCAGCTTAATTAAAGAAGAGAACTGGGAAGATAACTACCGCTTTGCAATCGGTTCGACTTACCAATACAACAATAAGCTACAATTGCGCACGGGTGTGGCTTACGATACCTCTGCGGTAAGTGAAGAACACCGCACCGCAACCATCCCTGAGACTGACCGTCTATGGCTAAGTATTGGTGCAGGTTACCAATGGTCTGAGCAACTGTCTCTTGATGCGGGCTTTACCTACATCATGGCCAAAGACGCTAAGATGCATGAGACAGATCCTAAACTACTAGTAGGTGCGGATACGTTCGGTGGCAGCTTCGAAGGTGAAGTGACTGGCAGCATCTGGCTAATCGGTGTACAAGCGAACTACACGTTCTAATTTGCCGTAAACGCTTTAGATAGTTAAAAAGAAAGGCTTGGGATTCCCAAGCCTTTTTTATTGCTGATCAATTAAACTACAAAGACAAAGCAAACTACAGATCGTCGAGATACTCGTCGAGGTAGGCCTCTTCATCGTGATCGATCTCTTGTTGCTGAGTTTCGATCTCAGCTTTGAAGTCTTGGTGCTGAATATAGACTTCACGTGTCAAGGCATATGGATCTGGCGAGTTTTCTAGCATCGACTCTTGCGTCACCAATGCCGCTCGAGTTTCCATCCCCTCAAACGCCCACTTACCTAACCCTGCCCAGAAATTCAGTAGTGACAGCGGTAAGTACGCACTATCGGCAAAGCTGGCAGTCTCTCGTACCGTCCAAGGGCCATAACCCGGCACCATCACATAAGGGCCATTACCTACGCCCCAGTGACCAATGGCGTCACCCAGTGCTTTTTCATTGTGATCGGTAATACCGGCATCAGAGGCGATATCAATTAAACCCAACAAACCAAAAGTGCTGTTTATCCAAAATCGATTAAAGTGGTCAAGGGCTTTACCGCCATTCCCCATAAGTAAGTTGTTGACCATGCTCGATGGCTCATCAAGGTTACTGAGGAAATTAGAGATACCGATACGCACTGGGCGCGGAGTGTAGTTGACGTAAGTCAGTGAAACGGGGCGAACGAGATACGGATCGAGATAATCGTAGTTCAATGCCCACATACTGCGGTTGAATCCTTCGATAGGGTCGCTCACATTAGACGCTGATGACGCTTGCTCTTCAGGCGCTGTGGCGCACCCTGCCAGCAAGGCAACAGAAAGCAACGATGTCCATACCTTAGGCTTAAGGCTCTTCATTGATATTTTTTCCATAAAAAAAGGCCGGTAGATTACCGGCCTAAGTTTACGCATTATTTTCCGCTATTGGTACTGTCTATCCACAATTACCGCTACCGCTTGACCCATTTTAGTGGCCTGGCTCTCACCAAACCAGTCACCTTGTGAGGTCGCAACGTTACCGTCGTTATCAATACGAACACGTACCATGTAGTCTTCTAGCTGCGACAGCTTACGACCTTGTACCATGCTGTTGCTATCATCCAACACCACCGTTCGTGGAAACGAACCGAGAGGATAACGAGCCGCCGCCACGGGCATTGGCGCACCATCAGCCGTATGTACTGACACAATCAGCGCAGCATCAGGACTGGCATTAACCGTATCGGCAAGCGTAATCGCCACTGACACTGATGCGCCCGTTACCGCTTTATCACCCATTTGATTTTTGGCATTAGTAATACTGCGATCGAGCATTTGATAACGCTCGTCTTGCGGGCCAATCATCTGTTGCATGATGCTCCAGTAACGCACTGCGGCAGAGAAGTCTTTACGTTCATAGGCGTCAAAGGCCAATAATGAGAATACACGCACATCCATGTAATTCATTTGTACCAGTTTACCGAGCAATGAACGCGCTTTATCTTGATCAACGTCATCTTGCGACAGCATCAGCGCTTGCGCATAACCTAACATTACATCAGGGCTGTTTGAATCCAGCTTGTAAGCTTTATTCATCGAACCGATTGAGGTATCAACATCACGGTTAGCCAATGCAATACGTCCAAGCAGCAACCAGCCCGTTGCATCGTTCGGTTGATGGTGCAGACGGGTACGCAGTGCTAACGTCAAGTCACGCATTTCATCTTCGCTCAAAGCTGCGCCTTCTGGAGACATTAGCTTCTTCGACAGTGCTGGTAAGTTGTCGTTAACTTGTTGCCATTCCACTACATCATCAGCCGCGCCAAATTTGTAGTACAAACCATAAGAAAGAATCACGGTCAGTAACATTGAAGGCACGATAACCAGCCATGGGTTGATACTGCTTTCAACCTTGGTTTGGTCTTGCGACGGAATATCATCAAGCAAAGACTGCTTAAGGTCAGCAATCAACTCTTGCTGATCATCCATCAGCCCTTCTTCATTTTCGACTTCAAGCTCGGTTAAGCGATCCTTATACAGCGCTTTATTGAGCTCATCACGCAGTGCTTGGTCGGTATTTTCTTTGCGGTTAATGAATGGCCATGCCACCAATATACCGCTCAGAGCCACCAGAATGATTGATGCAATCCAAAATAAGGTCATTACTGCTTGTCTCCATCATTCTCTTCATCGAGCAGAGCTTTCAGTCGCTGCTCTTTGTTCTCATTCCATTTATCATCAGCTGGCTGAGGTTGTTTCGCTTTGCGGCTACGCACAACGATAAGACCGAAGCCAATCACGACCACAGAAAGTGGCCCCAACCATAAAATAGAGGTTGCGAGTGTAAATGGTGGATTGTAAGTCACGAAATTACCGTAACGCGCAATCATATAGTCTACGATTTCACCTTTCGACTTACCGTCTTTGGTCATCTCGTACACTTTGTGGCGCAGATCTTGAGCCAGTTCCGCGTTAGAATCTGCGATGGTATTGTTTTGACATTTTGGACAACGCAGTGTGTTACCGAGATCTTTAAACTGCTGCTCTTGCTCCAAGGTTTCAAATTCATACACTTCAATCGTCGCATGAGCGGCCATTGAAAAAGTGAGGGCGGCAAACAGCGCGATACACCATTTTTTCATTATTTCGCCTCCTCAACCAATTGTTGATACATAGGTTGTAGGGTTTCTTTCCAGTTACGTGAATTCACATCACCAACATGGCGATAGCGAATCACACCATTGGCATCAATCAAAAACGTTTCTGGTGCGCCATAGACGCCCAAATCTAACCCCAGCATACCGTTACCATCAAACAAGCTGATTAAGTATGGGTTGCCCAAATCATTAAGCCATGTCACGGCTTTATCACGCTGATCTTTATAATTAAGACCAATGATTTTCACCCCTTGTCCTGCCAACTCATTGAGGTAATGGTGCTCGGCATAACAAGTTGGACACCACGTTGCCCAGACATTTAGCAGCAAAGGCTCGCCTTTGAAGATCGCTTGATCGTAAAGCTTACCCGGCTCAGCTAAGTCTTCGAGACGAAACTCAGGAACATGCTTGCCCACTAGCACTGACTCTAGCTTGGTTGGGTCATCCCCTTCTGAGTTTCGCACTAACTGGGTAGTAAAGACTGCAACCAACGCCAAGAATGCCAGCAGTGGAATAAACAATAACTTCTTATTCATATTATGCCTCCTGCTTCTTGGCTGGTTTACGGAAACGGTAACGTCGGTCACTGATCGCAACGCAGCCGCCAAGCGCCATAAAGACTGAGCCTGCCCAAATCCAGTTTACAAACGGTTTGTAGTACAGGCGCACTGCCCATGACTGACCGTCATCAAGACGATCGCCCAAGGCTACGTATAGATCGCGCGTGAAACTGCGATCAATTGCCGCTTCGGTCATCATCGAACGCGCTGTTTTATAGAAACGTTTTTCTGCATGTAGAGTATTGATGTACTTACCATCTAACGTTACTTCAAAATCCGCGATGTAGCCGTCATAGTTCGGGCCGTCGTGATCGCGAACACCAGAGAAATGGAAGTTGTAGCCTTCAAGCTGGAAGTTATCGCCCGGAGACAAACGTACATCACGCTCAATACTGTGTGTTTGCACCATTGCAATACCGATGATGGTCACGGCTAAGCCGATATGACCCAACATCATTGCCCAGTGGCTACGTTGTAGCTTACGTACACCCACAGCAAAGCTGTGACGGTGAGTCGCGCGCTGATGTAGTTCAAACCCGTGTAGCAACACGATCCACATTGCCATCAACCAACCTAAGTAGGTCATGAAGACGAAGTAATCAGAGAACATCCAGTTGAAAAGTCCAGCCAGCAACACTGAGCCGATACCACTAATGATCATCGGTTTAGCCAATGCGCTCAAATCGTCACGCTTCCAACGGATCAGAGGCCCGATACCCAATACAAACGAGAATGGGATCATTAGCCACGCGAACAACATATCGAAGAATGGTGCGCCGATAGAAACCGAGCCTAAGCCTAACTGTTTGTGGACCAGCGGTAACAATGTCCCCACCAGAACAACCATTAGTGCCGCCATCAACAACACATTGTTGGCAAGCAGAGCGTTCTCACGCGAAGCAAGTTCAAAGTTACCACGCACTCGAACCGACGCGCCTTTCACGGCAAACAACAGTAGCGAACCACCGATTACGAATACGAGGAATGCCAGAATAAACATACCGCGTGATGGATCGGAAGCAAACGCGTGTACTGAAACCAGAATACCTGAACGTACTAAGAAGGTACCCAGTAAGCTCAATGAGAAAGCTGAGATAGCAAGTAACACTGTCCACGCTTTAAAGGTGCCACGTTTTTCTGTCACCGCAAGTGAGTGCATCAATGCCGTACCCGCAAGCCAAGGCATGAAAGAAGCATTTTCTACTGGGTCCCAGAACCACCAACCACCCCAGCCAAGTTCATAATAGGCCCACCATGAACCTAGTGAGATACCTAGCGTTAGAAATAGCCACGCCGCGGTTGTCCAAGGACGAGACCAACGTGCCCACGCCGTATCTAAACGACCAGTCATCAGAGACGCAATAGCAAAAGAGAAAGCCACTGAGAAGCCAACATAGCCCATGTACAGCATTGGAGGGTGAATAATCAAACCCGGATCTTGCAGCAGTGGGTTTAGATCACGACCATCCACAGGGAAGAACGGCAGTGTGCGCAGGAATGGGTTAGAAGTCAGAATGATAAACAGTAAGAAACCAACACTGATCATCCCCATCACAGCCAATACGCGTGCAACCGACTCTTGTGGCATGCCACGGCTAAAGGTTGCGACTGCAACAGTCCAACCAGCTTGAATAAGAACCCAAAGCAGCAATGACCCTTCATGGGCACCCCATACTGCGGTTAGGCGATAGTACCAAGGCAGTAGAGTATTCGAGTTGTTCGCAACATAGCTTACAGTGAAATCGTTGCTATAAAATGCCCACAGCAGAACGGCGAACGAAAGAAATAGGAGTAAGAACATCGCCCACGAAAGCGGTCGGGCGGAGTTCATCAGTAAGGTATTATTACGCGATGCCCCTACCAATGGCAGAATGCTTAATAGCACAGCCATGGCAAGCGACAAAATCAGCGCAAAATGACCAATTTCAGCAATCATTGACCGCTTCCTTGTTTTTGAGAATCTGTGTACTGAAGCGGTTGATGGGTTTTTTCCATCGCTTCTGCTATTTCAGGCGGCATGTATTCTTCGTCATGCTTCGCCAACACTTCATGTGCTTCTATCGTTGTTGCATCCACCAACACGCCTTGTGCCACAATGCCCTGACCTTCACGGAATAAGTCAGGCAAGATGCCGTCATAAACCACAGTGACCATCGGGCCTACATCGTGCAAGTCGAAAGAGACTCTTAACGATTCAGGATCGCGTCTCACCGAACCCACAGCCACCATGCCACCGATACGCAAGCGCTGACCAACCGTCGGTTTTGTGCCATCCGGTTTACCTTGCACCAATTCAGTTGGCGTATAGAACAAATCCATATTCTGGTTTAAAGCATAAAGCATTAGGCCCACAGTTGAACCAACACCAAGAACAATGGCTAGAACAATAGCGAGCCGCTTTTTACGTCTTGGGTTCATAGAGTGTTCTCCAAATTCTTCGCCGCATCAATACGAGCTTGGCGCTCGATCTTTGCCTGAACTTCGTTAAGTAATGTTGTGTGGCGACGAACACTGCTAATCAGCAATATGATCATCGACACGAAAGTAATACCAAATGCACTCCACACGTAGCTGGCATAGCCACCCATCGCTAAAAGATCACTCAAAGAGTCAAAATGCATGCTTAGTTACCTCTCTGAGTTGAGCGAGATGACAGAGCAACCACCCACGGGCGATGGCTCTCTTTACTTATGATCTCATTACGTAAACGGATCATAGTGACGGTACCAAAGAAGAAGGCAAAACCTGCGATATTAAGCAATAGCGGCCATAGCATATCGTTAGAAATCGAAGGCTTATCGAATTTAGTAATCGTGGCACCTTGGTGCAAGGTGTTCCACCACTCCACTGAGAAGTGAATGATCGGCAGGTTGATAATACCAACAATGGCCAAAATACCCGCCGCTTTTGCCGCTGTTTTTTGATCATCAAACGCGTGGTAAAGCGCAATCACGCCTAAATAAAGGAAAAGCAGAATTAATTCTGAAGTAAGACGAGCATCCCATACCCACCAAGCACCCCACATTGGCTTGCCCCAAATCGCGCCGGTCAATAAGGCGATAAAGGTATACAGCGCGCCAATAGGCGCCATCGCAAGGGCGGCCATGTTAGACATGCGAACTTGCCAGACTATGCCAATAAATGCTGCGATCGCCATAGACATGTAGACGCCCATCGACCAAATCGCGGATGGTACATGTATGTAGATAATTCTAAAGCTATCGCCTTGTTGGTAATCGGAAGGTGCAAAAGCAAGCCCCCAACCGGTGCCAAGCACCAAACAAGACAATGCCAGAACGGCAAACCATGGTAGTAACTTACCGCAAAGTCGGTAAGTCGATTCAGGCTTAGCGTACGGATGGAGCCATTTCCACATCGTCATTCTCACTCTTTACTTCATTTTCAACTAAACGTCATAGCGCCTAGCTATTAATAGTTTTGTAATTTATATACTGGGAAATTTTCGTGCTTGATCAAAAACAATTAATTTACACTTACACGCAATGCGGCACTAATCGCGAACGGAGTTAACGTTAATGCCCCCATAAACATTGCGCCTAATACCGCCAATTGCCCGTTATAAGCCATACCGAGAGAAGCGGCATCGATTGCTGATGTCGCAAAAATCAATACGGGTATATACAACGGCAATATCAACAAACTCAATAACACGCCGCCTTTTTGTAGCCCTACGGTCAACGCAACACCGATTGCGCCGATAAAACTCAGTGTTGGTGTACCCACTAACAAGGTCAAAACAACCGCAAGCCATGTATCAAAATCTAGTGACAACAATACAGCCAACAAAGGACTAATTAAAATTAGAGGTAAGCCTGTGAGCACCCAGTGCGCGATCACTTTTGAGATCACCATCAGTGGCAGTGGCACAGGCATCAACATCATCTGTTCCAGCGCACCGTCTTGAAAATCGTCACGCAATAGTCGCTCTAACGACAACAGTGCAGACAAGAGAGCCGCAACCCACACAATCCCCGCCGCAATTCGCGCCAATAAGTTTGGCTCAGGCCCAATACTTAACGGGAACAAGGTAATAACAATGATGAAAAACCACAAAGGGTTAAATACATCCGCTTGGCGACGAAACGCGATTAACAGCTCACGTCGAATAATGGAGTTCATAATGCCAAACACAGTTAACCACCCAACTTAATTTTTCTCAGTTTTGGATTATCAGCAAACATATCTTGGTGGGTAGTCAAAACCACAATGCCACCTTGCTCAGCATGCTTAAGAAACAACGCTTCGAGTACTTTAACACCCTGCTTATCGATTGCCGTTAGTGGCTCATCTAAGATCCACAGTTTATGATCGCTTAACCATAAACGAGCTAACGCAACACGGCGTTGCTGACCGGCAGAAAGCTGCGCTACTGGTACATCTTCTCTTCCCGCTAAACCTACCTTAATCAAAGCATTATAGATCGTCTCTTTATCGGCCGGTTTTTTACTATGGATCGAAATGTAAAATCGCAGGTTTTCATACGCGGTTAGCTCTCTTTTGATCCCCGTTTGATGGCCTAAAAACAACAAATCTTGATGGTATGCATCGCGGTTTGATTCAATCGCTTCATTGTTCCAAAAAATTTCGCCATCATCTCGGTCACCCAATCCTGTGACGATACGCAGCAAGGTTGTTTTGCCGGTACCGTTACGACCCTCGATTTGAACCAGTTCGCCACTCTCTATTTTAAAAGACAGAGATTCGAACAAAACTCTTTCATCGCGAATTGCCGTTAATTGTTTTACTTCAAGCATGTGCAGTCACTAAGGAAATTGGAGTGAATATCTTACCACAGCCACTTTTTGACAACATAGTGCTAGAGCTTTACGAATCACGAAACTAAGTAAGAAGTTATTAATATTTATCTATAATTTGACTCAATTGTCATTATTTGGCTACATACGATCATACCAATCCCTCAGTAGTGGCTTAGCCGGATCAAAAAAGGATGCCTAGTGGCATCCTTTTGGTATTACTTCCCTTGCATCCGACGTCGTTTTAACAACGATGGGTCGTGCATGCCTTCAAGAGGCGGGATTTTTTCGCGACCTGACAATTTGTTTTGCAAAGACATCATTAACTCCGCCTCTGCTTTTGGCAGTTCACACTCTTCTATCAGTTCATTCAAATCCGCACCAAGCTGAACCATTTTGGTTGCTCGCGAATACATACGGCCGTCACCGTCCGCCTGTTCTAGCTCTTTAATTCTCTGGAGAAGATGTTGAATAATATCTTCTTGCTCGCTGACCTTTTGGCCTAAGCCGATCACCACTGAACGAACCTCTAAAAGCTGCTTATTGGCTTTTTGTAGCTCTCTTTCAAGGTGACGGTGTTGTTGCCTGACCTGCTCAGCAGCAAGACGCTGGTTGCGTTTCGCTCGCAATACGCTAAATAGCAATATGAGTAATACAAACGTTATCGCTCCTGCGGTAATCGCAGGAGCTTCACTAAGCCAGCTAGTATCAATATTCATTACAGATGAGCCATCTCATCCCATTCTTCGTCAGAAAGAAGCTTGTTCAAATCAACCAAGATCAGTAGCTTGCCTTCGCGGTTGCTCACACCTTGAATGAATTTCGCACTTTCATCTGTACCAACGCTTGGCGTCGTATCAATTTCAGAAGAACGTAGGTAAACCACTTCCGCAACGCTGTCGACCAGAATACCGATAACTTGGTGCTCAGATTCGATAACGATAATACGAGTGTTATCGGTGATTTCACCTTCCATCAAACCAAAGCGAGAACGTGTATCGATAACAGTCACAACGTTGCCACGAAGGTTGATGATACCAAGAACATAGTCTGGTGCACCCGGTACTGGAGCAATTTCCGTATAACGTAGAACTTCACGTACTTGCATTACGTTAATGCCGTAAGTTTCTTCTTCTAATTGGAACGTCACCCACTGAAGCACTTCGTCATTTGACTGATCTTTTCTCACTTCAACTTCGCTAGTATGAGACATACCTTAACCTCTCTAAGCCCTTATCGGCGTACATTTCTAATAGTCTAATGCTTTTACATCAAGTCCAGCATTTAGCATAGTGATCAATGCTTCAACATGGATCAAAGCGCACATTTTTTCTTTCACCATGCCTGCTAGCCATGGTCGTTTACCTGCTGTTTCTCGCCAGCGAACCTTTTCAGCATTGAGGAGCTCTGTCCCCATCAGCTGTGTTGAGGCTAAGCCCCAAAGACTCGAACCGAGCATAACAATATATTTGTATTCTTCTTTGTAGTCGTCGTTGGCTAACTTATCCGCCATCACCCACTTCGCAGTATCAACCACATCATATTGGGCTTCACGAGTCGACTGTAAACCGAGATACCAAGCTGGTCGCCCGATCAGGTGACTCAGTGTCGACAATTGGTGGATACCACCAAGCTCGTCGAGCGGCACCGCAAACGTAACACCGTTAACATCAAAATAGAGCACCTGAAAATCTTGCTCGCGTTGGGTACTTTGCCAAGTGCTGGTAAGTAGGCCGCCCGCTTGCGTTTCTGGAATACTCTGTATATCAGTTTCGAGAGCAGGCTCTGAATCAATCACCTCATGAGCAGAAACTTGTGTTGCAGAAACTTCAACTGCAGGGGCAATCGGCTCAACATAGGTCGGCTCGATTTCCTGCATAATTGCTGGCTCTTCAACGGTTTCAGCGTAAGGCTCTAGATCCCACTCTTGAATTTCTTCCGTTAACTCTTTGGCCTGAACCTCTTGGGCGATCTGGACGGTATTTTGGTCCATCACTTCATCCAGCTCAAGATCTTCAACTGGATTAGAGGCTTCAAGTTGTTTTAGTAACCGTTCAACATCTTCAAGATTCGGTACTTCAATTTCAGCCGTTATCGGATGATAAAAGTACGTATCTTCAGTAACTTGAATCATTGGCTCAAGCGCATAGTCATCGATTGCTGGCTCTGGCTCTGGCTCTGGCTCTGGCTCTGGCTCTGGCTCTGGCTCTGGCTCTGGCTCTGGCTCTGCAAGCATAGTGTCATCCACATCGGGGGTCACAAGTGCTTGTAACTCTTCATCTTCAAATAATAATGAATTGAAGTAGTCATCTAACGCTTTTTCACTGGAAAGTTGTATCTCTTCACTCATTAATCGCCAGCCTCTCTAGGTGCAAAAGCAATTGTTTATAAGCAAAGACACCTCGACTGCCTGAGGCAAAGTGAGAAACCGGCAAATGCTTAATACTTGCATCTCTAAATTTGGTATCAATCGGTACCGCGGATGACCAAACTTGATTTGGGTAATCTTTCTTAAGCTGCTGCAACGTTTGTAGCGATGCCCGCGTTCGCTTGTCATACATGGTTGGAATGATGGTGACTTTAAACGCTTTATTACGCGATTTTTGCATAATCGCCAACGTTCTCACCATACGCTCAAGCCCTTTCATCGCCAAAAATTCCGTTTGTACTGGAATCAATATGCGATCACTGGCCGCGAGAGCATTAACCATCATAACGCCAAGAATCGGCGGACAATCAATAAGAACATAGTCATAGTGATTCTTAACCGCGGCTAAAGCGCGTTTGAGAATCAAGCCCATTCCACTCCGGTTGCCCATCACACGGTCCAGTGTCGCTAATGACATATGCGCTGGAATGATATCAATACCTTGAATATCACTGTCCATGACCAGTGGCATCACGGAATGCTCGGTAAACTCTTTTAATTGAAACAGATCGAACAAGCTAGAAGGCACGTTATCAGAGTCATAACCCAAATAAGTCGTGAGGGAGCCATGTGGATCAGTATCCACTAGTAATACTCGCTTACCTTGTTTGCTTAACAAACCAGCCAACGTAATGGTGGTCGTCGTTTTACCAACGCCACCTTTCTGGTTTGCAATACTCCAAACGATCATTGCCTTACCTCTAAGCTAGGCCGACTTCGACCAACATACGTTCAGCAATTCGCTCTAACGGAAGATCTTCGGTTGAAATCCCCGCCTTTGCCACCGCTTGAGGCATGCCGTACACAACACAGCTTTCTTCGTCTTGCGCCCAAATGGTTGCACCTGCTGTTTTCAGCATACGTGCACCTTCGCGCCCATCCGCACCCATACCTGTGAGCACCATAGACAAGACTTTATCTGCGTAGACTTTTGCTGCACTACCAAACGTTACATCCACGCATGGCTTGTAGTTCATGCGCTCGCCGCCATCAATGATGCGTAATTTAGCAGAACCAGGACGACCTTCGACCATCATCTGTTTACCACCTGGAGCAAGATAAGCAACGCCCGGTCTTAGAACATCGCCGTCGGCCGCTTCTTTCACTTCAATCTTACACAGTGAATTTAAGCGACTGGCAAATGCCGCGGTAAATGTTGCTGGCATATGCTGAATCAGCACGATTGGGTGTGGGTAGTTTGCTGGCAACTTAGTCAGTATTTTCTGCAGAGCAACAGGACCACCGGTGGAGGTGCCAATTGCCGTCAATTGATATTTTTTACCACTGGCTTTGAAGCGTGCTGCAGGTGATACCGGACGAGCGGTAGGCGCTGCGGTTGGTGCACTGCGCAATGCTGACGTCGTCGCTCTTGCCGTGGTCGCTGTCGAAGCAGCCGCTGGGACAGTGCGCGGTGCAGCAGGGCGACGCATAAAATTACGACGCGCAGCAATTTGAATCACACGTTGTTGCAGTAGGCTAACCGCCTCATCACGGTTGCGCGCAATGTCTTCAAACTTTTTCGGTAAGAAATCCAGAGCGCCCGCATCCAAAGCATCTAAAGTGGCTTTGGCGCCATCGTGGGTCAACGATGAAAACATCAAAATAGGAATAGGATTCGATGCCATGATTTCACGAACGGCAGTAATACCGTCCATCACAGGCATTTCAATATCCATCGTAATAACGTCAGGTTTAAGCTGCAGCGCTTTCTCTACTGCTTCTTTTCCGTTGGTCGCGACGTCTAGAACTTCTAGACGCGCGTCGGAATTAATAATCTCGCTGACTCTACGACGAAAAAAACTAGAATCGTCGACGACTAAAACTCTTATTGCCATGATTTTCCTTTAATTGTTCAACGATTACTTAGATTCGAGAAGCTGATGCATAGCGTTTAAGCAAATCAGGCACATCTAAAATCAAGGCAATATGTCCATCGCTGGTGATCGTTGCACCCGCCATACCTGGCGTACCTTGCAGCAGATTATCGAGCGGCTTAATCACGACTTCTTCTTGTCCAATTAAGGTATCGACCACAAAACCGACACGCTGGCTGCCTAACTGCACAATAACAACATGACCGTGGCCTTTACGTTGCTCGACAAAGCCTGCACGTGGCGCTAACCAGTTTTGTAAATAGAACAGTGGGATAGACTTATCGCGAACGATAATGGTCAATTGGCCATCAACCACGTTAGTGCGGCTAAGGTCTAGGTGGAAGATTTCGTTCACGCTCGCCAATGGCAAGGCAAATGGATGTCCTGCAACACCAACCATCAAGGTCGGTAGTATCGCAAGAGTCAATGGTACCTTGATGGTAATCTGAGTACCTTTGCCCATCTCTGAATCAATATCAATCGAACCGTTTAGGGTATTGATGGCCGTTTTCACTACGTCCATACCGACACCACGGCCTGAGATATCTGAGATTTTCTCTTTACTCGAGAAGCCCGGCATAAAGATAAGGTTGAAACACTCTTTGTCGGTCAAGCGTGATGCTGCATCTTCATCCATCATACCGCGTTTAACTGCAATGCCACGCAACACGTCAGGGTTCATACCGCCGCCATCATCAACGATCGCAAGCTGGATATGATCACCTTCTTGTGCAGCGGATAGAATCACTTTACCGGTGCGTGATTTACCCGCTTTTACGCGGTCTTCCGGCATTTCGATACCATGGTCAACTGAGTTTCGCACCAAGTGGATCAATGGGTCCGCAAGTGCTTCTACTAAGTTTTTATCCAAATCGGTATCTTCACCACGCATTTCTAGCGTGATGTCTTTATTCAAGCTACGCGCAAGATCACGGACCACGCGAGGGAAACGGCCAAATACTTTCTTAATTGGCTGCATACGCGTTTTCATCACCGCGCCTTGTAGATCGGCGGTCACGACATCAAGGTTAGATACCGCTTTTGACATTTCTTCATCAGCGCTATTTAAGCCAAGGCTCAATAATCGGTTACGAACCAATACCAACTCACCCACCATATTCATGATGATATCGAGCGTTGAGGTGTCTACGCGTACGGTCGCCTCAGCTTGTTGTTTTTTCGCCGGTACTGGTGCATCTTTCTTCACCGGAGCAGGCGTAGCAGCAACAGGGGCTGGAACCACTGGTGGTGGAGCAACCGCTTCTGGATCTGCGACAACTGGAGCTTCTACTTGCGCAACCGGCTTAGTGGCCGCTTCAAGCTCTTCTGGACTTGGGCCTTTGCCTTGTCCATGCAATTCGTCGAGTAATTTTTCAAACTCGGCGTCAGTCATCAGATCTTCATCGCCAGAGCTTGCCGCAGGTGCTGGAGTTGGCGCTGCCGGTGCAGGAGGCGCACTCGCAACAACGTTTTCTTCTTTACCCGGACCTTTGCCTAAGCCATGTAATTCATCCAATAACTTTTCAAATTCATCATCGGTAATATCGCCACTGCTTTCCATCACTGGCGCAGGTGCAGCTTGAGGAGCAGGTGCTGGCGCCGAACCACCGGGCGCAGTGCCTGAACCATGCAACTCATCAAGTAGCTTTTCAAATTCGTCTTGCGTAATCTCGTCGATTGAGTTTGCCGACTCACTCACTGCCGCAGCCACAGGTGCTGGCGCTTCAACGACAGGGGCAACTTCAATCACAGGTTCAGCTGCTACTGGTGCAGCTACGACAGCCTCTTCTGCTGAAGCAGGCTTGCTTAGACGATGTAATTCATCAAGAAGGGATTGTTCTGAAGGAGGTAGAGGTTCGCCGTCTTGAACTGCTTGAAACTGTAGGTTAACAGCGTCCAATGCACGTAGCATTGTATCCATTAGGTCTGCAGTTACTTTACGTTGCCCATTACGTAGAATATCAAACACGTTTTCGGCACCGTGACAAGTATCAACCAGTTCGGTTAGCGCCAAGAAACCAGCCCCACCTTTTACCGTGTGGAAACCACGGAAAATGGCGTTAAGTAGATCTTTATCATCCGGGTTGTTTTCAAGCTCTACCAACTGCTCTGAAAGCAGCTCTAGAATCTCACCCGCCTCAACTAAAAAGTCCTGAAGAATATCTTCGTCTAATTCGTAGCTCATAAGTTACCTCTAAAACCCAAGACTTGAGAGTAAGTCATCGACTTCGTCTTGTGATGAAACCGCATCCGCCCTTTCGTGAGGGTTTAATATTGGCCCTTCAGGATCAGTTGATGCTTTTTTCTTGTTGTTAGTTGCGTCTGATTCCGGTTTGTCGTCACCGAACGCCGTAAGAATATCACCGAGGCGAACTTCAACCTCGTGCACTAACTCAATGACACGACGAATAATTTGTCCGGTTAAGTCTTGGAAATCCTGAGCCATTAGAATGTCAGTCAACAGACTGTGTAACTCACTACTGTTCCCTTCAACTTGTCCCAATAGTTCATCAATTCGATGGCAGAGAGCTTTAAATTCCGTAAGCTCAATCTTGCCATGCATCAACTCATTCCATTGTGGACGCACCTTTAATAAGCCGTCATGAAGGTTGTCGGCAATCGGCATACATCGATCCACCGCATCCATGGTTTTGTTCGCTGCAACTTCTGTTTTTTCAATGACGTATTGGAGGCGTTCCCTTGCATCAGGAATTTCGTCATTGGTAAGTTCAGCGATACGGTCATCAAGGCGAAATTGCCTAATCGACTCTTGTAACTCACGAGTTAGTTCGCCGATTTCTTGCAATTTTGGTTCGCTTGTCGCGTCGTTGATATTTTTTACAAGAGCATCTGCTTCCTGCTGCTGACCACTTTCTAACAGTTCAACAAGTTGTTTTGCCTGTTCTAATGAAATCATTACTAATTGGCCTTTGTCGCCGAATAGCTACAGTCAAAAACTTGACTATAAACGCTCAAAAATTTTGTCTAATTTCTCTTTCAGTGTTGCCGCTGTAAATGGTTTTACGATGTAGCCATTCACACCAGCTTGAGCTGCTTCGATGATTTGCTCACGCTTCGCTTCTGCTGTGATCATCAATACAGGTAGGTGTTTTAGTTCCGCATCTGCGCGCACATGCTTAAGCAAGTCAATACCTTGCATGCCTGGCATATTCCAGTCAGTCACGACAAAATCGAAATCGCCCTTCTTGAGCATAGGCAATGCTGTTAAGCCGTCGTCCGCTTCTTGGGTATTATTGAAACCCAAATCACGAAGTAGGTTTTTAACGATACGGCGCATTGTTGAAAAATCGTCAACAATAAGGATTTTCATGTTTTTATTCAAAATTGCCTCCACTGAGTATGATTTCAGTGATTTCTAGTCATTATTTGTCCACGCACTTAACTTAGTGCGCAAACGTTGCATTGATTGGCTCAGGATTTGGCTAACGCGTGATTCGCTAACTCCAATCACTTCACCGATTTCTTTTAGGTTCAACTCTTCGTCGTAGTAAAGAGATAGCACTAAAGCTTCACGCTCTGGTAAAGATTTTATCGATTCTACCAGAGCTTTACGGAAAGATTCATCCGCAACACCTTGAAACGGTGTATTTTCTTCTGAGTCATCATCGGATTTGATGACATCGTCAGAGACGCCCAAGTCTTCGATCCCTACTAAGCGAGAACAATTTATGTCTGCCAATATGCTGTGGTATTGATTCAGACTCATCCCAACAAAATTTGCCACTTCGGCGTCTGTCGGGTCTCGATTTAGTTGTCCTTCTAAAGTTGCAATGGCTTGGTTAAACTCGCGACTGTGTTTATGCACTGAACGCGGTACCCAGTCTCCACGACGAATGTCGTCAAGCATAGCGCCACGAATGCGGATTCCAGCATAGGTCTCAAAACTTGCCCCTTTGCTACCATCATAATTCTTTTGCGCTTCAAGAAGGCCAATCATTCCCGCTTGAATAAGATCTTCAACCTGAACACTTGGTGGCAAACGGCCAAGCAAGTGATGAGCAATACGTTTCACTAACACCGAGTATTTTTCTAAAAATACTCGTTGGCTGTTGTGATTGCCGTATTGGTCGTAGGTCAATGCCTTATTCACCAAATGGTTCCTCTACTGATTCTGTTCGATTTAGTAATCGTTCAACGAAAAATTCCAAATGTCCGCTTGGAGTTTTCGGAATTGGCCAAGTTAACGCCTTGTTCGCAAGCGAACTTAACGCTAATGCAGCAGGCGAACGCGGAAAGGCATCCACCACAATTTTTTGTTTTTTAACCGCTTGTCGCACTTTATCATCTAGTGGGATACATGCGACTAGATCAAGGCTCACATTCAAGAATCTCTCTGTGACTAAGGTCAACTTTGCAAACAATTCTCGGCCTTCACGGTAACTTCTGACCATATTTGCAACAATTTTGAAGCGTTGAACCTGATGGTCCTTGCTCAGTAGTTTGATCAACGCATAGGCATCCGTGATGGATGTTGGCTCATCACAAACCACTACCACGACATCTTGGGCTGCGCGTGAAAAGCTGATCACCATATCGGAAATACCGGCTGCGGTATCAATCAACAGCACATCCATTTCATCTTCTAGGCTACCAAAAGCACGAATCAACCCCACATGTTGCGCGTGGCTTAGTTCGGTCATCGCCTGAGCACCTGAAGTGGCAGGAATGATTTTGATACCGTAAGGGCCTTCAACGATCGCATCTGCCAACTCACATTCGCCGGCAAGCACATGGCCTAGGTTACGTTTTGCTCTGATGCCCAACATGACGTCTACGTTGGCCAGACCTAAGTCTGCATCAAGAACCGTTACCTTTTTGCCTTGGCGAGCCATGCAAATTGCAAGGCCGAGAGTCACATTTGATTTACCCACCCCACCTTTACCACCGGTGACCGAAATAACCTTGGTTAATGATGGCTGTGTTAGGCGGCGTAATCCGCTTGCTTGGTCTTGTATCATATTCTCTGTCATAATCGTCGCCGCCTAGAACCTTTCTGCTTCACTATTCCAATAGTGAGGTTCATCGTCCGCCGATTTCTCTAATAAATCATTCGCTTTCGCCACCATATACTTGGGCTGAGCTATGACGATATCTTCTGGTACGCGCTGTCCGTTCGCGATATATGCTACAGGCAGTGCATTTTGTACTACGACACTGACAAACTCACCTAAGCTAAGTGACTCATCGAGCTTGGTTAAAATACAGCCTGAAAGTGGTATACGTTTAAAATGATCGATGGTTTCTTGTAATACTTTCCGTTGTGCGGTCGCTGGTAATACAAGGTAACTGTGAATCACTTCATCGCTATTTTGCATTAAGGTATCAAGCTGCTCAGAAAGTCGAACATCTCGCTGCCCCATACCGGCCGTATCCACTAGTACTAAACGACGATGGCGTAACTGGTATATTACATCGGCTAACTCGTTGGAATCTTTAGCTACTTTTACTGGGCAACCCATGATTCGGCCATAAATAGCCAATTGTTCATGTGCTCCGATACGGTAAGTATCTGTCGTCACCAGTGCCACGTTATCAGAACCAAACTCCATAGCTGCACGAGCCGCAAGTTTAGCGACGGTGGTGGTTTTCCCCACTCCGGTTGGGCCTAATAGCGCAACGACGCCACCACGTTTTAAAATATCTTGTTTTGAAATAGGTACTTGGTCGGCAACAAGGCCAAGCAAGGCTTTCCATGCTTTTTTCGGTGGCGTATCTTCTGGAATGTAACAAGCCAACTGATCGGCCAGTTCAGAGGATAACCCCATACGCTCTAATCGTTTGATCAGCATGGCGCGCAATGGTTCGCGACGCTCTACTTCTTGCCACATCAAGCCTGAGACTTGGTGCTCCAATAGGCGACGAATTGAGGTCATCTCTTCGCGCATATCGGTCAATTCTTCGTTCGATACTGCTTGCTCTCGCGGTTGTCCACGCTCATAGCGGGATGGATCGAGTTTCGGCGCAGGGCGCTCAATACGGCGATCTTCAGCGATCAGGCGTGCAAGCGGGGAGTCTTCTTTGAGTTTGATATCACTCGCTGAAGATTGATGGCGAAGCGAATTTTGTCGCTTTAGTAACGCAGTCAGCGAATCTTCACCGGGCGAGTTTTCCGGCTCTTCATATCCACCTTTGCTGGTACTGTATTGTTTGAGCATGCTGGCAAAACGCTTGGTCATTGAGCGACCATTTTCTGCGCTTGCATTTAAGCTGACGCGATCGTCATCTAATTGGCGAGACTCCTCGCGCAGTGCCAAACTTGGTGAGATTTGAGTTTGCGGTTGCGCTTGAGCAGTGCGTGGTCTTGAACCATAACTACTGCTCGACTTAGCAGCCGCAGAATCGCCATCAACTGCAGCGACAATCTCTACACCACCAGCGACTTTTTTATTCGACATGATCACTGCATCGACCCCAAGCTCTTCTTTCACTTGGAGTAATGCCGTTCTCATATCTTTGGCAAAAAATCGTTTAATCTTCAAAGTCGATATCCATTATTGGTCGTAACAGAACTAATTACCTACCGCTTGTACGATGCGAATCTGCTTCTCATCAGGGATCTCTTGATAAGAGAGTACGCGCAATGTCGGTATCGTATTCTTGACGAATTTCGCAAGAGTCGAACGTAGTACGCCTGAGGTAAGCAATACCGCCGCTTCCCCTTTTAGCTCTTGTTCTTGCGTTGCTTGACTTAATGACATTTGCAAACGCTCGGCAAGGCCAGGCTCAATACCGGCAGACTCTCCTCCGGATGCTTGCATTGTTTGATGCAAGATTTGTTCCAGCTCAGGAATCAGCGTTATTACCGGCAATTCTGGCTCTATACCATTGATTTCCTGAACAATTAATCGTTTTAGCGAGATGCGTACTGCCGCTGTAAGAATGTCAGCTTCTTGACTCTTGGCCGAGTATTCAGACAAGGTCTGCACTATAGTGCGAATATCTCGGATCGGCACCCCTTCATTGAGCAAGTTCTGCAGCACTTTCACTACCACGCCTAGTGGTAACTGATCAGGCACGAAGTTTTCAACCAATTTTGGTGTGCTGCGCCCCAGCATTTCCAGCAGGTTCTGTACTTCTTCATGGCCAAGCAGTTGCGAGGCATTGTTGGTTAGGAGCTGACTTAAATGCGTTGCCAATACGGTGGATGAGTCCACTACGGTGTAACCCAACGCTTGCGCATGTTCACGGTAATCTTCACGAATCCATGTCGCTTCTAAACCAAAAGCGGGGTCGATAGTCACTTCGCCTTCTATCATGCCATAGACTTGTCCAGGGTTGATGGCAAGCTCTTGGTCAGGGCGAATCTCAGCCTCACCGACTGCCACGCCCATTAACGTGATGCGGTAGCTGTTTGGGGTTAATTCGAGGTTGTCACGAATGTGCACCGCAGGGATCAAAAAGCCGAAGTCTTGCGATAGCTTCTTACGTACCCCTTTAACACGTTCCAGCAGTTCGCCACCTTGGTCTCTATCGACCAACGGAATAAGACGATAACCCACTTCAAGACCAATAATATCAACGGGTTGTACATCTTCCCACGATAGTTCTCTAGGCGTGGATGGCTCGGCTTCTTGTAAAGCAGGTGGATTGGCTTTTTCTTCGATTTTTTTCTGCTGTTTACGATGCATCCAGTAAGCACCGCCACCTGACATCGCCGCTAAGAGCAAGAAAGCGAAGTGTGGCATACCCGGAACGATACCCATGATAAACATGATGATCGCAGTAACCGTCAGGGCTTTCGGGTTATCAAACAGTTGGAAGACCAGCACTTCGCCCATGTCTTCATCGGTATTTTGACGCGTCACCATGATAGCCGCGCCAATAGACAGTAGTAGAGATGGGATCTGTGCAACCAAACCATCACCGATGGTCAGTAGCGTGTAAATCTTCATCGCTTCGCCAAAACCCAGTCCATACTGCGCCATACCGATAGCAAGGCCGCCGATGATGTTGATGAAGAGGATCAAAATACCTGCAATGGCATCGCCTTTAACAAACTTAGAGGCACCATCCATCGAACCATAGAAGTCCGCTTCTTTGGTTACTTCTTGGCGACGGGTTCGTGCTTGGTCTTGGTCAATCAAGCCAGCATTCAAATCGGCATCGATCGCCATTTGTTTACCAGGCAAGGCATCCAAGGTAAAGCGGGCGCTTACTTCCGAAATACGGCCAGCACCTTTGGTAACAACCATAAAGTTGATGATCATCAAGATGATGAACACCACAAGACCGACGGCATAGTTACCACCGATAACAACATTACCAAATGCTTCGATTACGTTACCCGCGGCACCTGGCCCTTCGTGACCATAGAGCAAAACCACACGCGTTGAAGCAACGTTCAATGCCAAACGCAATAGCGTGGCGATCAGCAAAACCGTCGGAAAAGCCGCAAAGTCTAGCGGGCGTCGGGTATAAACCGTAACCAGTAGAACTACCATCGACAAAGCGATGTTGAAGGTGAAGAATAAGTCGAGCAAAAACGCAGGGATGGGTAGAACCACCATCGCCAAGGTCGACAACACCATAACTGGTGCGCCGATAGCAGGTATTGCTCGCTGGGGTATCGGAGGTAACTTATCCGCAAATGGCAGAGAAAACTTCATAGACTCGGGCTAATTCGACTAAAATTAATGGCTTGCACAAACAGTAACTCATTTATGCAAATTTTAGTCCACCGAAAATGTCAAAATTATGGCACTACGATGGGCTTGGCGTTTTACGGATTGATATTCCAAACTAAATTACCGCGGCACGCTTCAAGATCGTACTCAATACTGACGAGTCCTGAGGTTGGGAACATAGGCGGAGCCATATCAGTCACAAAATCGGCCGTTAGATAACCCACTAACGGAAGGTGCGACACCAAAAGCACCGATTGTAACTGTTCTACTTCAGCAATCGCTCGAATATATTCAACTACGGTCATCGAGTCACCATAAGGCGTAATGTCTTCACACTGCTCCACCGACTTCGCGTCAAACAAAGGCGAGATTTCTTGCCACGTTTGTTGTGCACGTAAGTAGGGACTTACCAGCACTTTGTCAAACTGCTGCGTACCTTGAGCCACACAACGTTGAGCGACCGAATAAGATGTCGAACGACCATAAGCGGTTAACGAACGTTCTTCATCACTTGAAGCAAAGTGTTCAGCTTCACCGTGGCGCATTATGACGATTTTCATATTATATCCTGTTGTGTGAGATCGAAGACTTTCTCACAACATCTCTTGGGCATGAGTAATAAAATTAATTATATCAAGTAACTTGCCAAAGACTCGGACTTTCTTAACAATCTTAAGGGTAAGCTCGAGGTTTTTGTTTCAATCTGTTTTTAACCATTGATTTACTTTGGTGTGATTCAACATAAGATTGAAAATTGGCAGCCATAAAAAACGCGTACATACTTACTGTCTACGCCAACGCATGGAGAATAATTGTGCATGTAAGCCCAAATGATACAAATCAATACCGATATCACACCCTAAGCAATGGATTAAGAGCGCTATTGATTCACGATGTACATGCACAAAAATCAGCGGCGGCACTTGCGGTGAATGTCGGCCATTTTGATGATCCTATTGAGCGTCAAGGCATGGCCCATTACCTTGAGCATATGCTGTTTCTTGGTACTGAGAAATACCCTAAGGTGGGGGAATTTCAAAGCTACACTAGCCAACATGGCGGCAGCAACAACGCTTGGACAGGAACCGAACATACGTGTTTCTTCTTTGATTGTGACCCGAACGCCTTTGAAAATAGCTTAGATCGCTTTAGCCAATTTTTTAGTGCACCGTTGTTTAACGCCGAAGCACTCGATAAAGAACGTCAAGCCGTCGACTCTGAATACAAGATGAAACTCAATGACGATTCTCGCCGCTTGTACCAAGTCAATAAAGAGATCATCAATCCAGACCATCCGTTTGCTAAATTTTCAGTTGGTAATCACGAAACGTTAGGTGATCGTGACGGTAAATCCATTCGCGATGAAATCATTGCCTTCCATCAACAGCACTACTCTGCTGATTTGATGACATTAGCGTTGATCGGCCCACAAACTCTCGATGAATTAGAACAATGGGCTGATGAAAAATTTGCCACCATCGCTAATCTAAATCTTGCCGGCAAAGAGATTCAGGTCCCCTATACGGATCTGAGATCCACCAGCATTTGGGTTAATGTTGAACCGGTCAAAGAGATCCGTAAGCTGATCTTGACCTTTCCGATGCCAAGCATGGATAGCTATTATCGCACTAAACCACTTTCCTACTTTGCCCACTTACTTGGCTATGAAGGTGAAGGCAGTTTGATGCTCGCACTTAAAGATGCGGGATGGATTACATCATTGTCAGCCGGAGGGGGCGTGAGTGGTAGTAATTATCGCGAGTTTACTGTTAGCTGCACCCTCACCCAACAAGGCCTTGAGCATACCGATGAGATAATTCAGGCCATTTTTAACTACATTGCGGTGATCAAAGCCCGTGGTCTTGACGACTGGCGTTACTATGAAAAACAAGCCGTACTAGAATCGGCATTTCGCTTCCAAGAGCCGACTCGTGCAATGGACTTGGTCAGCCATCTCGTCATTAACATGCAGCATTACGCCAGTGAAGACACCATTTACGGTGACTTTATGATGGCAGAATACCAGCCAGAATTACTCAAAGAGTTGGCTCAGCAATTTACGATTGATAATCTACGCGTAACCTTGATTGCCAAAGAATTGCATTACGATGAAGAAGCAAAATGGTATTTCACCCCATACTCTGTCGTTCCTCTAAGCCAACAACAGCGTGAGTTTTACCAGCAACCATCACAAATCACCATGGCGTTGCCTGACCGCAATCCTTTCATCTGCTATGACCTAACACCCAAAGCGTTAGAGACAGAATCCGAAGTCCCTACACTACTGCAGGATTTACCTGGGTTTAAATTGTGGCATTTACAAGACAATGAATTTCGCGTGCCAAAAGGGGTGATGTATATCGCTATCGATAGCCCTCACGCGGTGGCCAACCCAGTGAATATCGTCAAAACTCGCTTATGTGTTGAGATGTTCCTCGACGCCTTAGCAAAAGAAACCTACCAAGCCGAAATTGCCGGAATGGGCTATAACCTTTACGCACATCAAGGCGGCGTAACACTGACTATTTCAGGCTTCAGTGAAAAGCAGCCAGAACTGCTAAAAATGATCCTAAAGCGCTTTGCTAATCGAGAGTTTAGTAAAAAGCGTTTCGACACGATTAAAACTCAACTATTAAGAAATTGGCAAAATTCAGCGCAAGATCGTCCTATTTCGCAACTTTTTAATGCAATGACGGGGATCTTGCAACCCAACAACCCTCCATACGCAGCCCTAGTGGAAGCATTAGAAAGCATTGAAGTCGACTCTCTCTCCCATTTTGTCCAAGCGATTCTGGCCGAGTTGCATGTAGAAATGTTTGTTTATGGTGATTGGACTCAAAGCGATGCTTTGGTGTTGGGTGAAACATTAAAAGAAGCGATGCGCGTTCAGGATCAGCAATATGAAGAGGCTCTGCGCCCTCTGGTGATGCTCGGTAAGAATGGGACGTTCCAGCGAGAGATTGTGTGCAATCAAGAAGATTCTGCGATCGTGGTTTACTATCAATGCGACGATACCGACGCAAAAAATATTGCGCTTTATTCGTTAGCCAACCATCTGATGTCGGCGACCTTCTTCCATGAAATTCGTACCAAGCAACAGTTAGGCTATATGGTCGGTACTGGTAATATGCCGCTAAACCGACATCCCGGTATCGTGCTGTATGTGCAATCACCAAATGCTGCGCCCAATGAGTTAATCAGCTCCATCGATGAGTTCCTCAATGCGTTTTATATGGTGCTGTTAGAGTTAAACGAATATCAGTGGCATAGCAGTAAGCGGGGTCTATGGAATCAAATTGCGACTCCCGATACCACTTTGCGTGGACGAGCCCAGCGTTTATGGGTCGGCATTGGTAATAAAGATGAGGATTTCGGTCAACGTCAACGGGTTCTTGCCGAACTGAAGAAGCTCTCACGCACCGATATGATTCGATTTGTCGTTAACGAGCTGAAACCTCGTACCGCCAATCGATTGATCATGCATACCCAAGGCAATGCGCATCAAACTTGTGCACCATTAAGCCTTGGGCAAGAAATTGGCTCAATTGAAGAGTTTCAACTGAGGCCAAAAGACATCGAATTAGGCTAATTCTGAGGCAACAATCGCTTTTAATGTATGGGGGTGGAGCTTAATGCACACCCCTTGGTACTTAAACGCCACAGTCGGGTTATTAAGGCGCTCTCCTTCACCTTTCGGACTCGATAATTTTACTTTCACACCCACATCAGCCAATTGTTCAAAACGCGCCGCAAATGCTGGAAATTGACGTTTTAAATCAAGCAAATACTCTTCTGCTGTTTGAGCTGATGACGGAATGACAAATTCCATGTGTTCCCAACTCTCAATAGGGTAGCTTTTCCCCGGCGCCGGATAAGGTAATTCCAGACATTCTATCTCCCACCCATTGCTGATTAATGGCGTGTCAAAAGCGATTACCACAATTGGTCGACCGTTAATTTCTGCCTGAGAGATCACCTGACCGTAATCAGACCACGCTTGATGCGCTTGCTTAGCCATCTCAGCATCATTAATTCGCAGTGCGATATGATCCGCTTGAAACAACGAAAGATCGATCTCTATTAGCTCAGCCAAAGCGTCAATTTTTGCGGTAAACGAAGGCAAATCTTGTCGCATTTGTAGTGGAGTTAAGCGTTTAGCTTCCAATTGTGTCGGCATTTCTGTTCTCATTTTTATGTGGAAATGGGGGCCGCTATAGTAATCGCAAACCTCGTTAATTTCTATTGGCTATAAAAAGTCTAAATTTCACCTTATCCTCTCTATATGACAAGCAATAAAATTGTTATCATTAGCGCCATTTTTGTGAACTCCAACAGAACTCAGCCATAATCATGTTGAGTTCTTCGTCCTTGAAATGAAGGAAACGCGTGTGAATATCCAAGCACTGATTAATGACAAAGTATCTCAGGCTCTCGAAGCCGCTGGCGCACCTGCAGGCAGTCCTGCCGTTGTTCGCCAATCTGCAAAAGCACAGTTTGGTGATTACCAAGCAAATGGTGTCATGGGCGTTGCTAAGCAACTTGGCACTAACCCTCGAGAATTTGCGCAAAAAGTACTGGATGTTCTAGACCTAGACGGTATCGCGAGCAAAACAGAAATCGCAGGTCCTGGTTTCATCAACATCTTCCTATCTGAAGAGTTTCTAGCCAAGCAAGCAGAAGCAGCATTGACTGACGCTCGTTTAGGCGTAACCGCTGAAGCAGCACAAACCATCGTGGCAGACTACTCAGCACCAAACGTTGCGAAAGAAATGCACGTTGGTCACTTACGTTCAACCATCATCGGTGACGCAGTGGTCCGCACGCTTGAATTCCTTGGCCATAACGTAATCCGTGCTAACCACATTGGTGACTGGGGTACTCAGTTCGGTATGCTGATTGCAAACCTTGAGCGTGTACAGCAAGAGTCTGGCGAAGTATCTATGGAACTTTCAGACCTTGAAGCCTTCTACCGTGAATCGAAGAAACTGTACGATGAAGACGAAGAGTTTGCAGCGAAAGCACGCGCTTACGTGGTAAAACTGCAAGGTGGTGACGAGTTCTGCGCAGAAATGTGGAAGAAACTGGTTGATGTTACGATGATCCAAAACCAGCGTAACTACGATCGCCTTAACGTATCACTAACTCGTGACGACGTAATGGGTGAGAGTAAGTACAACGACATGCTGCCAAAAATCGTTGCTGATTTGCAAGCTCAAGGCCTTGCGGTTGAAAGCGAAGGTGCGCAAGTTGTCTTCCTAGACGAATACAAAAACAAAGATGGCGAAGCAATGGGTGTTATCGTGCAAAAACGCGATGGCGGCTTCCTATACACCACCACAGACATCGCTTGTGCAAAATACCGTTACGAGCAACTCGGCGCGGACCGCGTGCTTTACTTCATCGATTCTCGCCAGCACCAGCATCTAATGCAAGCGTGGACTATCGTACGCAAAGCAGGTTACGTTCCAGAATCAGTTTCTCTTGAGCACCACGCATTTGGCATGATGCTAGGTAAAGATGGTCGTCCATTTAAAACTCGTGCCGGTGGTACTGTTCGTCTTGCTGATCTTCTAGATGAAGCAGAAGAACGCGCAGCACAGCTGATCGAATCGAAAAACCCGACGCTAGACGCAGAAGAAAAAGCAACGATTGCTAACACTGTTGCTATGGCTGCAGTGAAATACGCTGACCTTTCTAAGCACCGCACCACTGACTACGTGTTTGACTGGGATAACATGTTGGCATTTGAAGGTAACACTGCGCCATACATGCAATACGCTTACACTCGCGTTGCTTCTATCTTCGCCAAAGCCGGTGTATCAATGGATGAGCTGCAAGGCGATATTCTGATCACAGATGAAAAAGAAAAAGCACTAGTGGCAAAACTGCTTCAGTTTGAAGAAGCGGTACAATCGGTAGCACGTGAAGGCCAACCACACATCATGTGTGCTTACCTATTCGAACTAGCAGGTCAATTCTCTAGCTTCTACGAAGCATGCCCAATCTTGGTTGCTGAAGATGAAGCGGTTAAGCAAAGTCGTTTGAAAATGGCTGCACTAACAGCGAAAACCATCAAGCAAGGTTTATCACTTCTTGGTATCGATACGCTAGAGCGTATGTAAGCGAGAAGCGAGAAGCGAGAAGCGAGAAGCGAGAAGCGAGAAGCGAGAAGCGAGAAGCGAGAAGCGAGAAGCGAGAAGCGAGAAGCGAGAAGCGAATAATTGTGAGGGTTGACGTGAAAGCGTCAACCCTTTCTTTTTTTGAGGATCGAGAAAGATAGAGAGTCGAGCACGAGCTTCGCTCTATGGAACGCTTCGCTTTTAGAATCGGGAGGTAGCTTTGCTAGCTCTCCCTACAAAATTGATCCCCAACTCGCTCGTGCTCGTGCCTCACTCTTGAGGATGACAAACTTTAATACTGTCGCGGCTTTTGTCTACGGAAGAGCAAGCCCTT
>NZ_AFWF01000006.1 GCF_000222605.1 Vibrio ichthyoenteri ATCC 700023 | reverse complement strand
ATAGCTAGGCTAGTTGAGCTGCTGACACTATACACCTGACATGTAGAATAGATAGTTATTTCTACTTTTATTTTAAAACACAACCAAATCAACAGCTTGAACCAACCAAAAAAGAGTAACCCTGCTACTTTTTCCAAAAAAATTATTTAATCTTGATGAAATTTCTTGGCTAAATCGAATTGAATTCCGCCCACCATTAGCACTTTTTGGGGATTTTTGTGTGGATGATAGGATGTTGCTATCACTCAATTTCACATACAACAGGGAAAAAATTTGGCACTGAAGAAAACTGTATCCCTTCTACCGAGTTAATCCCACTCATCGTCTATGTGGTATTCCTCCTTTCCATTATTTCAACGTATCTCTGGAAAAAAGCGATCGATATGATTGGCGCCATGAAATCTTCACTCTCGATGAATTTCATGCCTGTCATAGCCGCTATATTGAGTTACATTATTTTGGGTGAAGGTATTGAGACCTACCATATAATTGGCACTGTTATTATCGTTTCAGGGCTGTTCGCTATTAATCTAACTCGCCACAAAAACTCATGACACGTACCTGCACAGTAACCATGTAGGGTAGCTTTTCTGAATAATTGTTGGACAGAAACGTGTTGCGATTTATCTAATTTAGTAAAGCATGAATTATTTAAAGTATGGCAACTTTAATCTGCTCTAGTAATCTGTATAACTGGATCAGATCAGTTATGAATAAACACAATATTGTTACGAACGCGCACTATGAAAAAAAGCCAAGTTTAACTTGAGTGTTCAACTTGGCTTTAAATTGCTCAATGAATGCTTTCTAGCGCGTTGTAACGCCACAAAAGTAGGGATTATTTGATTGGATAATGTCGCTTTAAAAACGCAATCACATACGGTACATACTTATCGGTATCAAAAATTGGAGCACTATGACCAACACCTTCCTCGATAAACAGCTGATTCTCAATACCGTATTTGTCTAAAGTCTGTTTGAGGATCTGGCTTTGCGCTAAAGGCACTCGCTTATCTACGGTTCCATGGAACTGAATGTAAGGAGGAGCATCACTGTTTATATAGGTGGTCGTTGAAGCTTGTGCCGCTAACTCTGGTACTTCACTAGGAATATCACCTAAGAAGCGAGATACCGACGACTTTTTACTGGTCGGTCTGCTTCCTTTGTTGCCCAGCTCCAGCAGGTCCGTCGGGCCAAAAAAGCTCACCACGCCAGCCACTCGATACTTAGGTTCGGAGTAAAAGCTAATGTCACCGTGCGTATTGCTTGCTCCGACCAATCCCGCTAAATGACCACCAGCTGAACGCCCCATCATAACCACGTTATCGGCGGCAAGATTGTACTTGTTAGCATGGTCATGAAGGTAGTTAATGGCATCATTAATATCCGCGACTGGTTTTGGGAAGGTTGCTTCGCCACTTAAACGATAATCGACCGCAGCCAACGCATAACCTTCACTTAAAACAGAATTAAGCAACAACGGGTTTTTAGTCGGGATATCGTCTTTAGTGCCTCGCTTCCATGCACCGCCATGTACCCAAACGAGCAACGGATATTTTCCATCAGCCTTTGCTTCTGTTTTGGGAAGGTAGAGATCAAGCTTGATCGTTCGTGCTTTTACCGTCTTAAACAAGATGTCCTTTTCTACTGTGTACACCGCATTGGCATTGGCTGCCGATAATCCAACAAATGAAAGCATCAGCAATTTTGTTATCTTTTTCATTGTGAACCTCTTATCTAGAATGACGCTTCTGCCGCTAACCAGTAACGACGACCATCTTCAACGTAGCCAAACTCTTGGTAATCGGTTTGCTCATCAAATAGGTTGTAGATACCCGCCATCAGTTTCAGGTTCTTTTGCACATACCAGTTGGCACCTAAGTCAACATAAGTAATCGATGGCGCTTCGTATTGCGTTCTTGAGCTGCTCGTTGTCGGTTCTGACTCTTTGCCACGGTATGTCACACGCATCCAAGATTGGATATCATCACGTACTTGCCAATCTGCATTTACGGTAACTAAATGCTCAGGAATTTGCGTTAGTGGCTTACCTTCATCTTCACCAGACTGCTTCTCAGTATGTGTATAGGTATACGTCGAACCGATAGAAATCGTCTCGGTAATGCCTTTATTTATTGTGTACTCAGCACCGTAAGTAATCGCATCTTCAATGTTCACATAGGTAGAATCACAACCACGTCGACCACAGTTAGTGCTCAGCTCTTTCTTGTCGATCTTGTCTTTAAAGTCACTGTAGAACACGGTGATGTTCGAGCTTAAATCGGAATCGCCAACAAAGTACACGCCCATTTCACTGTTCACTGACGTCTCGGCTTTTAGATCAGGATTACCGTAAACCGAGCAGTCGCCACCACAACTTTCTTGCGCCCAACCCGCTTCCATCTCAGTTAAGCCTGGTGCTCGATAACCCGTTGAAACACCGCCTTTCACTGTCCAATACGAGTCAACACTCCACACACCATAAACACGAGGGCTCAGGTGAGAATCGAACACGTCATTTTGATCAAATCTGAGGCCAGTTGTTAGCGCAAAAGAATCAGTGATGTACCATTCATCTTCCGCAAACAGTGACCATTGGTTATTTTTGAAGACATGATCTTCTGCAGAATCTGCCAGCTCCTGACGTGTGTAGTTGAAGCCAATAGTCAAGTAATGCGCCTCAAGCACAGGCATAGACCATTGTGAGTTCAGAGTCAGGTTTTCAACTTCCATTTCTCCGCCTTCATTCTCAACCGTTTCATTGTTGATGTATGAAGTGCCCGAGCCCCAGTCGTAGTTGCCTGAGTGAGATAGGCCCAATGATTGACGATTGTTCACACGCTCAGAATCTGAGGTTTTCGATTTGCCATCCGTCGTCACACGTTCTTGATCGTGATAGGTGTAATCAAACGAGAAGGTGTCGTCATCTGTCGGCGTCAAATGAAGTGCGCCACGGTAGCTCTCTAATGTTTTGCCACCGTATCCGTAAAGAATCTCATCTTCTTTGCGCTCTTGATACAAGCCAGAGAAAGAAGCACTCAACAGACCATCAATAAGCGGGCCCGCTAGATGCACTTGGCTTTGATATGAATTGCCCGAGTATGAGTTCTCTTGCAGTGTTGTTTCACCACGTACGCTGCCATGCCACTCTTGATAATCTTTACGAGTGATAATGTTGATCACACCGCCAATCGCGTCTGAACCGTAAAGCGTCGACATTGGGCCACGCACGACTTCAACTCGCTCAATCGCGCTTAGAGGTGGTAGCCAATCTTGCTCAAAACCACCACTGCTGTTTTGTTGTGTTTCACGGCCAGACTGCTTGCGTCCATCGACCAAAATCGCCGTGTATTCTGCAGGCATACCACGTATTGAAATGTCTTGGCTCGAACCACCACCTGTCACTATCACACCGGGTACATCACGCAGCGCGTCTGTCAAATCCTTATACGATCGATTTTCCAATTGCTCTCGAGTAATAACGCTGATCGACGCTGGCGCTTCAGTGACAACCTGCTCATAACCAGCTGCTGTCACAATCATGGTTTCCATAGTCGTCGCTTCCATGGTCAAAGCTTCGGTATCAACTTGATTTGCTTGTTCGTTAGCAAAACCCATTACAGGGAATACAAAACACGCAGCAGCTATAGATTTAGAAAGGGGAGAACGAGTAAACGTTTGAATAGTGTTCATCTTGGCTCTACTTAAATTGAGATTGTATTTAATAATCATTCTCAATTAGAGCGGCGTAAATCATTCGCTTCAAGCATATTGCTATCGCCAAAATAGAATATCGCTATCCGCCAGGCGGATAGTTACCTTCATCTTATGCTTGATATGAAACTGATGATGTAGCGAATAACGGCTCTCAGGTCACTCAGACTTCGGGCCTTACTTATCTAGAAGTTACTCTCTTTTAAGAGTAGGTATCTTTGCCTACATAGAGGTCTTTGAAGATTTCACGTACCCATTCGCACATCGGGTCATCATGAAATCGCTTGTGCCAGTACAAATAAACTTCCTGAAAGCTCAAATGGAGTTCTTCTGGTACTTCTCTGGTGATCAGACGGGGATCATGACACGCCGCTTCTGCGAAAGGCGTTGGAAGATGAAAGATGATGTCGGTTTCAGCAGCAATACTTGGTGCTGAGCTGAAGTTACTCAACTGCACAGGTGCAGACAGGCGCTGCTTTTTATTGGCTAAACCGAGTTCTTGGTATTTGTGTTCGAAAGAAAGCCTTTTCTCACCTTGTAGAGAGACTTGGCCAAAATCATATTCCGCCAGCTTTTGTGGGGTCAGAGTTTCATTCGCCAATGGGTGCTCTCGGCTCATCAACAAACGGAACGTGCGCTTCGCCACTGTCATACGATAGATATTTTGCTCAGCAGAAGGCGGCTGATGCGAAGATAAGGCAAAGTGCACATCACCTGCGACCAAGGCTTCGAAATGACGCTTGGGCGCAGAATCTAAACTCACGATCATGTTCGGCGCTTCTTTGCGGATCTTCGCGATTACCTTGGGCATCAAGGTATTAATTTGAGGCAGCAAGCCATAAAACTTCACAGTACTATCAACCTTGCTTAGGTCGAACGACTGCTTATGAACCAACTTCTCTAGGTTAATGATGACATTGTTAATATCGTCTTTAATCGACTCTGCTTTAGGGGTCAGCTCATAGCCGAACTTCTTACGTACCAAAAGTTCATCGTCAAAGAAGGTACGCATTTTTTGTAGCGTACGGCTCACCGAAGACTGACTCATATTCAGAGACATCGCGGTATTGGATACGTGCTTCTCTTCGAGCAAGTGTTTCAGTACGAAAAGAAGATTCAGGTCAATCTGGGAGAGGTTCATGAGTTTATCGCTAAAGAGTTAAATACACGTTGGGGAATAATACACAACACTCAGCATAAATAAGCACCTTTTAACAACCTCGACTAAAAATACATACTTTGGTTATTAACGCAATTTAACCAAGAGATTAGTTGAGAATGTGAATATGTAGTGGATTAGCAAATTTGGCCACATTGTTAGAGCTCTAGACATAAGGAAATGTAAGTCAAATGCCCATTCAGAGAATATGACTCATTATGTGCTAGCTTGGAAAGGGGCTGAAATGAGTTAGACAAAGACCACCAGTAGACTAGGCTTTTCATTTGTCATCCCCTGAAAAAGGATTCTCTCTACACAGCTTCGGCAGCGTTAAAATGCACGTTGTCGCGTATCATTTATTGCCCTTTCTGGCTTCTCGATTCTCACGTCTATCTATCTCTACTCGCCTCCACCAAATCCCACTTCTCTACCGCGGTTAAGTAGTTATCGATGTCGTGATCTTCAACCAGATCGATACCCTCTTCCAATAACGCAGACACCGCGCCATCAACATAATCAATAAACTTAAACCACCAGCCCGCTTCTTGATGGATTTGTTGCTCAGAGGAGATGTATAGATAACTGCCAATGTGGCTATAACCCATTACACGCGCGGGAGCTCTGGTGACAATGTCGTTATTGTTATGAAAGCGAAAATAGCGCGATAGGCACTCACTATTGAAGATACGCGCCGTAGCACGAGTTAATACGCGTGGCTGGCCAAAGGTATAAACACTGGTGAACGGTTTATCTTCATGTACTAATTTAGCGGCGGCAATTGTGGCCATAGCACCACCCAAGCTGTGGCCTGTGATAAACAGTGGCCGAGGTGTTTGTTGTTGTAACTGGCGAAACTTGGCATTAAGCGAAGGCCACACATCTTCAACTGATTGCCAAAACCCGCGGTGAAACTCACCAAATAGGTCAGGGGTTGAAAAAGCGTTGAGGTTATCGAGCCAATCGGCCAATTCATCGGTACCGCGAAAGGCAATACAGAGGTAGTTTTGGTGCTCTATCAGCGCAGCCTGTTCACTATTGCGACTGACACCAAATACGCTCACAAAGCCTTTATCCTCTTCTAGCAGGTTAGCAAGAATACGCTCTTCATCTGGAGCCGTGCTGGGTTGGTCGTTCGCTGTTTGGCTCTCGCTAGCGTTGAGGTACACCTCTTTGGCTAACCGTGCCATCCAATAAGCATTGCCAGCATCTAAACCTGTTTTGTAAGGGGTGACTTTTTTACCATGAGGCGTGTTTTCACCGCGCTTGTTGCGTTCAATTTGTGCCATTTTGATGCCCTTGCAATGCGCTTGTAATGCAAACGGTCATCTTGAACAAAATGGCTTATGGATTGAATGGCAGAACGTGTTTTTAGCGCTATTCTCGGCCGATTCTGAGAGTCACTATTTTACTTATCAGTCTTTTGTTGCGTGGAATTTAGTATGGCAAGCTAAGTGGATTTGAAAATCAAACCGTGATTCATAGGCGGATAAAAACAGAAAAGCCAGCATTATATTGCTGGCTTTCAATAAGACAATTCAATCTAATTAGCGCTTCACGCACGCAAAGAAAGCGTTACCTGATTGGCCATCCCACGGTAAGATCTTCTCGTAATCATGCTCAAAAATATGCACTTCAAAATACGGATCTAACAACGCGCTTAACTCTTCATAGTTAACGGCGACCATTGGGTGTTCATCGTTCCAAAGCTGCTTTTCAAGCTCGGTGTGCTTTTCGATACTCAAGGTTAAGAACTGCTGTTCACCTTCACCGCTGTATTTCCAGCCAGAGCTGAAAATAAACTCACTGTTATCATGCATCGCACTGTGGCGTACAAACGAGCGGTTGTCGATCTTGTTGCGGTTAACCGAGTTAAAGCAGAACATGCCACCTTCAGCTAATGCCGCGTGCGCATGAGCAATACACTGCTTTAAGTTTTCGATGCCATCGCTATAGTGGATCGAGTATAAGAAGCAGGTAATGAGATCCAGCGGTTGTTCCACCGTGAAATTACACATGTTATGCAGCATGAACTCTGCTTCAGGACAGCGAATTTTTGCCAAATCGAGCATTGGTTGGTTCAAATCCAAACCGCTACTTTGGTAGCCAAAATCTAGGAAATGTCGAATATGTGGGCCAGTGCCACATGCCAAATCGAGATGTTGTGCACCTTCGTTACCAAACAGTTGGTGCAGTCGACGTACATAGCGGCTTTGCGCTTGGTAATCAATGTCAGCACACATCAAATCATAGTAACTAGAAAGGTCGGTATAAAGGGCGTTTGAAGGAATTGTACCCAATGTTGGATGCTCAAATAAAATTCGGTGGCGCATCCTATATCAAATCTTCACTTTTACGAAGAAAAATCATCCATTTTGACATTTCAGCCGATCTAACGGGATGTGGGCATTTGTTCAAACAACCTGCTTGTGCTAATCACATCAGCGATCTCACCATCAAGATCTACTCCTCCACTGCTGAGATTTTTTATCGATTTCTATCGATCAAATACCGCTGTTCTTTAGTGCGCAAATAAACAACAGCAATGGCTAGTTCTTCTCCATTCAGCATTGTGTGATATTTATTCCAACCTAACAATAGTTGGAATTAACGTCATAAAACCTAATAAAGTTTTGCATGGGAAAATAGGTTTATTTGCTAACATATAATTTCAACATGTAATGGAATGTTTATTATTAAATAATTTAATTCATTCGCAGTATAAACCCTGACATTAGTTAAACATTTTTACTTATTCTTTAATATAACTGGTTTTTGATGAAACTGTTGTTTTCTTATACTTATTCAAAAACGGTTAGATTCCCCTTTGTCATGCTTGAACACTGATGGCAACTGGGTTTGACCAAAAATGAACAAGTATATTCAACAATATCAGCGCCTTCCCTTATTGGTAAGGAGCACCGCGACGTAGGAAAGACCTGACAAACGAAGGTGTGGATATAAATCTAACCGTTCATTTATACTCAATTTTATAGGTGACCACCCTTTAATAACGTCAACTTCCTGAATTAGCGGTTATTGAGACATCATTCACCTCTAATCATTAATACATTTATCTGCATGGATAAATAAATCAAAGAAGAACTAAACCGTGAGAAAAATAAACAAAATAACAACCGCGCTCGCCGGTGTTATGTTCAGCGGCTATTTGTACGCTGCTGATACTAATCTAACGTCAAACATTGTGACTTTTGTTCCAGGCCAAACAAAAGTACAAAATGGCGATATGGTTTCTTATAATGGCGAATGCTTCATCGCGAAAAACAATCCTGGCGTTTGGGAAACTCCGAACGCCAGTTCTTGGTTTTGGGATGCCTCTGTTTGTTCAGGTGAACCAGACCCAGACCCAACGCCAGATCCTGATCCAACTCCGGACCCTGATCCAACCCCTGATCCCGATCCGACTCCAGACCCAGATCTAGGCGATGTTATTCCTTTTGTGCCAGGCAAAACTCAAGTCAGCAATGGTGACGTTGTTTCTTTTGACGGCCAGTGTTTTATTGCCCAAAACAACCCAGGCGTATGGGAAACTCCAAATGCGAGTTCATGGTTCTGGCAATTAACAGAATGTCCTAATGATCCAGGTACAGGTGATCCTGAACCAACTGAACTATCCGTTCTTTCTCCTGTTGCAGGCCAAGTGTTAAAAGCTGATCAACCTATTGCGATTAAAGCAAGCGTTGACGGCGAACTTGCAGCAAAAGTTGAGTTTTGGGTAAACAGCACCAAACTAGCTGAAAAAGCGGTTGATCAAAGCCAAACGCTTTACACGCACACTTGGATGCCAAAAGATGCTGGCAACAGAACCGTTAAAGTTCTGGTATTAGACAGCAAAAACCAAACGCTAGAACAGCAATCAGTTAATGTCACTGTAGAAGCAGATGTTAATGAAGATTTCGTCGCGCCTGTCGTTTCATTCGTGACCCCTTCTAATGGCACAACGATTAAAGTAACAGACTCTGTTGCTATTTCAGTAAACGCAACCGATGCAGACAATGACCTATCTACACTGGTTGTGAAAGCAAACAACAAGCAGATCTGTAGTTTTGATGCTGCAACAACGGATGCATTTGCGTGTAACTGGCAACCGACTCAAGCAGGTAACGTAACGCTTAAAGCGACCGCTACCGATGCGCAAAATCTCTCTTCAAGCGTGAACGTAAAAATCACTGTTGAAGAAGAAGCTGTTGAGCCGCCACCTGTAACACCACCAGGTGGTTTGTGTGCTGACTTCAATGTTTACCCAGACTGGACGCAAGGTACACACGCGACTGGCGGTGACATCATGGTACACAACAACATCGCTTACTCTGCAATTTACTGGACACAGTCAATCCCGGGTAGTGATGCTTCATGGTCTCTACACTTAAACTGTGACGGTTCAGAACCGGGTACCGCACCACTGCTATCACTGCCAAACCCGATGGACCCTGTTCGTCTGGAAGTTGCTGGTTGGCCAAATACTTTGGTTGTAGCAAGTCCTGCAACCATGGCTTCAACAGCAGCTCCAGCAAACGTGACCATTGAAGCAATCAACAGTGCTGATCTGGCGGATTTCAATGCGCTAACTAACAGCTTTGTCGCTGTGATTGAAGCAGCAGCACAAGCCGGTTCGACTTCGATCATTATCAACAGCGACGTGCTTGATACTGCGACTCAAGATAAAGGCCAATCTTTTGGTGCCATCTCTGTGAAAGAAGCGCTAATCAACGCGGTTGATATCACTGGTAGCCGTATTGATGTTGATGATATCAACGCGCTGAGCAACGATGTGAAAGGTTGGGCACAAGCGCATAACCTAATCATCACCACACTTGCACCTGAAGCCAGTTACGGTTGGACGCTAAGCATTGGCGATTTCGCTTTTGACACGCATTCAGGCCGTCAGTCGGTATGGGATGCTGCATCGAACTACTCTGCTGAAATGCTCGACAAGTTTGAACTGTACAAAGCAGATTCAGTGACCAAAGCGGACTTCATTGCCTTCACTAAATCTAACGCAACTGATGCGTTATCAAGCGAGCAATGGCACAACGCGCTAGAGTACGTGAAACAAGTTTCTGACTACGTGAAGACGCCTGTCATGCTGGCAAACATGCCAACAGAGCAAACGGCTACTTACTTCATGGGTAACACCACAAGTGAGCAAAAACTTCGCAAAGCAGCATTTAGCAACGTATTCGCGGTTCTATTCGATAAGAATGATGCCGCTCTAACGGCTAAGATTGAACGTTACCAAGATGCAAAAGTGCCACTGTACTACGTAGGTGAAGAACTTGAAAAAGGTTCACTAACTCGTATTGAAGCACTTAACCAACAGCTGGCCGATGCTGAAGACGTAATGAACAATGAAGCGTTCCTTTACGAAACTCCGCAATCACAGTGGGAGCCGTCAACAGTATACAAATGGGCTGATTTCCTTGATGGCCTAAACGCAATGCACAACATTGGTGTAGCAGGTAACAAGTTCTGGCTACTCAGCGATGAAGCGGATGATCAAACCAACATTACTTATGCAAAAGTCGCGATTGCCGCGTTCCTAGCACAAAGTATGCAAGAGACTATCCGTTACAACGCGTGTGATGAGAACAACTGGTCAGAAGTGAAATACGGCGCTCCTGCGGATTACCCAATGACAGCAAGCTGTGGCCAACTTGGTCAGAAGTACGCTGATTACGGTGTAAACCCAGTTTCAGGCCTAGACTACGCTTACTCTTGTCCTCGTGATAACAAGATGGAAGTAAGCGCACTGACTCATGCTAAATGGTACGGCGCGCCAGCTCCTGTATTTGCAGCACCTGATGCAGTACTTGAAGAACGTGGTCTATTGGTTAATGGTGCGGTAGGTCGTTGGACCAACAATGGTCACTGTAACGATGTTCCAGAAAAAGTAGATACCTCTAAGCAAGTTTGGGAACGTGATACTTGTAAGACTTACGTTGGCCAAAAAGCGGGTAGCTTCATTTGGGACGGCAGCAGCCAAGAAAGTGTTGAAGGTTGTGGTTGGTGGGGCCGTGGTGTAATCCAAACTACGGGTCGCCAAAACTTCGGTACGCTTAACCATTACCTAGGTCGTTCACACGTTGATCCATCAACCATTGGTCAAACTATCGATGGTGTAACGGTTGAAGCGCCACCAGCGAACCCACTGTACGCTGAGCTTGATTTCTGTTCAAACCCAGGCCTAATTTGTAGCTCTGAAGAGAACCGTGAAATTAAGTGGATTGCAGGTCTGTTCTACTGGGTAACGTCAGTACAAGCGTACAACGATGAAGGCGGCCAATACGGTGATTGGAACTACCACAACGAACTGAAAAAGTACGTGGACAGTGGCCTACAAGGTTCTCAGTTCATTGATGACGTTTCAGGTATCGTTAACCGTGGTTGTCCAGACCTAACCTGTTCAACTGGTGATGTTCACAATGTGAAAGAGCGCCGTGAGAACTTTAAGCTTGTGCTTAAACAGCTAGGTCTTAACCCGCAATAATCTCTCAGGCAACTCGCCACAGAGCGATTTGTATCAAGAGATTTAGCTAAGGTTGTGATTCCGCTTGTGATTCATAGCCATAAATAGAAACACCCGCTGGTGAAAACCAGCGGGTGTTTTTTTGTTGATTCGATGATGGAAAAGACCTGATTGATGAGTGCTCGCAACCTTTAGAGAAAGCAATACACGTTAAGCTCGCTTTGTCGGGGTATCACCTGTCCATCGTTTGAAGGCGCGTGTAAACGCACTGGAATCCGAGAAACCCAGTTCAAGGGCGACTTGAGTAATATTAACGTTGTGCTGGTTAAGCATATTCAAGCTCTGCTCTAGACGGTATTTGTCATAAAGCCGACGAAAGCTCACTCCCTCTTGCTGCAATTTTCGATTCAAGGTTCTGCCACTCATGTGCAGTTCTTTGGCAATGCTCTCTAGGGTAATATCAATCACTGCCAGACTCTTGAACACGTTATTCACTTTTACAATGATGCTGTGTTCTAGACTTTGAGTGGTCTGCAGCTCTGCTAACCGTTTTAGGTGCTCATGCAATTCAGGATCGTAACGTCGGTGGGCTTTATCGACCAATTGAGGGTCAAATAAAAAGTAGCGAGCAGCGTAGCCTTGCTTGATCTCGATGTTAAACACGCGTTCAAATACCGGCGTTATACCCTGATCGACGGTGATCCGATTAATATAGATCGGTAAACAAAGCTCAGGCGCTTTAATGTAGCGACGGATCAACTTTAATATCACACTCAGATAAAGCCCCAAGCTCAAGTGTGACATTAACGTGGTTTCATCCACATACTCTGCGGTAATGGTCCATAGCTCTAATCCACCACTTTCCGTTTGGCGGCAAATAATTTTAAGTAACGGATGAATGTGATAGGAATAGCGACAAAGCAAATCACAGAAGGCATGTAAGGTTGGTGCCGTTAGCATAGCCAGTACCGGAGCACCCTGCTCTAACTCATCATAATACTCGGCGGTTTGCCTAAAGATCTCTATCAGCTCGTTACCATAACGTTGATAAAGCTGCTCAACCGCAAATTCGAGTTGATAAGCAGAGACGGTTTCAGCCTGACACAATTGCGCATACTGCTTCGCTCCACCCCAAATATTGGCACTCTCTTCACTGTTCTGCTTGATCGCCCCATCAAGGCAGTGAAACCAAAAAATGGGCAATTGGGTACTAAAGTCGGTGGTCATAATTACTCGCTTGCCAGTGCGTCCTTGGTAAGGCTTATACGCACTGACATCAGTGACAGGGTCGCTTGCGAGAAATTGTATCTAAGCGGCAGACAAAAACCATTGTCTTGACGGTTATTTGCGATCTTGGCGCTTTGATGGCTCAAAGTTAGATACCTACTTCCCTGTTACAACCCGTCCGGTCTAGAACTTGTAATCTAAACCAACCGAGACAACGTATTGCTCTGAAGTGTAGTAATCAATATTCGACTGAGTGGTTTTTGCGCCAACAAAAGAGACCAGCGCCCAATCTTGGTAGCCAAGAATATCGGTATATTCGTAAGCGAGGAATAAGCTGTAATCTTTGTCTTTACGCGTCTGACTAAACACTGGATTTTGCGCATCGTAATCTCGTAAAGCGGCGCTCGCCGTTAACACAAAACCGTGCCTCTCGATCTTACGCGCATAACTCAACTCGCCCCCGTAGCTAACAAACGAAAGCGCTTCACCTTTTGGGCGTGAACTGGTGACATGAAGTGACGGCTGCAGTATTGCTTGCTGTTCTGGCAAGAAGTAACGGTAACCGGTTTTCAGATAAAAGTAATTTCGCTCTCGCGTTAGGTGTTTTTGCTCATCCGGCGTAAGGTTTAAACCTTTGGTCCCCGACCTTTCTTCATCCACATCTGATTCGCCAGCCGCCATATCGACACTAAAGTTTGAACCTGCAATTTGCGACAACTGCATACGGATAACATTGCCGGTTAAATCGGTTTTATTGCGCGCTTCATCAACGGCGTACGGGTCATCCCACACTTCACCTGAAATCAAGGTTGGCAGCGCTGAGATATCAAACACCATGCCACTGGCAAATTGTTGGCGATAGCCTATTTCAAACGCCAACGAACCGGTCACGATATCGTCTCGAGACGTCCCCATAAACAGTTGTTTATTAAGCTCGTCGCCAAAAGTGTATTGCAGGGAGCCGAGTAGCCCCGGTAATACACTCACTTGTGCACTACCAGAAGAATTAAGGTCAGCAACGCTTTGGCTCTTATCTTGTTTAACATCCAGCGCACTACTATTCGATGTTGTCATAGTGAGTACGGTGATATTACCGCTCAAGCCCTGCTCTGGCGCCAAAGCGGCCAACACTGGAGCGGTCAACAACACAGAAGTAGCAAAGATAGGAATAAGGGATTTCATAATAGGACTCTTAGGTTTTTTCGAATATTTGAATGCCGTACACGCCTTTGTTGCGTGAGCTGAAACGAGATTTGACTCAGCCAAATCATGCAAATAATGGCGAACGCCTGTGGGCCCAAGGCCGCGCTGCTTCAAGCTGATACGCCAATTCAAATAACAAGCGGTCATTGCCACGAGCGGCAGAGAAATGGCTGCCAACTGGCATGTTATCGGCAGTCCAATAGAGAGGAACTGACATGGCAGGGTTACCCGCAACATTTTCTACTGGCGTGTAAGACATCAACTTTTCTGAGCGTTTCCAGATCTCTTCTCCTGAGTGCAGCTTTTGATCAAAGTAGCTAATATCTTGTGGTGAATGCTGAGCGCAAGGAGTTAGCCACACATCGATGTTATTGAAGAATTCACGGTTATGTTTCAGACCAAATGCATCGCATTGCGCCTGTGATTCTTCATACAAATTGGGGTTAGCCAATACTCGCGCCTGCATAGTGCGTGCTAGATAAGTGACATTATCACTGACCTTATCAGGCATCGATTCTAATGGTGCGCCCAAAGCATCAAATTGTGAGGCGAACTGCGCCATCTTATTACCAAACACGCCCATGTAGCTCAGCATAAACTGCTCCCCATCGGCCACTGGATGCTCTACTTCAATCACAACATGGCCAAGTTGCTCAAGCAGTGTCACACTGGATCTGATCGCCGCTTGAGTCTGCTCATCAGGTAATCTTCCGTAAATATCACGCATCGTGACACCAATACGGATCGAGCGATTTAACGGCGTATGAATCATACCGATCGGCGTTCTTGGATAAGCAGTATTAAAACTGTCTTTAGTGTGATTTTCAGTTACTGAGATGGCCAATGCTGTGTCTCGCACGGTACGTGACATAAACGATTGATGGGTGAAATCTTCCATCGTTGAGCCATTACTAAGCCCTGTTATCAATC
>NZ_AFWF01000007.1 GCF_000222605.1 Vibrio ichthyoenteri ATCC 700023 | reverse complement strand
TCTTCTTCTTCTTCTTCTGCTTTTCGAGTCTCGGCTCTTTTTCGCTTTTCTACTTCTCGCTACTGCTTTTGCTTTTCTCTTTCTCGCCTCTCAATTCTCGATTCCTTTTCTTTCCAATAAGACGAAAGTGTCGCTAAAAAGACAAAGCGTATCCTTTGATGGACTTTATCTTCCTCCCCTCTTTCCACTGCTCGATTGTCTCTTTATGATGGCTTATAAATTATTTCAATCTCTTGCCATTGAATCGGCGAGATAAAAAGACTCAACACATGGAGATCAACTATGGCTTTCTTTTCAGTTGCTTTTGGTAGCGCGACAAAAAACCGTGACGGTAAAATCATCGAAGCGTTTTTTCCACATCCTTTACTTAACCCAAGTGATGCGCTGGTTAATGCACTAACAGCCATTGCAGGCTACGAGCAAGGTAACCAAGCTATCGAAATCTCTGCTGCACAAAGTGCTGAACTTGCTGTTGCATTTGAAACGAATGGCGATGCGGCGAATGCATCTTTCGCAGCCAAAGCAGCTGAATCTGCACAGCCACTGGTACTGGTTGTGTTAGCCACTGACGAACAGCCACAATCTGTTGCGGAAGGTTTCTTGAAGCTACAACTGATCTCTAACCGTCTAGTAAAACCACACGGTACCGTACTGGATGGCATCTTTGGCCTACTGCACAACATCGCATGGACTAACGAAGGTCCAATCGATCTCCCAGAGCTTGCTGAACGTCAAATCGAAGCTCGCCTAGCAGGTCGCGCACTAAGCGTCGATTGTGTCGATAAATTCCCTAAAATGGTGGATTACGTGGTACCAACGGGGGTTCGAATTGCGGATACTTCTCGTGTACGTCTTGGCGCACACGTGGGCGAAGGCACCACTGTTATGCACGAAGGCTTCATCAACTTCAATGCTGGTACAACTGGCGTGAGCATGGTTGAAGGTCGTATTTCTGCGGGTGTTGTGGTTGGTAACGGCTCTGACATCGGTGGTGGCGCATCAATCATGGGCACCCTATCTGGTGGCGGTAAAGTGGTGGTTTCTATCGGTGAAAACTCACTACTTGGCGCGAACGCCGGCCTTGGTTTCCCAATGGGTGACCGTTGTACGATTGAATCGGGTCTGTACGTAACCGCTGGCTCAAAAGTACGCATGCTAGATTCTGCGGGTAAAGAAGTGGAAATGGCCAAAGCACGTGATCTTGCTGGCGTATCTGATCTTCTGTTCCGTCGCAACTCGGTGACAGGCCAAATCGAATGTTTGGCTAACAAGAGTGCTGTTGAGCTAAACGCAGAGCTGCACAAAAACAACTAATCTTGTTGCTCTATCAGTAAAAATTTCAATCCCTGCAATTATTTGCGGGGATTTTTATTATTACCATAGAAATATTCAATTGTAGCTATTAAGCTCCGCTCCTTATTATCAACTCGCCCTGCAGTTGCCCGAAGCTTAACTATTCTAATGAAAAAAATTATTTACCTATCGCTCGCCTTGTTGACTGGCTGTTCTTTTACGCCCGACGAGCCACAAAATTGTGCCTGTGAAGCGCCGCCATCAGTCTATCCCCCGATTTATCAACCTGGTGCCAATCAACAGCAAAATATCAATCAATTACTGGCTTATGTGGCAAAACTTGCCAAAGACCGCTGGGGAGAAGATGAGTTTGTTGAGGCTGGAAAGCATCGTTACGTAAAATACCTTGATGGCTACAATACTCGTGCTCATATCGATTTCGACCAAGGTAAGATTTACGTCTCCACCATTGCACAAAACCAGCCACAGCAAAAACTGCAAAAAGCGATCACCCAAACGCTATTGATGCCTGCCGATCCGGCACATGCCGAACTATTTAGTGATAAAGAAGCCATTCTACGCGGCAAACCTTTCTTACTTGGACAGGTGGTTGATCACGAGGGTAAACCTATCGAGTGGGAGTGGCGTGCTAACCGCTACTCTGACTATCTGATGGCCAATAAACTGCAAAGCAAACCCATCAAACGTGGCAAGGCCTACTATGTTGAAATCAACATGGTAAAAGATCATTTAGAGCAGCGTGAGTACCAGTACGCAGGGCTTATTCGAGAAGCCTCTAATCGCTATGACATTCCTGAAGATTTGATCTATTCAATCATCAAAACCGAAAGTAGTTTCAACCCTTACGCAGTGAGCCATGCTGGCGCGTATGGCTTAATGCAGGTAATTCCGAAAACTGCTGGTGCTGACGTATTTAATTTAGTAAAGAAAAAGCCGGGCATTCCAACCAAGGAATATCTCTTTGATCCCGCTAACAACATTGATACTGGCGCCGCCTATTTCTACATTTTGAAGAACCGCTACTTGCGTGAAGTGAAGCACCCAACCTCAATGCACTTTAGTATGATTTCCGCTTATAACGGTGGCACTGGTGGCGTGCTATCAGCCTTTGATAGCAGCGACCGTAAGCGTGCGATGGTGAAGTTGAATAACTCATCACCAAAACAAGTCTACGACACGCTGACCACCAAGCACCCAAAAGCAGAAGCGCGTCGCTACTTGCAAAAAGTGCTCTATTTCCAGAAAGACTTCAACGAGAACGTCATTTGATCAAAAAAGGCTTAGCACTCGCTAAGCCTTTTACTTTTCTATCATACGGTAGTTTGAGTGACGAATCAGCCCGGATGGCCATCAACGCGTGGCGTGACCAGCATGTAGCCAAACTTCAGCACAAACAGGCCAAAAGAGCCCACCCATAGCGTCGCGCTGATATCGATCATCATTAGCATCTGCGCAGGCAATAGTGCAACCCCAAAGCTACGTAGCAACGCAGCAACAATAAGCAAAGCAAATGCCCACGCCATTTTTGGCCCTTGATAAATCGCTCGTCCTGTATGCCCCATAGTGACACGTACGACCATGGCTAAGACAAGCCCGGCCAACCCACCAATAGCAAACAGGTGAATCATATTATGCTGAGCAAAAGCATTCTGCCATAACACTCTCGCCAACAAGCTTAACGGTATACACAGATACGCCAAATGCAGTGACCACACCAATGGTTCTTTCAGCGTTCGCCACGGCTTCCAACGTAACACTTTGATCAATTGAGCAATACCTGCAATCAACATAAGTGGCTGACTCAGTTGAGCAAAGGTTAATGGAAAGAAGCTCAACACAAACAGGGCCACAAGAGGAAGATTACCCATCCATTCCAACCACATCAGCGGTTGCGGCTTTTCAAAGTTAAAGCGGCGCGCGGTAAAGAAAGGAATAACCCGCCCTCCCATCACGGCTAACAGTAAGGTAAACCACCACAACATCGCTTGCCACACGGCTGAGGCCGAAAATGGCGGCATGCCTTTCACACAAGCGTAACTGGCGAAGTTGGCCACGATAGCCAAAATAAATAACGGCACAAAAAACAGATTGCGCCAGCCTTTTGCCTGGAAGACTCGCCACGCCACTTCATATGCGGTAAACGCGAGAAATAGTGCATCAATTATCGAGATTAGCCAAAGTGGCGTAGGGGTCCAGAGTAGCAAGCGAGGTGTCAACCACAGCGCCACAATGGCTAAAAGCCGATAACTTTTGCTTCCATTGACGCCGGTCCAGTTTTGCACTGCCGTCAAAACAAAACCAACCACGATCGCCATGGCAAAACCAAACAGCATCTCGTGCACGTGCCACCACAACGCGGGGACTTGCAAAGCTGCAGGTTGGCCGGTACGAAACATCCATACCCAAAGAGGGATGGCGATCAGTGCATAAACACTTCCCAATAGAAAAAAAGGACGAAAACCAAGACGTAACACCGCAGGTATTTTTTCTTCTACCTGCTTATCAGTAATATTGAGCAAAATGGAACTCCAGCATAGTCACTCGCTTTAATTACTTCGTCTATTGCATCTTTCATACCAAAACAAAAAGTGTTTATTATTAATAATTTACACACAAACTCTTCCATTAAAAAGTCAAAAAGACACCTTCATAAAAAGGTCTTTTTGACTTTAATTTTCTTTTTTGACTTATAACAACGAGAGATAACGGCAAACTGATTGCACTTTGGCCCGCGACTTATTGTCGCTATGATTAGAATCAGGCATTAATCAAACGGACGTAATATGACCCACTATATTTTTGGCTATGGCAGTTTAATGAATTCAGCATCACGACAGCGGACAGGCCAAACATCTGCTGCGACCCCCGCCATTGCCCATGGTTTATGCCGCTATTGGGGAAAAGTCGACGATAGCTATATTCTCGCCCCTTTGGTTGTCACTAAAGGTAGTGGCATCGTCAATGGCGTGTTACTGCAGCTGGAAAGCGACCAATTAGCTGAATTTGATCGACGTGAGCGAGGCTATCAGCGGATAAAGTTAGCCCATCACGCATTAGAAAGCGCACTCGCTTTAAACGCCGACGATAATGTCTGGGTCTATATAACAGAACAAGCAATACCGCCCTGTGTCATCAGCCCGATTGTACAAACTTATGTCGATACCGTACTCGCTGGCTGTCTAGAGATCTCTGATGGATTCGCCGAGCAGTTTATTGAACATACTATTGGTTGGCACTACCCACGTGAAGATGATCGCAGCGACCCTAAGTATGGCAACCTAGCAGGCGTTGATCATGAAGTGATAGCCAAGATTGATCGTTTGTTAGCCCATTACTAATCTCAAGCACGAATTATCACCACCAGCTCTACGGGGAATATCGACGTCCCCGCTTTCCTAACCACTGATGATGCATTCCAACAACAAAGCTGCTCTTTATCATAAGATGAGAAAAGTGATTAGGCGCTCAAAATGTCACCGATATAATAGCCCGCCATTTCTGGTGGTTAATCTCCTACTAATTTGAGCATCCCTAATGTCAGCTTCGCATAACGCTATCGATAAACGCATGAGCATCATCGCTCTTACGTGGCCATTATTTATTGAAATAATGCTTCGTACCGCACTCAATACCAGTGATGTGTTTATGCTTAGTGGTTACTCAGATAAGGCGGTTTCGGCCGTGGGTGTTATCGCTCAGCTTTCTTTTTTCTTGATCATCATTTCTTCAATGGTCAGCAGTGGCACTGGCATTCTGATTGCTCAATATAATGGCTCCAATCGCCAACAAGATTCGGCCCATGTTGGCATTGCTAGCATCATAATGTCAGCCTTTGTTGGTGTTTTTCTGAGCCTGTTTGCTGTCATCGCAGCCTATTATTTGCTCCCCTACTATGGCTTAGAAGCTCAGGTTGAACAATACGCTCAAGAATATCTACTGATCAGCGGGGCGATGACCTTTAATGTCACCATGGGTATCGTTCTGACCACAATCTTACGCAGTCATGGTTACTCCCGTTCACCAATGGTGGTCAACTTAATCGCCGGTGTTATCAATATCGTCGGTAACTATATCGCGTTGTATCAACCTTTTGGTATTCCCGTCTATGGGGTACAAGGTGTGGCGGTTTCGACCGTATTTGCCCAAATACTCAGTACCTTAATGCTGTGCTATAAAGTGCGGAAGACCGACATCGAGCTACCTTTTGCCCAATGGCGCACTATCCCACGAGATATCTATCGCCGCATCATCCGTATTGGCGTGATGAACGCAGGTGAAGTACTGGCCTACAATATGGCGCAAATCACCATCATTTACTTTGTCGTACAGATGGGGACAGCTTCACTGGCTGCTTTTACTTATGCACAAAATATTGCCCGTATTTCATTTGCTTTCGCGCTCGCATTGGGACAAGCGAGTCAAATTCAAGCTGGCTACTTCATCGGTAGAGGCCTCATTGACTCCATTTTAGTCCGGGTACAAAAATACTTTCTTGTTGGCTTTATCGTCACCAATATTGTCACAATTAGCACTTATTTTTTCAGCGATACTATTATTCTCTGGTTTACTGACCAACCTGAAATAGCAGCATTAACTGCAAGCCTGATTGCCGCCTCAATTCTGCTTGAGTCCGGTCGAGTATTTAATTTGATTTTCATTTCCGCATTAAAAGCCGCTGGTGATATCAAATTCCCAGTCCAAATGGGCATAATTAGCATGTGGGGAATCGGCGTGCTATTTAGTTATTTGCTTGGCGTACATTGGGGTTATGGCGTTATCGGCGCATGGATAGCCATCGCAATGGACGAATGGTTTAGAGGCTTAATTATGGCAAAACGCTGGCGCAGTAAAGTATGGACTCGCTATCAATTGAAATAATGCATTCACCCCGAAAATATATTGATATGAACCGAAAAATTAAACCCATTAATTGATGCATTTATTACTAGGTCATGGCAAAACACCAACCAAACTAAGTGACTGAAAAATAAACACTTAAAATAATTAACCTTGGTTTGCTCACATTTCTCTGACAAAGGAACATCTACAAGCCATATCCTTTAGCCCAGACTATCTCTATCTTCATTACATACCATTATGAAAACTAATATCTATACTCATACCAGTGACAACAACCTATTGCAGGAGTTTGCTCTGGATAAATCAAGTTCAAGAATCATTTTAAAAAGCTTTCACGCGGCTTTAATTGCGATTGCTATCTGCTTATTGGTCAATGTGGCTCTTCGCATTGATTACGTATTTTTAGGTAATACTTTAGGTGAAGCCTCTGTAACAGAAATACTCGAACTGGTTATGCTGGCCATTTCAAGTGCTTCCTTTTTCCTAGTTGCGAAACAACGCCCAACACTAAAGCATGCTGCCGTATTAGTTGGATCGTTTTTCTTAGTGATGTTTATTCGCGAAAACGACGGTTGGTTAGATCATATTTCACATGGTTCTTGGATCTACCCTGCTCTTTTAACCACCTTTGCCGCCATCGCCTACGCAGCAAAAAATGGCAAGCAGAGCTTTACGCAATTGGCTGTAATTCTCAACACCCCATCAGCTAACCTGCTTATTTTAGGTCTAATGATGTTGCTGGTTTATTCGCGTCTAATGGGCATGGGTGACTTTTGGAAAGATGTGATGAGTGAACATTACATTCGCGATGTCAAAAACATTGTTGAAGAAAGCACTGAGTTATTGGCTTACTGCATCATCGCCTACGCCTCTGTTAAAATTCAGCGTCATTTGAAAAAAGCCTAATCGACTTAAATAAAGCCGTATTAGCAGCAAGAATCTAATACGGCTTAATCCTTTGTTATCTATTCAAAATCGCCCATCACCACTATTTTGGTGCAACGACTCGCTCAACAAGAGCTCGTAACCAGATATTTTTGTCTTCATTGCTGCGACTGTTGTGCCATAACATCGCAATATCAAAATCAGCCACCGCAACGGGTGGTTCAAATAAACAAAGTTGATCATCAAAACTCTCCGACTGAGCCATTTTCTCTGGCACGATGGCAATCAATCTGCGTTGCTTCAATAACCGACGTATGGTTAAAAAGTTGCGTGATGCCACGGTCACTCGTCGCGACAAACCATGCTCCGCCAGTTTTTTATCCACCTGAGTCGACAAACTGCCATCAGGGCTTACCAACGCCTGCTCAATTTGGGCAAAAACCTCTAAGGTCAATTCTCCGCTCAGATTAAGCGCCTGTTTATCGGCCAAGCAAACGTGCTTTTCAGTGTACAAATAGTGGCTCTCAAAATCGTCATCCAACACTGGCATACTGCCAATCACAATATCCAATTTCTCTTGTTCAACAAGCGTGACGTAATTGCTGCGGTTGACATTGATGAAGCTAATTTGCGCATCAGGGGCGTTAGCTAAGATCTCATCATACAGGGTCGGGGCAAAGATAAACTCGGCATAATCCGTTAAGCCTATACGGCAAACACCAGAATATTTAGAGGGGTCGAACGCAGATTTTGTTAACAAATCCTTCGCTATAGAATCAAGCAACTGATGCAAAACTGGCGCGATGTGGTGGGCATGGTCTGTTGGGTCCATTTTGTGCCCTTTGCGCACAAAAAGTGGATCATCGAGCAGCACTCTAAGTCGTGACAAACTGTGGCTCATGGCCGATTGGCTCACGAAGCTCTTTTGCGCGGCAATACTCACACTACGATAGCGATAGAGATAAGAGAAGGTCACCAACAAATTCAAATCAATATTACGCCACGCGATGTCATCCAACAGAGCCATGTTCCAATCCCGTTTTATTCATAAATAAAATTAAAACTATTAATTTGAATCATCATAGCGTTTTTTTTAAAGTAACGGCAGTCTTGATTAATAGGATAAGCACTCATGCTCTCCATTTTTAAAACCTTTTTCTGGCTTGGTTGGATAAGCTTTGGCGGCCCGGCCGCACATATCGGATACTTCCGCCAAACATTTGTTGAAAAACTCAACTGGCTAGATGACAGCGAGTACGCACAAATTGTAGCACTCAGCCAATTTCTACCCGGTCCAGGTTCAAGCCAAGTTGGTTTTGCGCTCGGTTATAAACGTGGTGGACTATTAGGTGCGTGCGCAGCATTTATTGGTTTTACTCTGCCATCAGTATTAATCATGGTATTGCTGGCGGTAGTATCAAGCCAGGTCACTGAAACCACGATCTTTCAAGGCATCGTGCACGGCTTGAAGTTACTCGCAGTTGTCGTGGTCGCGGATGCGACATGGGGCATGTACAAAAACTTTTGCAAAGGCACGCTATCGGTCAGTTTATGTGTCGTGACAGCCATCGCCCTACTCACCATGCCAAGCATTGCTACGCAAATGATCGTATTGGTCATTGCCGCCTTAATTGGTGCAAAATACTTAAAAGGCGATACGCCAACTCACCCGCAACCTTTTAAACCAAGCATTGCGCCATTGGCTATTTTTGCCGCCCTGTTGATAGGTTTACCTTTCATTGCTCAAATGATGCCGATGCTTGGTTTGTTTAACGATTTCTTCCAAGCGGGTAGCCTTGTTTTCGGTGGTGGTCACGTTGTCCTACCGCTACTGCAAAACATTGTTGGCGATCAATTAAGCCAAGATGCTTTCTTAACCGGCTATGCAGCGGCGCAAGCCGTACCAGGGCCTATGTTCACCTTTGCCACATACATCGGTTATGAACTGCAACCTGACACGCCAATTATCGGGGCATTAGTCGCGACCATCGCGGTATTCCTCCCTGGTTTCTTATTGCTTCTAGGGGTGCTAAAAAACTGGCAATCACTAGCACAAAAACCAAAAGTTGCAGGCGCTGTGAGCGGCGTCAATGCTGCAGTTGTCGGCCTACTCGTCTCCGCTCTTTATCAACCTGTCTTTACCAGCGCGGTAATGGCTCCGCTAGATGTGGCGTTAATCCTTACCGGTTTCTATCTGCTAAAGCAGCTTAAATTACCGATTATCTGGATGGTGGTTACGTTTATTTTGGCGGGGATGGCCACCAGCTTTATCTAATACGCATCAATAAAAAAAGCGCCAGATGATTAAAGCATCTGGCGCTTTTTTGCGGCTTATTCTCCGGCGACAATATCAACACGACGGTTGGCTTTTCTACCTTCCGCGGTTGTATTGGTTTTGATTGGAATCGTTTCCCCTTTCGATACCACTTGCAGTGCGTCTTTAGGCATCTGTTTGGCGACTAGATAATTATCGACACTACCCGCACGGCGAAGCCCTAAAGCAAAATTGTATGCGTGACTGCCAATATGGTCTGTATGTCCTTCCAATACTAAATTTTGTCCTTGGGTGCCCAGCTTTTCCACCATGGTATCAAGTACATATTGAGACTCTTTGGTCAGATTCGATTTATCAAAGGCAAAATACACTCTTGCGACTAACTCGCCCGTTTGGTAATTGATCGTATTACTCTTTGACATCAAATACTCAGCACAATCTGGATCAATACCTGCTTTGAGTAACTCTTGGTGAATCATCTGCTTCGTTAATTGATAATCGCTCTCTTTTTGCAGCAGCATAAATGCCCCTTGCAGCATATTGACCTGAGTTGCTGGCCCAAAAACAATATCTTGCTGATAGTTCAAATCCGGCTTAGCGCAATAGCGAATGATTTCTTGGCTTTCATTCGCCCATACCGACGAAAAAGGCATACTCATCAAGGCAATCAATAGTGTGGGTAATACTCTGTGCATATGACCGTCTCCTTGTTTATTTTAGGTGGCCAATTTCTTCACTAATTAGCTCTAAAATTTTGTTTAAAATTTCATTTTTATTTTCTGCTTTAAAGACATTTTCGACCCCAGCACAGTTTTGTAATCCTGCGTTGCCAGAAACGTTATAATCAAAACCGATCACTGCAATACGAGAAGAAACGGGATCACCGTTATCAGCGGTCAAACCATCCAGATGAGAGCGGATTTCATCGCACATTTGATAGGTCCCACCGTATAAGGTAGATGAGATTGTTTTGTGGGTGACGCCATTGGTCGAACCAACATCATTACCATCCGACAAAATAATAATTAAGCGGCGAGGATTCGCGCCCAAATTGGCAAGTTGCGCCCCTCGAATCAGACCTTGAGCAGACGAGGTGTAGCCATTGGGACTAAACGTGGCGATTTTGGTGTTAAAGGGGGTAAAATTTGAGGTGGGTAAAATATCTTCAATGACGGCATTGTAAGTCCCCGAAGTGACACAGCCGGTCTTCTCCGTAAACACCGCATTAACCGTGTCCGAGTAATCGATATTGCCCGATGAGTAGACCAGTTGGTCAACGAAACATGTGCCTCCTGCTCCATCACCATTCACCAATCTAACAAAGTTATTAAAGCCGACAAAGGATACGGTATTGTCATCGGCATTAACTAAATCATTAAATTTTTGCAGCTCATCGGTCACTGATTCAATCACATCAACCAGATCGAGATACTTATCTTGTGATCCGCCAGACCAGCCATTCCCCATCGAACCAGAGAAATCGGAAACAAACACTACGTCCACCGCACTGTTTTGATACTTACGTGCATTCGACTGACCGGAGACATCATAAGAGCCATCAAAACTGTCGAGATTTCCGGAGAAAAACCCAGTATGCGCGGTTGTGGCGGTAACCCGATACTCAAAGAATCGAGCATCCCCCACCGCAAGGCCTGCAACACAATCGGCAATTTGTTCACAATTGAGTTTTTGGATATTGAGGCTATCAACCTCATCCATATTGGTCATGTACTGCCCAATATAAGCGTTAGCAATCGCTTGATTCACCGCACTACCCTGACCTGAACCATCATCCACATTATCATCATTGCGCGCTGCTACCGCGAGACTTGCCGCCTCTAAACCATCTTGTAAGCGTGCTTTATCTTGCAGCATTTTGGCCCCATCAGTTGCTAAGCTAAATAAGCCAAACAATGCGGGAACCAATAGAGTGAACAGGATTGCAGCATGTCCACTCTGTTTAGAAAGTGATGAGTACATAGCCTACCTTCCTATCACTACTGAGCTAGAAGAAACCATGTTAAAGCCATTATCTAATAGGCCATCGACCAAATTATCAGTCGAATAACATAGCGTGACTCGATATAACGTTGCTTGTCTTCCCCATGATGTCACGACAGACAAGTTGTTTCGTAAGTCACCTAGCGTTTGCTCTAATTCGCAGTTTTGCTGCCCTCTGCGTAATGTTTTTAATGGATTGGGCGATTGATCAGCAGCATAAGTTTGCTCTTCTATGACCATACCAAAGCGACCATCTTGGTAAGAGGCGGTGGTTCGTTCCAACGAACCACTGACCACATCAAACACCACATCTGCGTCTGCCGCTGTGGTGAGATAATCCTCATCAAACAGCTGTGTCCGCTCTTTGACTAGACTAGTGGCAGAATAAGAGAGGCGATCGAGTTTTCCTTTCATCGATAATTTAGCCACAGCGTCACCAGTGAACATAAACAAAATACCTAAGAATATGCCCACAAACGCAAACTCAATCGTGAATGCGCCTTTCTGATTAGATTTCAAACTGATCTCTTTCATACTCTTGCACCACGATTACTTCACGACCAAAAATCGTCGCCTCATCAATGAAATAGCTAAACATACTGTCAAAGTCGTAACTGATGTAGTAAATCGCTATCGCAGCATCATCAGCCACACCGCACTCAGCGGTTTGCGCGCCCTCAGCAGGCAAACAGATATCATTCACCAATTGCAGTTCGTTCATATCACCGACATAGCGAACGGAAGCTCTAAATTTATCTTTATCGACCAGCCCACTCCAAACACTGTCACTGTCATTAAGTTGATCATAAAAGCTATCGATATAATCTTGCGTGTCTGTTTTCGCCGAACGGGAAGCTTCGGCGATTGCGAGATCATTCACCGCAGACACATAAGACATAAAACTCAATTCCGCCCAAGCTGCGAGCATTAACCAAAAGGCAAAAAAGCCTAAGGCAAACTCAATCGTCACAACCCCTTGTTGTCGTTTTCTCATTCTGGCTCCCTAGTGGATCGCACCTTTATTTAGGATGGAAGGTGTTGAGGAGGCGAGAAGTTCATCAGCGGTTGCCATGGAAACCAGACGAAGCCCAATAAAGAGATCCTCTATTTCTTGAGCGGTATAACGATTAGAAAACAACGCTTTAAATTGTTCGAACTTTCCCGACTTTGCATAGGCCAAAGCTAGGTTAGAAACAATCTTAGCGTCGTAATTTCCCGATTGATAAATTGGCTCCAATCGTGAAATTGCAAGTCCATAATCTTCGAGCAGGAGGTCAATAACGGCGAGGTTGTTCTTGATGATGACATCATCGAAGAAATGTTTCCGAGCTAGGTAAAAATATCGCCATGCATTATTGATGTCCCCTTGCGATGCATACGCCATGCCCAACAGGTTTTCCACCTCTGGGTAATTTTCCCTAGCTTCTAACGCTTCTAAACCAGCGGCAATGGTCTCATCCATATTGCCTTTGGCGAATTCGATTTGTGCGTTTAAGTATAGTCCTTGAGGAGAAAACTGAGCGTTATTTGACAACGTATCAAAATAGAAATCAGCAGAATCTAAATCTTGACCTTGAAGATACGCTTCAACTAACTTCAAACGCACTCGCTCATCTTCATCTTGCTTTAAATGCTCTTTGTAATAACGAATTAATTTGGTTTGATCACCGGTCTTTTCTAACACCGACTCCTTGGCGGAAAAGCTGGCCAAATTAGCTTGTTTTTCGATCGAACCTGGCGTTGACATGCAGCCTTGTAGAAAAAACACCATCACTACAGATACTATCCATCGTACTCTCATTCCCTTCTCCTTAACCGGCCATTAAGCGCATAATACCCGGCGCGGTAATCAAGATAACAATCGGCAACATAATCAATAAAATAAGCGGAATCGACATCTTGGCCGACAACTTACCGATTTTCTCTTCCAAGCCCAGCATCTGAATTTCGCGAATATCCACCGCCAAGGTTGTCAGTACCGTATAAATGGAAGAACCATACTGTAAACTTTGATTGAGAGTCATAACGAAACTACGAATCTCTGCCGTGGGTACTCGCACGTAGAGCTCTTCTAAAGCCTGTGCCAGCCCGACAATTTTTGCCCTCTCATTGGTTTTATTGAGCATATAGGCAATATCTTTATCAAAACCAATCATCTCCTTGGCTAGATAGCCCATAGACGCTTCTATCGTCATACCGGTTTGAACACACACACCCATTAAATCCAACAGGTAGGGTAAACGTTCAGACAATTTCCTTTGCAGATTTTGCTTACGCCAAGAGAGATATAAATCGGGTCCAATCAAACACAACACAAGCCAAATACAGCCATAAATTAAGACTTTACTCGTTGGAAGTTGAGATTGAACCGCGTAAAAACCAAGCAATAAAACACCCACGATCAAAGCGCCGTATTTTATCGGAAATAACCACTTGGAATATTTAGAGTCGTAAATACCCGCAGCAATCATCTTGTCGTGCACGTCCGTTTCGGAGAGCGAAACAAACTTACCAATCACTTGATTAAAATTCTGCAGCATGTTTTGAGCGCGCTGCTTTTTACTGTATTGCAGACCAAAGTTACTAAACCGATTTTGCCGTGCAACCTTGAGATACAAGCTATAAAACAACACCGATATCGCCACGACCAAAAACCATACCATCAAGATGATCCTCGCCGTGGTGGTATCCAAAATTGCCATAATCTCAGCCATTAGCGAACCCCTCTCATTAGCATCCAGATGATCAACATCCCGATCGATTCACTGACGAGCATGTAATACAGAATTGGACGTCCCGCTTCAGTAAACATGACAAAGTCATAATTGGCAGGGCTCATGCTTTGCATGATGAAGAGAAAAATAAACGGGATTGCAGCAACAATTTTTGCGGACATTCGCGCTTCTGAGGTAAAGGCATATTTCTTCTTGTCGATCGAGCGAGCATCAAACATCAATCGATTTAAGCGGGTAATGACATCTCTTAATTGTCCCCCCCGGTGCATATTGGCACGCAGGGTAATGACAAAGAAATGAAATGAAGCATAAGGAAAACGGCGGCATGACTTTCTCAAAACATCATCAGCACTTTCGCCTAACTGGAGCCGTTCTCCCATCAAGCGAAATTCAGCCCCAACATCGCCATCTAACGACTTACCGACGTACATAATGGCATGCATGATGCTCTCACCAGAAGAGACTGCGCTCGCGAGCATGTTCAATGCGTCTGGAAAAGATTCTTCAAACATCTCTCTTTCACGCTTTTGCAGCCACATATAAATAAGCGTTAAACCAATCACTTCAACAACCAAAGCAACAATATAGACATTGCCACGGAAAAAACGGTTATTGATCTCCACCGCGGCATAGAAAAGCAATACGATCACAACGATGATTTTTAAATACGAAAATCGCCCCACTTGCTTATGTAGATTGGCCCATTTTTCTTGCAGCATTTGTTGCCATGTACGGTCTGAAAGCGATTTCAAGTCTACCGCTTGACCACTGTCACTGGTCATATTACTGACCAATACAGTGCGGTTAAACTCTTCCAAATAGGTCTGTTTTTTCTTCGGTTCGAGCAACCAAACCAAAAGTAATAACACTCCAAAACCGAGCAAGGCAAAATAGATCATCGCACATTCCCCATCTGAAATATGGCGTCCAGTTGCGATTCAAGACCAAAGAAGCGCGCTTTTTCCACGAGCACTGATCGTTTCATTAAACCAGCAGTAACAAAATTACCACGCACCTGCTTGGCATTTTCTTCACTCAATTTGGGCTCAAAGCGGAATATTTCTTCTAAGACCACGCTGTCGCCTTCCAATCCCACCACTTCCGTAATGTTCATCACTTTACGGCTACCATCGTGCAAACGGCTAATTTGGATAATGACATCAACTGCACTGACGATGGTACGGCGAATCGCTTCCAATGGCAGATTATTGGTCGCCATCATCACCATCGCCTCCACCCTCGCCAACGCGTCTCTTGGTGAGTTAGCATGCAAAGTGGACATTGAACCGTCATGACCAGTATTCATCGCTTGAAGCATCTCAAACGCTTCACTGCCGCGACACTCGCCGACAATAATACGGTCAGGACGCATCCTAAGCGCATTTATGACCAGATCTCGCTGATGGACGGCACCGGTATTTTCAATCCCCGCGGTCCGGGTTTCTAGACGCACAACATGAGGCTGCAATAGACGTAATTCAGCAGCATCTTCAATAGTGACAATGCGCTCTTTCTCAGAAATATACTGCGATAGCGCATTGAGCATGGTGGTTTTACCTGAGCCCGTACCACCAGAGATTAAGATATTTAAACGACAACGCGCGGCAATCATCATAATCTGTGACATTTCCGGACTCATCGCACCGAACTCCACCAGCTTACTCAAATCAATTGCTTGTTTTCTAAATTTACGAATGGAAATAGAGGTGCCATCAATGGCGATGGGCGGAATGACAATATTAACGCGACTGCCGTCAGGTAAGCGTGCATCACACATCGGTTGTGATTCATCGACCCTACGCCCCACTCGCCCAGCAATGCGTTTGGCGATATCCAGCAATTGATTTGAATCGACAAAACTGACCGAACAAGGTTCCACTAACCCATAGCGCTCTACAAATACGTTCTCATAGCCATTGATCATGATGTCCGTAATTTCTTCATCATCCATCAATGTTTGCAATGGCCCCAAACCTTGTAATTCATCGACTAGGTTTTTGACAAAATCATTGCGTAACACCGCTGGTACCGGCAATTGTTCTTTTTCGATCAACATACTAATCGCTTGTGAAAGCTGCTCAGATAGCTGTTGAGCATTGAGCCGATTAATCACTTCAGGATCAAGGGCATCAAATATTTTCTTACGTAAGCCTTTATAAATCTCTTTGGCATCTTGCATAATCTAGCCTCCCCACTTGAATGGAAAAGCTGAGCCATTTTTCGTTTCTTCACCGAAAATGAGCGCCGCCAAGTTATACAGCGACTTACTTGGTTGACCGCGCAAATCACTGATGCGCTGTTTATCTAAAATCTTCGCATCCAGTTTTTTAACGTAAGGGATCACGATATCAACCGGGCGGCGTAAAAACTCTTCTACTTCATCGCGTGTGACTGTTGCGCAAGATTCCGGAGCATTAAAATTCAGAACCACAATGATGCGTAACGGTGTGCCTTTGGTTTCCGCTTCACTCTTAATGTCTTTATTGATACGCGCAGCTTCACGCAATGAGGAAATAGAGGCAGAAATCACTAAGATGACGCAATCGGACATTTCGACCAGGTCTTTTGAAGAAAAAACCATCTCCGCCGTTGAGGAAAGATCCTCAAGAATAAAGTTGGTCTCTTCCGACACAAAGGCGGCGACATTTTTGGTGTAATCTTTTAAGTCGGTATTGGCGATATCTTCAGAAGTTAAAGAGAGTACCGATAAATTTTTACTCTGTTTTTTCAATAAACTTTGCGAAGAAGTAAAATCCAGATTCGAGGCTAATGAACCCGCTCGGATCTCACGTTTCTTAAATTTTTCAATCCCCATCATGATGTCAAGGTTGCCACCTTGATAACAATTATCGACAACCACACAAGAAGCATTGCGCTTTTCGGACAGAATATAACTCATCTCCGCACAAAGCATGGTGGCGCCGACACCGCCTTTACAGCCGACAAAACTGACCAATTTTGCCCGTCGATTTTTACTGATGCCGCGATTACCAAGGCGGTTGTCATTAACACTCAAGACAAAATCAATCAGCTCATTTTTATTTATCGGCCAAAATAGATAATAAATTCCCATCGATTTAAGCTTACGAATGGTTGAGATACAGTCTTCACTGCCAATAACCACGACGGATGCGCTATTCGGTATTAAATGACTCAAACGCTCAGCATCTTTGGCAACATCACTGCTTTTATTCAGCTCAATAATGATCACTTCAATGGTTTCGGAGCGAGTATGCTCTGAAACATGCTCATCAGCTAAAGCGTAAAATGCTGGCAGCTCTAACCCCTCGAAACGATAAGCTTCTGTAATCAGTTGCTTGCATTCTTCTGTTTGAAAAAACGCCACTGAATCGATATGGCGGGCTTCTCTTGGCATCCCTGATTCTTTGTTTTTTAGAATATCGACTAGATCAAACATGCTCGCTCCTTCTACTTATCTTTTTCGCTGGTAAGAAGCATCTTTTCTGGATGCACCATACTCTGCCAACGAGCACTTTCTGCATAGCAGCCTTCAGGGTACGCCCCAAACTCACCCACTTTTGGATAATCACAGACGTTCGCGACCACCTTGTACTTTGTGGTGTGGAGGGATAAATCAAAATGATCACTTCTCTCACTTTTCGCTTGATTGATATGAATCATATCTGCGCTAATACCCTCTTTTTGCAACTTATCCGCGAGCTTCATCGCCAGTGTTTTTCCACGACGAGAGAACCAATCGATAGTGATCTCCTCAACAGACAACACATCCCAATGTTGCTCGATGTAGTCTTGAAGTTGCAGCCACGCTTGCTGATCTTTTTTCGCTTTGATGGTCAAATGATAGCTATTAGTTATGGGGACAATTTGCAGCTCAGCACCTTCACGTTCTTTGATTACCTCAGCACAGCCGATTAGACTGGCCAACAACACACCCGAAAGGAATATTTTGCTCATTGCTGTTTTCATTGTTTGAACCCTCCAGTTGAAAGCACTTCGTTTACTGAAGTTTCCGCAGCTTTAGGGTAACCATCACCAATCTTAAAAAAGCGCTCTAAGTTCGAGGTTTTTTGCATCGTCGGAAGCTGAATTTGCGATGGATGGATCGGCTGAACAAGATTGACTGTCGCAACAATGACTAATTCCGTTTTTGTTCGCTCTGTCGCGGTATTTCTAAAAAGAGCCCCGAGAATAGGAATATCGCCAATATAAGGAATCCGTCTTAAGGTCTCGCGATCTTCAGAACTCAATAGCCCACCAAGAATAAAGCTTTGCCCATCCCCGAGTTCAACCGTGGTTCTAGCTCGGCGAGTTTTTAATGCGGGTAAATCATAATTTTCGTTTTCATATTGATTATCTAATGCACTTACTTCTGGCATCATCGATAACTTGATTCGCTCATCACTCAATACTTTGGCCATCAATTCCAGACGGACACCGTATTCGCGATATTCCACATCAGTTGCACCATCAATTACCGTAACCACAGGTATTTCACCACCAGCAAGAAAGCTTGCTGTTTCACCCGAAATGACCGACAAGTTAGGCTCGGCGAGCACTTGCCCAACGCTGTCATCCCCAATAGCAGTGATGACCGAAACAATGTCGCTGGCACTAAAACTGGTTAATTGATCGATGAATACCCCAGGTGCTGACGTACCAATTTGAATACCAAATTCTTCAAGGAAACTGTGGGTCACTTCTGCAATGGTTAACTTGACGTTGACCTGTTTGGTCGTGACCACGTCAATATTATTGACTACCCCTTCAAAGCGGTAGCGGCGCATAAACTGCATTTCGTAGATCTGATCGCCTAAATCCCAATTCACATTGGTAATTTCAACGTCTTTACCCAGTAATTCACCGGCCAAGCGATAAATTTGCTCACGAATTTCATCAGAAGAGACTGTGCCACTAAGTACTGCTTGCTCTCCGAGGTTATAAATTGAAACATCACTGTCAGGGAAACGCAGTTGTATTTGCTGCTGGATGTGTACCAAACTTTTGTTAACAACCAACTTTCGTGAAATTAGCGTCTTACCTTCTTTATCGAAAACCATAAATGAGGCGTTACCAATGGATCGACCAAAGAAAACCACTTTGTTATTGTCTATCACTTGATAGTCTGCAATCTCGGGATCAGAGATAAACACAGAGCCAATTTCAACCTCAGTTTGAATCGATTGCGCATCGCCTTCAGACAAATTTACGATGCGGGCGGCATGTACTGTTATGCTAATGGGGACTAATAGAAGGCATAGCAATAATTGATATCCTTTTCTCATGTCTCCTCCACTATTTGTTATTGTTATTTTATCGTCGCTTCACCTGCGCGAAATTCAACGATAGCTCGATAGTCAGGCAGTACATCTCCTGAATTCGCTTGAAGCTCTGAAGCCTCTTGTAACCCAAGTGACTTATGCACTTCTAATTGCGCTATATTTTTTGCAATCGCGAGTTTTGCGACTTGTTTTTGAGTCAGTTCTAAAATGAGAGTAATAGTAGTGACTGACTTGTTACGCCCTTCTTCATGAGTCTCTTGACTCACTTTGATCACTTTCACCGCCATCAATACCGGAGAAACTGACACGGTTTGATAACTGGTTACGGTATCTTCATTCGCGAGGTTTTGTTGTTCCGAGGAGAGCGCGACAACATCCACCAAAGAGCCATGAGTAATTAATCCGCCAACAATATCTGTCGGATTGACGATAACCGCATAAGGCACTTTATCGGGATCAATAACTGCATTGATGTAACCGGGTTCATCGGGAGAAATGAGGGTTGCAGGCGTGATAAAATCGCCCTCTGTCATATCTTGAATCGCAACCCCACCTTTAGGGATTGAGAGTGGTTGAGATGGATCAATCCCCATCTTAAGCGCTTGTTCTTCGGTGACCTTCTCGATTTCCAATGATGCTTTCGTGATCGCTTTACCTTTAGGGATCGCTTGCGCTACCACATATACAGATGCCAGCTCGGGTTGATTATCGGCAGACACTACTGGCGCCGGCGCATTTTTTGAAAAATATTGGCTTGATAAGCCATATAAACCCGCACCAATAGCAATCAAAGCAATAGGGACAAGAACTTTTAATTTCATAATACCTCCTTAAAAAGAGGCTATTGAGGTAATAAAGCAACTCAACGCAATAGGAATACCATAGGGAACGGTATCAAACTTATTATTTCGACTAATTCGTCGGTACGTTAAAAATATGATACCTGTAGCAAAGCCTGTCAAACAAATATACATCAATGTTGCCAAGTAATAATCAGAAGCAATCATAGGAAAAAATGCGAGCAGAAGTTTACTGTCTCCTGCCCCCCATATCCCTAACTTCCATATTAATAATGACACTGGCACAAATAGTGCAAAGTAAAGCAGATTTAAATAATTACCACTCATAATTAGTGTCAAAATGGAAATCAAAAAGATAAAGACACAAATATAATTAGGTATTATTCTGTATCGCCAGTCATAAAAACAAACCAGAATACTGAATAAAAACAGAGCAATAATAAAATAAAGCACTAGTACTTAGTTAGTCATTGCTTGGCGGATAGACAACATACCTCGCTCTAATGCAGTTTGTAAGTTACCATCCTCTCCAAAAACAAGACCAACAATCACCGCAACTGACACACCAACAAGCGCATATTCGATCGCAGTAACTCCACTTTTATCCTGTACAAAATCACGCATAAGCAATTGTAACTGTACATATTTTTCTAAAATCATAACGTTCTCCTTCACCACAATTCGTCAATGTGATCTATTTCAATAGATTCATAGTAAAACTAGTCAGGTAGAACCGTTTTATCAATATGACTATTAACTTGATTATCAATATCATAATGACTATCTTTTAGTGTTATTACCAACACAAACAAACACTTATAAATTACAAAACAAAAGATCACCACAAAATATTTATATATATTTTTTGAATACGGACATATAACCAAAAGAAATATAAGCAAAAAACAACCACACTTATACTCCTTTAGTTCTAAACTCATACCTAAAAGGATGAATAAAGGTCGAAATGGCTATGCACAGTGCTAATACATTAATAGTCAATTTTGGTAGAGAACTAGCCCTGCACTCTCCCTATCTATATAAACAGCTACAGAAAAACCATTCCATTCAATATTTAAGTGATAACATTGCCCATATAACCAATAAAAAAGGTGCGATATATATTTTTTATGTAGATAACAATAATTTACTGCTATTAGAGCAAGCAATAATCATCTGCAAGAATCTCAAAAAGAAGTTGATCATCTTACAAAATGAGATTGATCCTCTTCAGCGGCGAGCAACCAACATATTCACTCTTTCTCTCCAACAACCAAACTACAATGAACGCTTACAACTTTTACTCAAACTTTGCCATCCTTCGTTGCATACTACTGGGTTGCCAAACCACCTCACAATCGACTCAATTCCTCTTTATATAGAACAAAACCTCGCATCACCAATAAACGAGTCCGAAACCGCACAAATCTTCGGCTATATCAGTTCTTACTTTTCTAAGCTCTTCTTCAAGCATTTTGGCCAAACCTTTAATGCTTATGTTACTCACGCTCGTATCGACCACGCTAAGCGCTTATTGACACAACGACAACAGAGTAAAATTGCGCATATCGCCTATTGCTGTGGCTTTAACGACGCCTCTTACTTCTCAAAGGTTTTTAAAAAGGAAACAGGCACGACTCCAGCGGCCTATCGGCAAAGTTACTAACTCACACTTTTGAACGATTCCTTATCGACATTTTGATTAACATGCTAGTATTAACAAATAATTAACAACAATAATCCTTCATCAGGAAAGTAACGCTTAGCGCTGTTCTTGCTCTCCCAAGCGCTAAGCCATACCCACCATTGAAAGAAGGGAATCTTTGCCAATAACATGGAGTTAGACAATGATTCAGCCAGACCAATTGAGCAATACAAATTGCACGCTTCCCCCTGCCAGTGACATGATTCTTAAATGGGCCCAAGAACGCCCAGATGAAATCTATCTCAAGCAGATCATTAACCGCCAATTTGTTGAGTACAGTTATGCTCAAGTCGCCGATAAAGCACTGAGGTTAGCCACCGCGCTCAAAGAGTTGGGTCTTGTACCCGGTGATCGGGTCGCTTTGGTATCCAAAAATTGCGCAGAATGGTTTATTTGTGATTTAGCGATGATGTTGGGTGACTTCATCAGTGTGCCGATTTTTCCAACGGCCGGAGCCGATACGATAGAATACTGCCTAACTCATAGTGAAAGTAAGGTGTTGATTGGCGGTAAGTTAGATGATCCAGCATCGACCCAGCAAGTCATCGATAGCATGCCAGAATTGATCACCATCAGCTTGGCTTACGACACGGCACCTAATTGCCAATATCAATTCACCTCATTAATAGAGCAGTCCCAACCAAGTACCGAGCGGCCTCAGCATCATGACGATAAACTGATGTCGATTGTGTATACCTCCGGAACCTCTGGCTTACCTAAAGGGGCCATGTTGACCTACGGCGCTTTTGCTTGGTCAGTACAACAGTTGATTAACCATATCCAGATTGAAAAAGGCGACCGACTGTTCTCTTATTTACCTTTGGCACATATCACCGAGCGCGTGTATATTTTTGGTTCTTCCATTATGGGGGGAGTGGAAACTGCTTTTCCGGAATCGCTCGATACCTTCATTGACGATGTAAAGATGCAGCGTCCAACCTTGTTCATCTCAGTGCCACGTTTATGGACTCTATTTCAACAAAGAATCCAAGACAAACTGCCACAAAAGAAACTCAATATTCTGCTTAAAATCCCATTTGTAAATACGCTAATCAAAAAGAAACTGGCCGACGGCTTAGGCTTAGATCAAGCCCGTGTGCTCGGCTGTGGCTCTGCACCCGTCTCGCCAGCCTTATTGAGTTGGTACCATAGCGTTGGTCTTAATATCACCGAAGCTTGGGGGATGACGGAGTCCTTCGCTTATAGCACTTTGAACTTCCCTTTCCGCTCCGACAAAATAGGCAGTGTTGGTAACGCAGGCCCCGGTATCGAGCTTAAAATTGCCGCCGATGATGAAATTATGGTACGCGGTGAAGGACTGTTTTCTGGTTATTATAAAAATGACATCGCAACCCAAGAATCGTTTGATGAGCAAGGTTGGCTGCACACTGGCGATATTGGTTTTCTTGATGATGAAGGCTATCTCACCATCCAAGGCCGTAAAAAAGATACCTTTAAGACAGCTAAAGGCAAATTTGTCGCGCCAGTTCCTATTGAGAAGAAACTGTTTGAGTACACCAGAGTTGAGATGATGTGTTTAATTGGCCTTGGTTTACCCGGTCCAATATTACTTGTTGTGCCCCACGATTTCCCTAATTTTGACCCAGAGCGATATGAACGAAGCACGCAAAAGGTCATTGAGCGCATGAACACCACCTTAGCATCACATGAAAAAATAAAAGGGGTTCTGATGATCAAAGAGCCCTGGAGCATCGAAAATGGTGTACTGACTCCAACCCTTAAAATTAAACGCCACATACTAGAAAAGAAATACCACGACATCGGCGCCAATTGGCCAAAAGACCAACTTGTCGTATGGGAAAAATAGAGGTTATAAGGAGCGCTTGTCGCTCCTTTTTCTATCGGTAAAACGTAAACTCAATCCTAAATTGCACGATAAAATCAACTGCATCAGCACTCTTCCCTTGCCTCTCTGTCTTAGCTTTGTATGATGAAGATATCTTGTTTAATCCCTAAACAATTCTGATCACTAACATAGTAGAGGCTTATGGATAAGCGACTTAGACACCTTTCGGGCTTACGTTACTTCGAAGCCGCAGCAAGATTGCAAAGCTACAGCAAAGCAGCAGACGAATTATTTGTCAGCCAAGCGGCCGTCAGCCAGACCATACGACGCCTAGAAGATGATCTCGACTGTAAGTTATTTCAACGCAAAGGTCGTAACATGGCGCTAACTGCCAAAGGCCAGACGTTACTCGAGCATGTATCAGCTGGATTTGAGCACGTTGTCAGTGGCCTTAACAAGATCCAAAATGAGCCACTAGATGGTTTATTGAAAGTCAGTGCTCCACCTTCATTTGCATCACGTTGGTTGCTCCCCCGTTTATGGAAGTTCACCTTAGAGCATCCTGATATTTCTATCCGTATCATTACCACCTGTGAAGCGATGGATGTACAACATGGCGAAGTCGACGTCGCAATTTGGCAAGGCGAAAGCCTTATTGGTGAAGAGTCATTGGAAAAAGAACTGTTATTTGAAGAACCGATTTATCCTTTTTGTTCTCCTTCTTTGGCAGAATCGACCACCTTTAACGATCCGAAACAACTGCTTGATTGCTGGCTAATTCACTTCGACTCCCCCGCCTTCCAATGGCATCAATGGTTCGAATGCAATGGCTTAGAGATGAATGACAATGCAGTGCATTGGATGGAAGTGGACACGTTCGATATGGCCATGAGTGCGGTCGTAGCGGGTCATGGCGCCTGCCTCGCCAGTGATTGCTTAGCCAGTGATTTTGTTGAACGAGGCTTATTGGTGAAACCCTTTGAGCAGGGGTTAACTCCAGGGATTCAATTTAACTTATTTACCGCGCTTGATTCCCCTCGTCGCGTACGCATTAAAGCCTTTACCGATTGGTTACATGCCGAAATTAGCCACTAATCGGCTGTAGTGGCAGCACGCTCCGATTCTTACCATCCATATAAAGAAAAAGCCCCTTGAGCTTACGCTCAAGGGGCTTTGACATTATAGAGTTAACTTAAAGAATTACTTCTTCTCGTTACGCTCTTTAACTTCAGCAATTACTTGCTCAGCTACGTTGTTTGGACATGCTGCGTAACGTGCGAATTCCATAGAGAATTGGCCGCGACCAGAAGTCATAGTACGTAGAGTACCGATGTAACCAAACATTTCTGAAAGTGGTACGTCAGCTTTGATACGAACGCCAGTTAGACCAGCCATTTGATCTTTGATCATGCCACGACGACGGTTAAGGTCACCGATTACATCACCAACGTGATCTTCTGGGCTGAATACGTCTACAGCCATGATTGGCTCTAGAAGTTGTGCACCAGCTTTAGGCATAGATTGACGGAATGCACCTTTCGCTGCGATTTCAAATGCGATTGCAGATGAATCGACTGCGTGGAAGCCACCGTCAAGTAGTTCTACTTCAACGTCTAGAGTAGGGAAGCCAGCTAGTACGCCGTTTTCCATCATGCTAGCGAAGCCTTTTTCTACTGCAGGCCAGAATTCTTTAGGTACGTTACCGCCAACAACTGAAGACTTAAACGTGAAGCCTGAGTTTGGCTCACCTGGTTTAACACGGTAATCGATCTTACCGAACTGACCAGAACCACCAGACTGTTTCTTATGCGTGTAGCTATCTTCAACTTCTTTAGTGATAGTTTCACGGTAAGCAACCTGAGGTTTACCAACAGCCAAGTCAACACCGTAAGTACGCTTAAGGATGTCTACTTTGATGTCTAGGTGAAGCTCACCCATACCTTTAAGGATAGTTTCGCCTGAATCTTCGTCAGTCTCAACTTGGAACGTTGGATCTTCTGCAACCATTTTACCGATCGCGATACCCATTTTCTCAGAACCGCCTTTATCTTTTGGCGTTACAGCAATTGAGATTACTGGTTCTGGGAAGATCATTGGCTCAAGAGTACACTCGTGCTTAGGATCACATAGAGTATGACCAGTCTTAACGTTCTTCATACCAACTACAGCGATGATATCACCAGCTTGTGCAGTTGTTAGTTCAGTACGCTCATCAGCTTGCATCTCAACCATACGGCCGATACGCTCAGTTTTACCTGTTGCTGAGTTAAGAATAGTGTCGCCTTTGTTCATCACACCTGAGTAGATACGGATAAACGTTAGAGCACCGAAACGGTCGTCCATGATTTTGAACGCTAGCGCTTTTAGTGGTTCATCAGCAGAAACAGTCGCTACTTCGCCAGTTGCTTCACCAGTATCTGGGTCAGTTAGAGGCTGAGGATCTACTTCTGTTGGTGAAGGTAGGTAAGCGATAACTGCGTCAAGAATTAGCTGCATGCCTTTGTTCTTGAACGCTGAACCACAGAACGTTGGGAAGAAAGTACAAGTACGAGTACCAGCACGGATACAACGCTTGATTTCTTCGATAGAAGGCTCTGTACCTTCCATGTACGCTTCCATTAGATCATCGTCTTGCTCAACAGCAGTTTCGATCATCTCTTCACGGTACATTTCAACGTCGTCAACCATATCTGCAGGAACGTCAGATACAGTGTAGTTTTCTGGAAGACCAGAATCATCCCAGATGTAAGCTTTACGCTCAAGAACGTCTACTACGCCCACGAAGTCATCTTCACGGCCGATTGGTAGAGTCATAACTAGAGGAGTAGCGCCCAGTACTTTCTTAATTTGTTCTACAACATTAAGGAAGTCTGCACCCATACGGTCTAGTTTGTTAACGAAGATGATACGTGCAACTTCTGAGTCGTTCGCATAACGCCAGTTAGTTTCTGACTGAGGTTCAACACCGCCAGAACCACAGAATACGCCGATACCGCCATCAAGTACTTTAAGAGAACGGTAAACTTCAACTGTGAAGTCAACGTGTCCAGGAGTATCGATAACGTTAAAACGGTGGTCTTTCCAGAAACAGCTTACTGCTGCTGACTGGATAGTAATACCGCGCTCAGCTTCCTGTTCCATAAAGTCAGTCGTAGATTCACCATCGTGAACCTCACCAGTTTTGTGGATTTTACCTGTTAGCTTAAGGATACGTTCAGTGGTAGTAGTCTTACCCGCATCAACGTGCGCGAAAATACCAATGTTTCTGTATTTCGATAAATCTGCCATTGTCTTACTCTGTTAATAGGATATAAAATGCGCGCAGAGTATATCACATTCTGTCAAGACTGATACCTTTGCATGCTGCTATGTGAAAAAATATTTATTGGGCGAGTTCACCCCAAAATAATAGCCAATTGTAGTATTTAGTCGTGAAAAATCCCAGTATTTAACGTCTAATAAATGCCGATAATTTAGGCAAAATTCACTTAAATCTCGTCAAAAGCAGCCAATGCTTCAGAAAGCTTTTTCACACCGTGGATTTGCATCCCCTCAATACCACCTTTAGGCATATTGGCTGCCGGTACAATCGCGCGTTTAAAACCGTGTTTAAATGCTTCGTTTAGACGCTCTTGACCACTAGGTACTGGGCGAATTTCACCCGCCAATCCCACTTCGCCAAACACCACCACATCTTTTGGCAACGGGCGATCTTTAAAGCTCGACAACAAGGCGATCACCAAAGCAAGATCGGCACTGGTTTCGGTGACCTTCACACCACCGACAACATTGACGAAGACATCTTGATCCGCCATCTGCAAGCCACCATGTTTGTGCAGTACCGCAAGCAACATTGATAAACGGTTTTGCTCTAAACCCACCGCAACGCGACGTGGATTACCCAGTTGTGAATAATCCACCAGCGCTTGAATCTCAACCAACAACGGGCGTGTCCCTTCCCAAACCACCATAACCGAGCTGCCAGAGGTTTCTTCTTCACCACGAGAAAGGAAAATTGCTGACGGGTTACTCACTTCACGCAAGCCCTGCCCTGTCATAGCAAATACACCTAATTCATTCACCGCGCCAAAACGGTTTTTGTGGCTGCGCAAAGTACGAAAACGAGTATCGGTCCCCCCATCCAGTAATACCGAGCAGTCAATAATGTGCTCAAGCACTTTAGGACCAGCAAGGGTGCCATCTTTGGTGACGTGACCGACCATAAACACCGCAACATTGTTTTGCTTGGCATAGCGAGTCAGCGCTGTAGCCGATTCACGCACCTGAGCCACGGTACCCGGTGATGATTGCACATCGGCAACGTGCATCACTTGGATTGAGTCAATCACCATGATTCTTGGTTGCTCTTTCTCAGCGACTTGGCAAATACGATCAACATTAGTCTCTGAGAGCATTTTCAGATGATCTTTCGGTAAGCCTAAACGCGAAGCGCGCATCGCTACTTGCTGAAGTGATTCTTCGCCAGTGACATACAAGGTTGGCATTTGAGCGGACAAAAGACACATGGTCTGCAACAATAGCGTCGACTTACCTGCACCTGGACTACCGCCAATCAAAATTGCTGCCCCGGGAACAATACCGCCACCCAGCACTCGGTCGAGCTCTTTAAAGCCACTGCTAAAACGAGGGACCTCTTGCAAATTGATTTCAGCCAACGTTTGCACTTGGCTTTCGGAGCCAGAACCGGCATAACCGGTCAGGCGTTCATTGCGCGCCACAGAAGGCGAAGCGGCAAGGCGCACTTCACTAATGGTATTCCAAGCGCCACAGGCACTGCATTGACCTTGCCAACGAGGAAAATCTGCCCCGCAATCATTACAAACGTATGCTCGTTTTGCTTTTGCCATGTGACCTCAATGTGTTTTTGTGATGTTGGCAGCCTAATTTGCCATCTTATAGACTTGATTCGCCGTAACATATCACTAAAGATCTAATAATCAAGGCCGATATCAGTTTAGACAAGGACGGGCTTTAAAAAACATGCAGAAGCAGGCAATACTCTCTATCTCAGAACGACTGATCCCCGTATATAAAACGGAGGACTTTGAATACCTTCTGTCACAACTGACAGATGGCGAACCGCCGTCGTTAAAAATTCTGGTCAAGATGGAACTCAAACGCCTGACAACCCCCTGCTATCGCTCTATCGATTTACGCGGCAGAGTGAAAGGAGAATGTCGAGAATACGAGTTAGATGGCATCACTCACTGGCTCGATGATGTGGCTTTTAATATCTATCACAAAAACGTACGTAAATTCAGTGGTTATACTGAAGGAGTTTTTGACTCACTCAGTAACACACGTAACAGTTTTAAAGTGATGAATCAAAAAGGCAAGCCACAAGGTTCTGATCTGACCAATACCGCTATTAGCTTCCACGCGGAACCCATCGTGATGGGGTATGATCTTAAGCGCAAAGAAAATCGGCTCAAGATTTCAACCCAGATTGAAATCCACCTTGCCAATGATCAACTCGTTCATGGTGTCACAGTAGACATTTCGCCTTCTGGAGGCAGACTTAAAGCCCCTTCGGCATTTGATTATAAACTTGGTGAAGTAATCTCGGTGGTCTATACCGAGGTCGCTCGCAACAGTAAAATCGTTAATATCGAACAAGCAATTCAATACCGCATTGTCGGCATTGATGAATCTCATGAAAATGATGCCGTACGCTTTTTACGTGTCATCAAACTTGATGAAACGCCAGTGGTGGATGAAATCATTACTCAATTTCTTCACACCCATTCGCAAAAAGCACGCCACGACAATCAAGATAAAGTAATTCGCGCTCGCTCACGCGGCTATGAACACAACTATCTCAAGCACACTTGCAACCTGCCCGTCTTCTTTAGCGGTAATGAATTGAAGATGGTCTTGATGACCGAAAACAACCAAGCGATTTGGCAATATTGGAACGATGAGCGTAATCAATTAACCCTCTCGAACTTGTTTAGTCCGGAGCGAATGGAACAGCTGACAAAGCCTGGCGTGCGTGGCAGCAATAATGTGCTTTACTCCTTCAAGCATCAACAAGGCGATAAAGAACGTTTCTTCTCAATGATGATGCCTGAAGCAACGCGAGAGCAGCGCCAACTGTTTTGGCATGTCGGCGCGAAAAAAGAGAGCTGGAAAGTATTTCGCCTCTCGGTATTTGAACTATCGGAATATGAACGTGAGCATTTAGTTAATTTACCGCCGGAGTCTTTAGATCTTACCCGAGAATTGACGCACTTTGGCATCTTGCAAGAAATCGCCGATCATCACTCCGGTAAAGATTATTTGCTGACTGAAAAGCCACGTTTGGCCAACAGCGAATTGAACCGTTTTTGCCACAAGCGCAATTGGACAGATACTCCAATCAGCCTCTATTTCGACGCACAAAGTCGCCGTAGAGAACCGCGTTATCAATTCCGCTCTCCACTCTTTTTATCCGCCAGAGGCCAACAAGCGTCAGGGGTAACATTAGACATTTCTCGTCGTGGCCTTTATGTGGCTTTGAACACCCCAATTGATCTCAAGGCTGGCGATCAGTGCGATGTCAATTTCAGTGAACTGCAACTCTACGACCGTTCTTTGCAACTGAGTAAAGTACCTTATACCGTCATCCGCATAAGCCCAGGGGGTAAGCGAGTTCAGTTAGTGATGGATAACAACAGCAAAAACCGCCGGACTATGGCGTTTTTTGGCCGTTTAATTGAACACAACCATGAGAAGTTGATAGCCAAACAAGAAAACTTACCAAGCCAAGAGTTACTGGAAAGCCTGCATAATATTTTGCTCGACAAAATGATCAGCACACCTTTGTTTGTTGAGAAAAAAGGCAATAGCCTAAAACCGAAAGTGATTGGCGTAAACTACCCATTGCTGCCTCACTTAACGCTGTTTGCCAAACTAGGCCACAATGATAAATACTCATTAGAGTCGGTCTATAAAGGACGTACCACCTCGTTATTAGCCGCACCGATGAAGCGCATTGAAGGGGCGACACCGCAATATCAAGAACTGTATATCTCTGCGATCAAATACGGTTCACGTATTCAATCGCTCGAAACCATGCTCTCTAGCGACTTTGAATCAACCCAAGAACGCATCGAGTTCATTAAAAAGACCCAACTGATGGGCGACTTTTATGCTCTGCGGATCTGTGCTACGCCCGTTTTTGATCCGATTACCGCCTTATTGCGTCGAGATCTTGAGGAGCTCAGCAATATCAGCATGCATCAGGCAAGAACGTTAGAAAAAGAGATCTGCGCCATTGTGGGTTACAGCGAATACATCGATATTACGGAAGAAGTGTTGATTCGCCTTGAGCTAACACAATAGTGCCTCTCAACATTGCGCATGTAGAAACAAAAAAGCGAGCCTCGGCTCGCTTTTGCATTCTATTCAAACTCACTTACGGCAGAGGCTTAAAGCTGATTTTCTGCTGCTGAATAAGTTGAGCAGACAAGATACATAATACCCCACCCAACCCAGCATAACGCACCGCACTTTGTGCTTGCTGCTCGACCTTAGGTTTAGCGTGATAAGCAACGCCAAGTCCTGCGACATCCATCATCACTAAATCGTTGGCACCATCACCCACTGCAATCGTGTTGTGCACTTCAATCTGATATTGCTCGGCCAACTGCAATAAAATCTCCGCTTTACTTTGCGCAGAGACGACTTCGCCAAGGACCTTGCCGGTAAGTTTGCCATCGATAATTTCTAATACATTCGACTGGGCATGATCAAGCTTAAGCATCTGCTGCAAATGATCAGAGAAATAGGTAAAGCCGCCAGACGCGATCGCCGTCTTCCAACCAAAGGTTTGTAGCGTTGTTACCAACTCGCCCAAATCAGGCATTAACGGTAATGATTGACGTACTTGGCTAAGAATACTTTCATCAGCCCCAGCCAGTTTACCCACACGTTGACGTAAGCTTTGCTCGAAATCCAGTTCACCTTGCATTGCACGTTCCGTAATGTCGGAAACTTCTTCGCCAACGCCAGCCAATTTGGCAATCTCATCAATGCATTCAATTTGGATCGCAGTTGAGTCCATATCCATCACAATCAAACCTGGCTTAGTTAAATCAGGAATGTCGCGTAATTGTGCATAGTCTAACTCTAGACCTTGTAAGATTTCTTCCAGCTCAGGGGTTAAGTCACCGGCCATCAAAGCCACTTCATATTGGCCAACCTTCCAGACATCAACGATGGGGTTATAGTCACCGGTAAAAAAATCGATATCGTCGAATTGTTGTCCATTGAGATAGCGACCAAAGACAATCCAACCTGCTTTTTTACGATCAAAATTAGTCGAGTGCTGCGTTTCAGGCAGCCGATTGAGTAGCGTCGTATGACGACGTATTGATAAGGTATTAAACATATCCATGTCAAAAATTCCTGTTAAAATTGCTTCCACGTTACCCTATTGCAATTTGGTAACGCAAGTATCAATATGCGCAGTGTATACGATAATTTATGTTTTAGCCCGTGAGTCACGGTTCACTTAAGCATGACTCAAAGGTAATGGAAGGTAGCTCATGGATTCTTCTCTGTTTTCATTTCGTATGGCGATACGGGTGCTGGTCATTCTATTCTTGATTGCTGGCGGTGTAATGATTGCGGTTAATAGCGTCAAGATCACCAAAGGTAACGAGCAGATACAAGCAAACCAGCTCGAAACATTTACAAAAGTACTCATTTCTCAGGCGTCACTTTCTGCCGGCACCATGATCTCTGAAGGTGACCAAGAACGCTTGTTAAAGCTCACCAATCAGTTGTCACAAGATAAGCTGGTTTTTGATGCCACTATTTATAATGCGGAAGGCATACGTCTTGCCTCGAGCGACAAAGCAAAATCAGTGCGTGAAATCCTAGGTTTGGATACACCTCTAGAAACCGCTCGAATTGGCCGCCAACAATTAGTTGAGCCGATCATGCATGACAACGCGATCGTCGGTTTTATTCGTATGACGTTTGAAACCGGTAAATTGACGGCATTTTCCGATCACTATTACCGCAAGAGTGACCGTTACATGTATTCCATGGTTGGTGTGAGTTTTGTCGCTGGCTTTTTACTGGCATTTATTATTCGCCGCAAGCCCAAAGATAAGGGTGAAAACTTGCTGTTGAGAGAGATGTAGAGCGAGAAGCGAGAAGCGAGAAGCGAGAAGCGAGAAGCGAGAAGCGAGAAGCGAGAAGCGAGAAGCGAGATATTTTAAAGGGTTGAAGTAGTCATACTTCAACCCTTTTATTTTGCTTCGAGACAACCAATAAAGGTTGTCTTAATGTCTAAAGCGCAACATCTCCAACTCTCGAAGCGAAGCGCTCTAATCGACTTTATTAGTCTGCGTCGCCAAGTAGAACTGAATCTAGGGCAATCAGCATCATCTCGTTGAAGGTGTTTTGGCGCTCTTCAGAAGAAGTTTGCTCACCCGTTTTGATGTGATCTGAAACAGTACAGATAGTCAGTGCTTTCGCGCCGTATTCTGCTGCAACGCCGTAGATACCTGCCGCTTCCATTTCAACGCCTACGATGCCGTATTTGTCCATTACGTCGAACATGTCTGGATCTGGCGTGTAGAACAGTTCCGCTGAGAATAGGTTACCCACTTTTACGTCGATACCACGAGCTTTTGCCGCTTCTTCAGCAGCACGAACCATTTTGTAATCTGCAATTGCTGCAAAGTCGTGATCTTTAAAACGAATACGGTTTACTTTTGAGTCAGTACACGCACCCATGCCGATAACAACATCGCGTACTTTAATGTCTTCGCTTACCGCGCCACAGCTACCAACACGGATTACTTTCTTCACACCAAAGTCTTTAATTAGCTCTGTCACATAGATTGAGCATGAAGGAATACCCATGCCGTGGCCCATAACAGAGATCTTACGACCTTTGTAAGTACCGGTGTAACCGAACATATTACGAACATCACATACTTGAACTACGTCTTCTAGGAACGTTTCTGCAATGTACTTAGCGCGTAGCGGGTCGCCCGGCATTAGAACGACGTCTGCAAATGCACCCATTTCAGCATTAATATGTGGAGTTGCCATTTGTGTATTCCTTTTCAAAATATAAGTAAGGCGTTACGACTATCCGCAACGCCATTAAGTAATTTACAAGAAGCTTTTGCCATAATCCATCGGAGATGTAGCAAAATAGCCAGCAAGCGACTGACCTATGTCAGCAAAGGTGTCACGCAAGCCTAATGAGCCGGCAGGAACCTTGTGACCATAGACAATCACTGGAATGTGCTCACGAGTATGATCAGTACCTTGCCACGTTGGATCGCAACCGTGATCAGCAGTCAGGATCAGGATGTCATCTTCTTGCATCAATTCTAGAACTTCGTTGATGCGACCATCGAAATATTCTAGCGCAGCGGCGTAACCCGCGACGTCACGGCGGTGACCGTAAGCAGAGTCAAAATCAACAAAGTTAGTGAAGACAATCGTGTTGTCACCTGCTTGCTTAATCTGCTCTAGCGTCGCTTCAAATAGCGCAGGGATACCGGTCGCTTTGACTTTTTTGCTGATACCACAGTTGGCGTAGATATCTGCAATCTTACCAATAGACACCACGTGGCCTTGCTTCTCTTCAACCAGTTTTTGCAATACGGTTGTTGCCGGTGGCTCAACCGACAAATCACGGCGGTTACCAGTGCGTTCAAACTGACCTTTACCTGGGCCAATGAATGGACGAGCGATAACACGGCCAATGTTGTAATCCGCTAATTCTTCACGAGCAATCTGGCACAGCTCAAGCAGACGATCCAAACCGAAAGTCTCTTCATGACAGGCAATCTGGAATACCGAATCCGCCGAGGTGTAGAAAATTGGCAAGCCAGTTTTCATGTGCTCTTCGCCAAGATCATCCAGCACTTGTGTGCCTGATGCATGGCAGTTACCGAGGTAATCTTCTAGGCCAGCACGCGCAAGAATTCGATCCGTTAGCTCTTTCGGGAAGCTATTGCTCTTATCGGTAAAGTAGCCCCAATCAAATAGCACTGGTACACCGGCAATTTCCCAGTGACCAGATGGAGTATCTTTACCAGAAGAGAGCTCAGCCGCATGGCCGTAAGCACCAATAATTTCGACGTCAGCCTCAAGGCCAGCAGCAAAATGACCGGTCGATTCTTTGTGCGCCATCGCCAAACCAAGCTTAGACAAGTTTGGCAGTTTCAATGCGCCACTGCGATCGGCGTTATCAGCTAAACCTTTGGCACATTGCTCAGCAATATGACCCATGGTATCTGCGCCAACATCACCAAACTGCGCAGCATCTGCAGTCTCACCAATACCAAATGAGTCTAGGACTAAAATAAATGCTCTTTTCATTACTCGTTCCTCAGGCCCACTTGGAATTCGTTATTATTAAGTAGGCCTTAATTAAGTTTAAACGTCTTCAGCGCGAATTTGACAATATACGTTTGGCGTTGGGGTGTACTCACCACCAATTTGAATCGCATTGCGCAGTGCTTTGGCCGCTTCTTGCCACTGCTCTTCTGAGCGAGCGTGAATCATTGCCAGTGGTGTATTCGCATCAGCGACTTCACCTAAGCGGATGAACTGGTCAAAACCAACCGCGTAGTCGATTTCATCTGTCGCCACACGGCGACCACCGCCCATAGAAACCACTGCCATACCAATCGCACGGGTATCCATCGCAGAAACCACACCATTTTGCTCAGCAAACACTGGCTTGATGATCTGCGCTTTTTCTAAATAGTTGTCGTAGTTAGCAACAAAGTCTGCCGGGCCACCAAGGCCTGCTACCATCTTGCCAAAACACTCTGCCGCTTTGCCGTTATCCAGTACTTCCATCAGCTTGGCATTCGCTTCTTCGCTGTCTTTCGCCAGCTTAGCCAACACCAACATTTCCGCACAAGATGCCAATGTCACTTCGAGCAAACGAGGGTTACGGTATTCACCGGTTAAGAAGCGCACCGCTTCGCGCACTTCAACCGCGTTGCCCGCAGATGAAGCCAGTACTTGGTTCATATCAGTCAGGATGGCGGTGTTTTTTGTGCCTGCGCCATTGGCAACGGCCACGATTGATTTTGCCAGCTCTTCTGATGCTTGGTAAGTTGGCATAAAGGCGCCTGAACCGACTTTGACATCCATCACCAGTGACTCAAGACCTGCAGCCAGTTTCTTAGACAGAATTGACGCGGTGATCAGTGAGATATTATCCACGGTTGCGGTAATATCACGCGTTGCGTATACACGCTTATCCGCTGGAGCAAGATCGCCCGTCTGACCGATGATCGCCACACCGGCGTCTTTAGTCACTTGACCAAAGACCTCATTGCTTGGAGTAATGTTGTAGCCAGGGATCGCTTCAAGTTTATCGAGCGTACCACCTGTGTGGCCTAAACCACGTCCAGAGATCATCGGTACGAAACCACCGCATGCTGCCACCATAGGGCCAAGCATTAGAGAAGTTACGTCACCCACGCCACCGGTTGAATGTTTATCAACAATCGGGCCACCGAAGTTCATGTGGCTCCAATCGATGACCATGCCTGAATCACGCATTGCGCACGTTAGGGCAATACGCTCTGGCATCGTCATTTCATTGAAGAAAATCGTCATCGCAAACGCAGCAATCTGACCTTCAGAAACAGTATTGTTTGCTACGCCTTGAATAAAGAAGTTGATCTCGTCGCTGGTCAGCACTTCGCCGTCGCGTTTTTTACGAATGATCTCTTGAGGTAAGTACATTAGTTCCTCCCATACTCGTGCGAGTTATGGTTGTAGGGAATAGAGGTAGAGATTGAAGTGATGGCTAGCACCACTTCATCAAACAGACAGAATTTTTACACCATCTTCTAAATAGTTGGAGCGGCAGCTAGGCAGCTAGTAAATTCGCTCTATGAGCATAGATAACTATGTGATTAGAGCGAATTTATGCAGCAAACAACGCTGCAGCTTCAAATATGACGAAGAGATTAGTACGCTGCTGGGTCAGCAGTTTCGTCTGTCACTTCTAATGTATTTAGTAGGCTTGTTAGTAGGCTTGATGCACCAAAACGGTAGTGGCGAGCATCAACCCAGTTGTCACCAAGAATGTCGTCAGCCATTGCAAGGTAAGCCGCTGCATCTTCAGCTGTACGTACACCACCCGCTGGTTTAAAACCAACAGTCTCAGCAACGCCCATATCACGAATCACTTCTAGCATCATACGTGCGAATTCTGGCGTCGCGTTTACTGGCACTTTACCTGTAGAGGTTTTGATAAAGTCAGCACCCGCTTCAATACAGATTTGAGAAGCTTGCTTGATTAGCGCTTCTTCTTTTAGCTCACCTGTTTCGATGATCACTTTCAGTAGCACGCTATCGCCACATGCCGCTTTACATTGCTTAACCAGCTCAGCGCCCACTTCCGCATTACCCGCAATAAGTGCACGGTAAGGGAATACAACGTCAACTTCATCTGCACCGTAAGCCACGGCCGCTTTGGTTTCTGCAACCGCGATATCGATATCATCGTTACCGTGTGGGAAGTTGGTTACCGTTGCGATACGTACATTTGGTGTACCTTGTTCGCGAAGTGTCTTCTTAGCAATAGGAATAAAGCGAGGGTAGATACAGATCGCAGCCGTATTGCCAACCGCTGTTTTCGCGTCATGACAAAGTGAAATTACTTTTGCATCTGTGTCGTCATCATTTAGCGTCGTTAGATCCATTAGTTGAAGTGCACGTAACGCTGCTGCTTTTAAATCGCTCATTTCTATCTCCGATAAGTATTCAAAAATGTGACTGCTTCTTGCCTTAAATAGTATAGGTTGAGAACGCAGTTATTGATGAACGGACTTGGTTCCTTGAAGACTCGTGGCAAATAGCGAATCTGCCCCAATTGCTATCCCTGTCACCGCACAGTACCAGTTTGGCCTATGGCACAACAATCTATGATTGCGGTGTCTTTAATATCATATCGTGCGCAAAAACGCTTGCGCTATATGCCGCTGGAGAGCATTGATTTGCTGACCAGTCAAAATTCATTGCTTAGTCGAATTCATTTCAACTCACATTGCATTGATGGCTCTACATTATCGACATTCACCGCAAAACTGTAGCAACAAAAAGAACGCAAACGGTTTGTATCTCAAAAAAGTTAGCTCGAACTTTAGTGCATGACTGAGGTGAAAAGCACCGCTAAACATGACCGTCAATATTCAAGCAAAAAAATACCCTGCAGCAATCTCTTGCTCCAGGGTATTGTTTCAAGTGACGTCTATATTATCGAGCGCTTATTACATGCTTGATAGTGTTAGACAGAAACCTGCAATTGTTGCTGCCATAAGGTTAGATAGCGTACCCGCAAGTACCGCTTTAACACCCATGCGTGCGATGTCGCTACGACGGCTTGGTGCTAGAGAACCTAGGCCACCTAGTAGAATTGCGATAGATGAAAGGTTCGCGAAACCACAAAGTGCAAATGAGATGATAGCCATTGTCTTCGGCGACATGATTTCGCCAGTCGCTGGAACTACCGCATCAGCAACCAATACACCGTCAACAAGGTGAGGGATGTATGGAGTGAAGTTTAGGTAAGCAACGAATTCGTTCACAACCAGTTTTTGACCGATGAATGAACCCGCAAAGATTGCTTCGTCCATTGGCACACCGATTAGGAATGCTAGTGGCGAGAACGCGTAACCTAGAATCAATTCTAGCGTCAGTTCAGGCATACCGAACCAACCACCGATACCACCAAGCATACCGTTGATTAGCGCGATTAGGCCTACGAATGCGATTAGCATTGCACCAACGTTAAGTGCTAGTTGTAGACCTGCTGCTGCGCCGCCTGCTGCTGCGTCAATAACGTTGGCAGGTTTGTCGTCGCCGCCGTCCATCGCTTCTTGGATGTCTTCTTGAGGCTTATCAACTTCTGGGTAAAGGATCTTAGCAAATAGTAGACCACCCGGAGCCGCCATGAACGATGCTGCTACTAGGTACTCTAGTGGCACGCCCATTTGCGCGTAACCTGCTAGTACACCACCAGCAACTGATGCTAGACCACCACACATTACTGCGAATAGTTCAGATTGCGTCATCTTAGGAACAAACGGACGAACCACTAGTGGTGCTTCAGTTTGACCTACGAAAATGTTAGCCGCTGCAGACATTGATTCAGCACGAGAAGTGCCAAGCGCTTTTTGTAGTGCGCCACCAAGAATGCGGATAACCCACTGCATAACGCCGATGTAGTAAAGAACCGAAATCAGTGCAGAGAAGAAAATTAGCGTTGGAAGTACGCGGAATGCGAAGATGAAACCGCCGCCGCCGAATAGTTCGAACATCTTGCCAGAAACAAGACCGCCGAATAGGAAGTCGGTACCTGCGTTACCATAGTTGATAACGTTAGAAACCCCTTGTGAAAAACCGTTTAATAGGTCACGGCCCCATGGTACGTACAGTACAAATGCACCAAGGATAAATTGGATAGCAAAAGCGCCACCCACAGTTCTAAAATTGATAGCTTTGCGGTTAGATGAGAATGCAAATGCAATAGCAAGAAGCACTACCATACCGACTAGGCTCATAAACAGGCTCATAGTTTATGACTTCCTTATAAGTTATTTGTTGGCGTGTTACAAAATGGAGCTCAAAAAGCGGGGCAATTATACTCATCCCACCTATGATAAAGTAATGCGCCCCTCACACTTTCTTATAAGATTCAGCCATTGTTCAATCATAAGTGTGATCAAGATCAACAATCAAAGCTGTAAAATTCACAAGTCGTACAAACAATTTAGAATTTATTCACAAATTTTCAGGGCCAAATTGCTATTATACCAAACGTTATTAGCAACCGTTTGCCTATCTTTTTTCTGCAATTGAGCCAGTTGCTCTAAAATCAGAGGCAAACGTTTGGGATGATTCGATTCGCCTTGATAACCCATTAATGGCATATCAGGTGCGTCGGTTTCTAACACCAAAGACGAAAGCGGTAATTGCGCCACAGCTTGACGCGTTTTATTGGCGCGTGGATAGGTAATCACGCCTCCGACACCAAGATAAAAGCCCAAATCAACAAACTGTTTTGCTTGCTGGTAGCTACCCGAAAAACCATGCAAGATACCACCATATGCAAAGCGTGATTGTTTGAGCAATTGGATCAGCCGATTGTGGGTTTTTCGTCCATGGAGAATCAGTGGTAATTGAGCCTGTTGTGCCAATTCCACCTGAGCAATGAAAAAGGCCTCTTGCAAGGCCATTGGCACATCCACCATCGCATCCAAACCACACTCACCAATTGCGACACAACGTGAATCACGAGTGGCAATTTTCGCGTCCAAAATAGCGATGTCACCGAGTGACTGCTGAGCGAGAAAGTAAGGGTGAAAGCCCATTGCGTAATAAAGTGATGAAAACTGCTGACTAAGCGATTCTAGACGTGACCAGTTTTCTCTCCCCGTTGCGGGTAAGAGTAACCGCTCAACACCCGCTTGTTGCGCGAGCTGAATATGTTGCTCAACATCTGATTCAAAAGGGGCAAAATCTAGATGGCAATGGGTATCAAAAAGGCGCATTACCGCTGCGCCTTAGAGGAGTGTTTGGATTGTTCTTGTGCGCTTGGCTCCGCACGGTAAGCGACGCAACTGCGCTTATTCTCTGGGGTTAGCCCCATCGACAAGCACCATTGATCATACTTTTTTAACCAGCGCTTAAACCAAGTCCACATAACTTATCCTTATTTACTTTTATTGCTCTGCGCGCTTAAACATCAACTCCGTTGGCGTTGACTCTTCTTCGACAAAGTAATAACCCGCCACATCAAATTGAGTCAGATCCGCAACACTTGAGATGCGATTCTCGATAATATAGCGCGCCATCATGCCACGCGCTTTTTTCGCGTAAAAGCTAATCACTTTAAACTGACCATTTTTACAATCTTTAAAGATTGGCGTAATCACCTGTGCATCAAGCGCCTTTGGTTTCACCGCTTTAAAATATTCATTAGACGCTAGATTGATCAGCACATTGTCACCTTGCTCGCTGATCGCTTGGTTGAGCTTGTCAGTGATCACATTTCCCCAGAACTGATACAAGTTACTGCCATTATCATTGGCAAGCTTGGTTCCCATCTCAAGGCGGTAGGGTTGCATGAGGTCTAGCGGCTTGAGTAAACCATATAAGCCAGACAGCATGCGCAAATGTTGCTGTGCGTAGTCGAAATCGTCTTCTGACAGCGTTTGAGCATCTAACCCCGTATAGACATCGCCTTTAAACGCTAAAATAGCCTGACGGGCGTTATGGGGCGTAAACGTCTCATTCCACTCTTGGAAGCGACCCACATTCAAATCGGCAATTTTATCGCTCACCTTCATCAAGCTCGCGACATCTGCAGGCGTCAACTTACGACATACATCTATCAACTGCTTAGAGTACTCAACCAACTCCGGCTGGGTGAACTTTTCGGTCGCCAGTGGCGATTCATAATCTAAGGTCTTGGCAGGGGAAACAACAATCAGCATGACTTTACTCTTCCATTTATCATCAGCTTCTTAGAGTACAAAAAAAGCCATGCAATGTCTGCATGGCTTTATGTATCGATTTAATCGTTCAAATCTATAACGATGAAATTAGTCTTTTGTGTCACTTTTATCGTTTGTGTACCAGATACCTTCTTCAAGCTGAGACTTCAGCTCTGGGTAATCATTCGCATCAAACGTTGGCAATTTGCCTTCTTTTAACTGACGGTTGTAGTCTTTAGCCAGTTTAATCACGATGCCTGACAACAAGATAATCGCCACCAAGTTAACTATTGCCATAAGACCCATAGACACATCAGCTAGAGCCCATACCACTGGTAGTGACGCGAGTGCACCGAACATTACCATGCCAAGTACGATCACACGGAAGATACCTAGACCGGCCTTGTGGTTATGCTCTAGGAAGATCAAGTTCGTTTCTGCGTACGAGTAGTTGGCAATAATCGATGTAAAGGCAAAGAAGAAGATCGCAACAGCAACAAAGATGCTACCCCAATCACCCACTTGCGAGCTCAAGGCTGCTTGAGTTAATTCGATACCCGTAACTTGGCCACCTGGTACAAACTCACCCGACATCAGGATGATTGAAACCGTTGCAGAACAGATCACGATGGTGTCCATGAACACGCCCAGCATCTGTACATAACCTTGTGATGCAGGGTGCGGCGGATAAGGTGTCGCAGATGCCGCCGCGTTTGGCGCAGAACCCATACCCGCTTCGTTCGAGAACAAGCCACGTTTTACGCCGTTAATCATTGCTTGAGCAATCGCATAGCCCACGCCACCGGCAGCAGCTTCTTGCAGACCAAATGCACTCTTAACGATCAAAGTTAAGATTGCTGGTAATTTTTCGATATTAGCAAACATGACAAACAGCGCGAGTGCGAGGTACGCCGTTGCCATAACCGGTACAACCAATTCAGCGACACGTGCAATACGCTTGATACCACCAAAGATAACAATGGCAGAAAGCAGCACAACCACAATACCAACATACTTATCTTCCCAACCAAATGCGTTGTGCATTGCGTTGGCAATCGAGTTAGCTTGTACTGCGTTGAAAACCAGGCCAAAAGCGATGATAAGGAAAATAGAGAACAACACGCCCATCCAGCGCATGCCCAAACCTTTTTCCATGTAGTAAGCTGGACCACCACGGTAGTTACCGTCGTCATCTTTTGTTTTGTATAACTGTGCAAGCGTGCTTTCGGCAAATGACGTTGCCATGCCAAGCATTGCAATTAGCCACATCCAGAAGATAGCACCTGGGCCACCAGCGGTTAGTGCAACAGCAACACCGGCCATGTTACCTGTACCAACACGTGCAGCGAGACTGGTACAAAGAGCTTGGAAAGAAGAGATACCAGCTTTGTCTGCTTTACGACTGTTCTTCAATACTGAGAACATGTGGCCAAAATGGCGGAACTGAATGAATCCAAGACGGATAGTGAAGTAAACGCCCACGCCGACTAAAAGATAAACAAGAATCGACCCCCAAAGCAGGTCATTCATTAAATTGATTAAGTCTGTCATAACATCCTCATAGTGAGTTTCGTCGATCTTGCTTCCTTGCCATCCATCTAGTTGCGTCACTAAGTGTCAATTCTTAGTAGTGTAAGTATTATTTTTGGCAACTGAGATATGTAAAACTCGCTTCATGCTTCCGTTTCACTTACCGACGTAATTTTTGACGGGCGGATAATGCAGTGAAGAATAGCAAAAATCAATATGCAAAAAGATTCATTATGATGTTATTTTTCACTATAAACTCACTAATAGTTAACACAAAAAAGAACAAATCAGCCACAAAACCAGCACAACACCATTAACTATTAACAACAAGCCTAATCTATCAATATCAATAGAAACGCCATTCCATAAAAACAGACTAACGCCTTGTCTCTACTGGTTTTACCAGCAAAATAGTGTGATTTATCCCCCATTTTGCATGTTACCTACAAGATGAGCGGAGATGTGTAAGCTTGAGCTCTATTTTCGCGCCAACTTAAAACAGCCAGTTAACATCAAAAATAGCTAAAATAAATCGTTTGCACACTGACGAATGGACATTTTTTATACAGAACGAGTTTCTAAAAAGGTACTTCGAGCACAAAAAGCCATAAAAATTTCATTGGATCGCAACAAATGAGAAATCAATCATAGATACCCTTTAATCTCAATGGTATTTAATCTAACCAATAATAACGTACAACAGAGGTGGCATATGGATGGCTTAAACTTTGATGACATGATGGAGATGGACTTCTCTCGAGGTCGCTCAGCAAAATCAAAACCTGTTAAACGTAAATGGAGAGAAATTGAGGCAATTCAAGATCGTCGTCGCTTAGAAAAAGAACTGCTTGATATGGATATCGGTTTAGATAAGTTGGAAAACTTAGAATTTTAGACTCAACATTAGCAATAATTTCAACCGTGATTCGCGGCGAGAATAACGGATCATTTTTCCATGCTATAGACGAGAATTATCGTTGCCTTTGCGTCGGCAAGGGCCATTTCTCAACAAACGATTTGAACTGACTAAACGATATAGAGGCACTAAAACGCCTCTATATTAATTCATACATGACTTTGCTGTTTATCGCTAAAGCGGCTCTAACTAGATGCATTCTTTATCCGTTGCCCGAACTCGCTGCGCAAGTTGTGCGTATTGCTCGGCAATGGTATCACCAAAAACAGGATCGTCATCTTTACCACTATAAAGCATCTCAACTTGCTGCCAATCTTCAACGCTAAAGTGATCGCAAATCATGGGTAAAATGCTTTGCTCTTCGAGCTCTAGATGTGATTTCTGCGCATTCATAAATGCTTCTAGCTGCTCTATAAACAAATGATGCGGAACAACAGCATCTTGCAAAATCATCTCCACAATATTATCGAACGCATGCGTTTTGCACTCGAGTAATTTGTGCTCAAAGGCTAAGTTATCCATATCATCATGAGCGCCATAGTGCTCACGGTAATAATGATAAAGAATATCCTCTTTCGGGTGATGATGTTTCTCTGAATATTCAGACAAGTAGTCAACCACCTCTTTGATCAAACTGTAATTAACTGGCTGTTCTTGCTTAAGTAACTCTACTTTATTCGCAAGAATGGCAAGCAAGCGCACCATGTAGCCATGTTCACGCCTGATCTGTTCAATCATCATAGCGTTTCTCCTTAAACACACAATCTTTGTAAGTGTATAAGAAAACGCCAATAAAGGTTTAGATGCTGTTCAAAAAAAGATCATGACACAGCGTGAAATCAATGCGACTGACTGAAAAATAAAGGGAAGCGTTGTTCGCTTCCCTCTAGGATCAATTGATGCGTCTTTAAATTTGCTCTGGAAGCGTCCAATCAATTGGCGTTAAGCCTTGCGTCATCAAATGCTGATTGGCGAGAGAGAAGTGCTGACAACCAAAAAAACCACGATGAGCAGAAAGTGGTGATGGATGCGGGGCTTCAAGTACATGATGCTTTGAACGATCAATAAAGCGCCCTTTCTTCTGCGCGTGCGCGCCCCACAAAAGAAATACAATGCCACTGCCATGCAGATTCAAGGCTTCTATTACTTTGTCAGTATAAGCTTCCCAGCCTGTGGTTTTGGCGTGTGAATGCGCTTTACCTTGTTCAACCGTCAACACAGTATTAAGCAATAACACCCCTTGCTCAGCCCAAGATTGTAAATAGCCATGTTGAGGAATAGTAAATCCATCCACATCTTGCGCGAGTTCTTTATACATATTAACCAGCGATGGCGGCGTTTTTATTCCCGGTAATACCGAGAAGCATAAACCATGCGCTTGGTTTGGGCCGTGATAAGGATCTTGGCCTAAAATCACCACTTTTACCTGATCAAATGGCGTTGCCTCAAAGGCATTGAAGACGGTATCTTCCGCAGGAAAAATTACCTTTCCTTCGGCACGCTGTGCGGCGATATAGCTCAGCGTTTGCTGAAAATAAGGTTGCTGCTGCTCGTCACCGATCACATCATCCCAAGTTGATAGCTGAGTCATCATGATTGTCCTCTATATAGATGCGCATTATTGTCGCAAAAAATAAGGTAAAAACGAATCAGCAAGATACACGTTTGCAATTACGCTTGATTATGCCATTCACGCAACTGCTTGATCTCTGCAGACCACAACTCAGGTTCAATCGTTTCGAGAATCAAAGGAATAGCGTCAAAGCGACTGTCTTTGGCAATGTACTCAAAACAAGCCCAACCGATCGCCCCTTTACCTAGCGCATGGTGCCTATCAACCTTACTGCCTAAGGTCGATTTAGAGTCGTTAATATGCATCGCTCGTAAATACTGCATACCGACCACTTGCTCAAACTCAGCAAACGTTGCTTCACACGCTTCATGACTCGAAAGATCATAGCCCGCGGCAAACGTGTGGCAAGTATCCAAACAAACACCAACGCGAGACTTATCTTCAACTTGCTCGATAATCGCTGCAAGATGTTCAAATTTCCAACCAAGATTAGAGCCTTGCCCTGCGGTGTTTTCGATTACGGCAATCACCTCAGGTACCGCTTGATGGGCTAAGTTGATCGATTCTGCAATCTTAGCCAAGCACTCGGCTTCAGAGATCTTATTAAGGTGGCTACCTGGATGGAAATTCAACAGCGTTAAACCGAGTTGATGGCAACGCTCCATTTCATCAATAAAAGCGGCACGCGATTTTTCTAACTTTTCTTGTTCCGGAGCCCCCAAATTAATCAGGTATGAGTCATGAGGCAGAATATGCTCAGCGTTAAAACCGAGCATTTTACAGTTCGCTTTGAAGGCGCTAATGGTTTTAGCTTCAAGTGGTTTTGCCACCCATTGACGTTGATTTTTGGTAAACAATGCAAACGCATTGGCACCAATTTCGCGCGCGCGCATCGGTGCTTGGTCAACACCACCGGCCGCAGACACATGCGCACCGATATACTTAGTTCCGAAGTTTTTGTTCATGTTATTTAATCACTTTGCTCTTTCAGTTTGGCTACCACCTAACAAGTAGTTAACCCGCATAGTTGACTTAAAAACAGTCATTTTGTAGTAAAATTACAACAAAATGACCATTGTAACTATTTTTTATATTATAAAATAAAATGTAATCTACTAGTTTTAAAGAGTTTTGTTGATTTAACTCAATAAAATCACCTTCAAAAAAATAAGGTTTTTAGTTGTTTTTTGACCTAAATCAATATTATTATAATGGATATTAGCTATATAATACTTAGCTCAACAAAAATATTGAAAATTAACACCAATAACACCACAGAAAATGTGGATTAGGAGACAGTAATGATTCAAGGTATTCAGATTACTAAAGCGGCTAACGACGATCTACTAAACTCTATCTGGCTACTAGACAGCGAAAAGAACGAAGCACGTTGTGTTGCGGCATCTGCTGGCTACCAAGCTGACCAAGTTATTGCTATTAACGATCTAGGTGAATACGAAAGCCGCGAAGTGGCAATCGAAACTGCACCACGCATTGAAGGTGGTCAACACCTAAACGTAAACGTTCTACGTCGCGAAACTCTTGAAGACGCAGTTGCTCACCCAGAGAACTACCCACAGCTAACTATCCGTGTATCGGGTTACGCTGTACGTTTCAACTCTCTAACAACAGAGCAGCAACGCGACGTTATCGCACGTACGTTCACTGAATCTCTATAATTTAGCTCGTCACTGACGAAGGTAAATCTTTAGACACACATTTGAAAAGCAGGCCTTGGCCTGCTTTTCTTTTCTGCGTACTCCAAACGCGGTGAGGCTACCGTAAATAGACCACAAAACAATCTATCCCGGAGTCATAAAATAAAGTGTAAAAAAAAGCATACCAAAGGAGATTTTCATTCCATCTTCTGCTGGATTTTATCGCTGTAAATCCACTTTGTAAGCTAAATTACCCGCGCTAAAACACACTGTCGGCAAACCATTTGAAAAAATGGGACGCAAAGCTTCCGGTCTAACGATAATTCTTATCTACGATAGCGGAGCCGCCACTTGATCGCTCAATCAAGTGTTGAGGGTATATCGCCCTTTTCACATGCCGAGGTGTGGCAATTTTTTGTCAACCTAAAAAGGAACATGTGATGAAATCACGTCCAAATAAAACCTTATTGGCACTCGCTCTTACCGCTCTAAGTGGGCAAGTAGCCGCACATGGCTACGTCTCTGCGTTTAATGATGGCATTGCGGCAGGCCGTGTTGCACTATGTAAATATCCAACTTCCGATACCAATGAGAAAAATAGCAACTGTGGTGCGATTCAATATGAACCACAAAGTGTTGAAGGACCAGAAGGTTTCCCAGAAGCTGGCCCAGCAGATGGCAAAATTGCCAGCGCACAATCAGTACTCGCAACTGCGTTAGACGAGCAGACAGCCGATCGTTGGGTTAAGCGCCCAATCACTGCTGGCCAGCAAAACTTTGAGTGGACCTTTACTGCCAACCACGTCACCCGCGATTGGAAATACTACATCACTAACGCAGACTGGAATCCAAATGCTCAACTATCCAGAGCATCATTCGATCTCAATCCATTCTGTGTCGTTGAAGGCAATATGGTGCAACCGCCAAAGCAAGTTAGCCACGCGTGTAACGTCCCTGAACGTAAGGGCTACCATGTCATTTTAGCGGTTTGGGATGTGGGTGATACTGCCGCTGCATTCTACAATGTGATTGACGTGCAATTCGATGGTCAAGGTCCTGTTCTTCCAGAATGGAATCAAGCAGGCCAGATCTCACCAACACTCGATCTAAATATTGGTGATCGCGTCTTTACCCGCGTATTTGATCACGCTGGAGAGAATAACAGCTACCGCACTGAACTCACGATTGACAGTGAAGCGCTGACACAAGCTAAAAACTGGTCTTATGCTCTCGCAAGCAAAATTAACCAAGAGCAAAGCAGCATTAAGGCAGGCCAGCACAAACAAGGCAGCTTTACACCAATCTATGGCACAAACCCAGTTTACTTACAGGCAGATAGCCAGCTAACTCGCGTAGAAATTGGTTACGACATCGAAACCGTCGTACCAGATTACGCACTCACTGTAGCTGGTTTGCAGTCTGAATACACGATTACAGAGCAACCAACTGAGCTGGCATTGACGCTAAGCGCAACTGGCGATCTACAAGCTGAATTAACCGTCTATAACCATGATCGTGAACCTCTTGCAAGCTGGAGTGGCGAACTAACAGATGGCCAATCTCAAGCGGTTGATCTCGCGCTAACCAAATCGCAAGCGGGCCACCACATGTTGATTAGCCGCATCAAAGATCAAGCCGGCAACTTAATCAATCAAGAAACATTGGATTTCCATCTTGTGGCTGAGGTAACACCACCACCAGCGGGCGACTATGATTTTGTCTTCCCTAACGGCCTTGATAACTACACTGCTGACACAAAAGTGTTAGCGAGCGATGGTCAAGTTTATCAATGTAAACCTTTCCCATACTCAGGCTACTGCTCACAGTGGACTGAAAACGCAACCCAATACCAACCAGCAACCGGTTCTCATTGGACAATGGCATGGGATAAAGTGAATTAAAGCTCACCACTGCCGAGCTTGAATTCCTATCCGATCACAGAAATACCACGGCACTCTTAGTAGTGCCGTTTTTTATGTGCGCTCTACGTAAACTTGCGTTACATTGCCATTCATTCCTCTTATTCATAAGTACCTCATGTTACTTGAAGGCATAGAAACACTGGTCACGCTCAGCAAAGCGAAAACCATGAGTCGCACGGGTAGTTTGCTCTACATTAGCCAGTCGGCGGTCAGTAAGCGCATTGCAAACTTGGAAAAAAAACTGGGTAAAAAGTTGATTGTGCCTGATGGAAGAAATGTGCGCTTAACTCGTGAAGCGATCAACCTAATTGAAAGCATCAGCCCAACCTTTAATGAATTACGAGGGTTGATTTATGAACAGCAAAACGTCATTGAAAACAGTACGCTCACGCTTGATTGCTCAGAAACGTTAGTGGCGGGTTACTTAGCGGCGGTTTTGGGTGAGTGTTTCAACCACGATCCTTACTTAACCATCACCACCAACCATACCCCTCGAATTGTTGAACACGTTCAATCGGGTAAAGCGCACATCGGTATTTGTGCAGGTAACCTACCCTCTCATCACCAATTGAAGGTATTTCATTTATTTGATGAGCCTTTTTACATTGTCTTTGATCGTCACTTGCCATCGCTACCAGCGACCATCATTACCAATGATCTCTCGAATCCGGCCAATTCATATCAGCAAGCCATTTTAAGCCAACTGAACATGCACCCAATCATGCAAATGGACTCTTACGCTGCCGCAGCCACACTTGCACTCTCGGGAATCGCACCCGCATTAGTGCCGTTATCAGTCATTCAATCACTCAAAATTGAACGCCATCATTGCCATCACTTTGCGCCGTTACAGTCACTCTCACGTTCAATCAATATCTGTCTTCGCCCTTCATCGTACCGCAACAAACGCATTAAAACATTGATAGCAACCATTGCTGATGCTGCTGCCAAAGTAACTTTGCAGCCATCAACATAGACATCACAATGACCAAGGGCCTGATCCATTTTTGACCTTTGGTTACCACCACTCGCGCGCCAAGTTGCGCCCCCATAAAACCACCGATCGCCATCACGAAGCCAAGCTCCCACACCGGCAAGCCAGCCAGAATAAAAAACAACAACGCGGCAATGTTCGAAGTAAAATTGAGCACCTTAGTTCGCGCGGTTGCATCCACTAAAGAGAAATGCCCCAGCGCGACGAAACAAACAGTAAAAATCGATCCCGTTCCTGGACCGAAGAACCCATCATAAAAACCGACTCCGCCGCCAACACAAAAGGCAAACATCGCTTCAGATATCTTGGCTTGGCCTTGTTGCTCACGAGTCTTGGGCATTAACAAGAAATAGAGTGAGATCACCACCAGCAAAATAGGGATCAAACTGGTTAACACCCCAGCATCGATATGCTGCACAGATTCAGCACCGACCGCAGAACCAATAAAGGTGCAGGCAATCGCCAATCTCATCTCTTTAATACTAACTATGCCATTGCGCACAAAGTACCAAGTGGCGGAAAAGCTACCAAACGAGCTTTGCAACTTATTAGTAGCTAAGGCTTGAGTGGGCGGAACACCCGCGGCAAGTAACGCTGGCAGGGTTAATAAACCGCCCCCACCAGCCATCGCATCGATGAAGCCAGCCAAAGTCGCAACCAAAAAAAGTAGAGAAAGTATTTCGAAAGAGAGTTCCATTTTATTCACACCAATAAATCCAATGGCGCTACGTTATCACTAGTAAAACAATTGAGTTAACGAAAGATTCGATTACAACCTATTCCCTATTTTCATCATTTCCTGTTCCAACTTTCTACACCAACCTGCGATAAACATTCGCCCAAAAAAAAGCCCGCTCAACTGAGCGGGCTTAATGTAGCTAATCGTACTGTTATGCTTGAGATGCTTTTACTTTCGCATGCAATTCTTGGACTGAAGTTACCGAACTCTTCGCGTCTGCAGTCTGTGCCATACAAGTAGCAAACGCTGCGTTTAGCGTAGTGGTGTAGTTCACCTTCTCAGCCAGAGCACCACGACGAAGAACTTTAGAGTCTTCAATCGCTTGACGGCCTGCAGCGGTATTGACGATGTAGGTGTATTCATTGTTCTTGATACGGTCAAGAATATGAGGACGACCTTCATGAACCTTGTTTACCAAGCGAGGGTTAATGCCCGCTTCACCAAGGATAACCGCCGTACCATGCGTTGCATCCAGTTGGTAACCAAGCTTAACCAGCTTAGAAGCTAAATCCACCACTCGTTGCTTATCGCCTTCACGAACTGACAGTAGCGCACGGCCACCTTCAGGGTAAACGCTGCCACAACCAAGTTCTGCTTTTGCATACGCTTCAGCAAACGTCGCGCCAACACCCATAACCTCACCCGTTGAGCGCATTTCTGGGCCTAACAATGGGTCAACACCTGGGAACTTGTTGAACGGCAACACCACTTCTTTTACTGAGTAGTACGGTGGGATGATCTCTTTAGTAAAGCCTTGCTTTTCAAGAGATTGACCCGCCATTACGCGCGCAGCAATTTTCGCTAGTGGTGCACCTGTCGCTTTCGAAACAAACGGTACGGTACGTGCCGCACGTGGGTTCACTTCGATAAGGTAAACTTCATTGTCTTTAACCGCAAACTGCGTATTCATCAGGCCACGAACACCCAATTCAAACGCTAGCTTTTCTACTTGCTCACGCATCACATCTTGGATTTCTTGGCTTAACGTGTAAGCAGGAAGAGAACATGCTGAGTCACCTGAGTGAACACCCGCTTGTTCGATATGCTCCATGATGCCGCCGATAACAACGCGCTCACCGTCACAAATCGCATCAACGTCAACTTCAACCGCGTCGTCTAAGAAGCTATCAAGTAATACTGGGGATTCGTTCGATACGCTCACCGCTTCGTTGAAGTAGCGACGTAGGTCTTGCTCATCGTAAACGATTTCCATCGCACGACCACCCAGAACATATGATGGGCGAACCACTAATGGGAAGCCAATTTCACGCGATTTTTCTACCGCTTGCTCCATGGTGGTTACCGTTACGTTTTGTGGCTGAAGTAAACCTAAACGGTCTACGGCAACTTGGAAGCGCTCACGGTCTTCTGCACGGTCAATCGCATCAGGGCTAGTACCAATGATTGGCACACCTGCCGCTTCTAACGCACGTGCCAGTTTCAGTGGCGTTTGACCGCCGTACTGAACGATAACGCCTTTTGGCTTTTCAACACGCGCAATCGCTAATACATCTTCCAGAGTTACTGGTTCGAAGTACAGACGGTCTGAAGTGTCGTAATCTGTCGACACAGTCTCAGGGTTACAGTTGACCATAATGGTTTCGTAACCATCTTCACGTAGCGCTAGTGATGCGTGTACACAACAGTAGTCAAATTCAATACCTTGGCCGATACGGTTAGGACCGCCACCCAAAATCATGATCTTGTCTTTGTCGGTTGGGTTCGCTTCACACTCGTCATCGTATGAAGAGTACATGTATGCGGTATCTGAAGAGAATTCCGCCGCACAAGTATCAACACGCTTGTAAACAGGATGAATATCGAACTGGTCACGCAAGCGACGAATTTCGCTTTCCGCTACACCAAGCAGTTTTGATAAACGCGTATCCGCGAAACCTTTACGTTTCAGCTTACGCAGTAGATCTTCGGTCAAACCAGCAAAGCCGCCCGCTTTAACCACTTCTTCCGTTTTCACTAGGTCTTCAATTTGAACTAGGAACCAACGGTCGATTTGCGTTAGGTTGAACACGCCATCAACGGATAGACCTGCACGGAATGCATCGGCGATATACCAAATACGCTCTGCGCCTGCTTCTTTTAGCTCATGACGGATTTTTGATAGTGCGTCAGGTGAATCTAAGTCCACCATCTCATCAAAACCGTTCGCGCCTACTTCTAGGCCGCGTAGTGCTTTTTGCAATGACTCTTGTTGGTTACGGCCGATAGCCATCACTTCACCAACTGACTTCATTTGCGTGGTCAGACGGTCATTTGCACCAGCAAATTTCTCGAAGTTAAAACGAGGAATCTTAGTCACAACGTAATCGATTGTCGGTTCAAATGATGCTGGCGTTGCGCCACCTGTGATGTCGTTCATCAACTCATCAAGCGTGAAGCCAACCGCCAATTTCGCTGCTACTTTTGCAATCGGGAAGCCAGTTGCTTTTGAAGCCAATGCAGAAGAGCGAGATACACGTGGGTTCATCTCGATGATAACCATACGGCCATCTTTCGGGTTAATACCAAACTGAACGTTCGAACCACCGGTTTCCACACCAATCTCACGCAGTACCGCTAGAGAAGCGTTACGCATCAGTTGGTATTCTTTATCGGTTAGTGTCTGTGCCGGAGCCACGGTGATTGAGTCACCAGTGTGGATACCCATTGGGTCGAAGTTTTCAATCGCACACACGATGATGCAGTTGTCGTTTTTGTCACGAACCACTTCCATCTCGTACTCTTTCCAACCAATCAATGATTCATCGATTAGTAGCTCGTTGGTTGGTGATAGATCCAGACCACGACGACAGATTTCTTCAAACTCTTCTTTGTTGTATGCAATACCGCCACCCGTGCCACCCATGGTGAACGAAGGACGAATGATACAAGGGAAGCCAACCATATCGAGAACTTTGTAAGCTTCTTCCATGGTCTTCGCTGTATCCGCCGTTGGACACTCAAGGCCAATCGACTTCATTGCTTTATCAAAGCGAGAACGGTCTTCTGCTTTATCAATTGCATCCGCCGTTGCACCGATCATCTCTACGCCAAACTCAGCAAGAACACCGTGTTTCTCTAAGTCTAGTGCACAGTTAAGCGCCGTTTGGCCGCCCATCGTAGGCAGTACCGCATCTGGACGCTCTTTTTCAATGATCTTGCGTACCACTTCCCACTGGATAGGTTCGATGTAAGTTGCATCGGCCATATCAGGGTCAGTCATGATGGTTGCAGGGTTTGAGTTTACTAGGATAACTCGGTAACCCTCTTCACGCAGTGCTTTACACGCTTGTGCGCCAGAGTAGTCAAACTCACATGCCTGACCGATTACAATCGGACCAGCACCAAGAATTAGAATACTTTGAATGTCAGTACGTTTTGGCATTATCTACTACTCCGAATTAAGCGCTGTGTTTTTTGATGAGTTCGATGAAATGGTCAAATAGTGGAGCCGCGTCTTCAGGACCTGGGCTCGCTTCTGGGTGACCTTGGAAGCTGAATGCTGGTTTATCAGTGCGGTGGATACCTTGCAAAGAACCGTCAAACAGAGAAACGTGAGTAGCACGTAGATTGTCTGGTAGCGTCGCTTCGTCCGCAGCAAAACCGTGGTTTTGCGAAGTAATCATCACCACACCGCGATCCAAATCTTTTACTGGGTGGTTCGCACCATGGTGACCAAATTTCATCTTCACCGTTTGTGCGCCAGACGCGAGTGCTAGGATTTGGTGGCCAAGACAGATACCAAATAGTGGTAGGTTTTTCTCTAGGAATACTTTGGTCGCTTCAATCGCGTAAGTACATGGTGCCGGGTCACCAGGGCCGTTAGAGAGGAACACACCATCAGGCTTAAGGGCCAACACTTCTTCTGCTGACGTTTCAGCCGGTACCACCGTTAAGCGGCAACCGCGGTCAACCAACATGCGCAAGATGTTTCGCTTGGCACCGAAGTCGTAAGCGACAACGTGGTATGGCAACTCACTGTCGTCTTTCGCTTCAGGAAGTCCACCCGTGAGCGTCCACGAACCTTGTTTCCATTGATACGCTTCTTTTGTTGTAACTTCTTTCGCAAGGTCCATACCTTTCAAGCCAGGGAATTCTTTAGCTTTCGCAAGCGCCAACGCTTCGTCAAGGTTTTCTCCATTTACAGAAGAGCCTGCGACGATACAGCCGTTTTGGGCACCTTTTTCACGAAGAATACGAGTAAGTTTGCGAGTATCAATATCTGCGATGCCGACAATGTTTTGCGACTTGAGATAATCAGAAAGGGATTGTTCGTTACGGAAATTAGAAGCGATAAGAGGGAGATCGCGAATCACAAGGCCTTGAGCATGAATTGAAGAAGATTCTTCGTCTTCGGAATTGGTTCCGGTATTGCCAATGTGAGGATAAGTAAGAGTGACGATTTGTTGTGAATAGGAAGGATCAGTGAGAATTTCTTGGTACCCCGTCATCGAGGTATTAAAAACGACTTCCCCAACGGAAATACCATCTGCGCCGATGGACACTCCGCTGAACACTGTCCCATCTTCCAGGACTAACAGTGCTAATTTACTCAAGGCAACCTCCAGAATAAAAATGCATAAAAAATAAATTAATTTGCAACATTGCCTTCCATTTTGCCATAAAAAATCATTTTTAGGTCTGACAGACAAATTGGCGTTATTCTAATAACGGTTGTGACCAGTGTCAACATTCATAGTAAAATAAAATGCATATTTACGACGCTTTATAATAAAAAGTTGTTAAAACAGACCAAAAAAACAAGTTAACTATCTCTTAATAGGAGGAATGATAGAAAGTCATCGTTATGACCTTCAATTTGGTGTGAGAACATCATGGTTATAAAAAAACAATCAAAGCAAACGTTACTCCAACCAGAAAAACCAGAGAAATAAAGCATCTAATACTTAAAAAGTAGTGAAACACCCATAATGACAACTATAACTAGCCTATATCAAACAATTTGATCGAGTTAACTTTTCTTCTCATATCGTACGGATACAAAAAGCGCCAGCCGAGGCTGACGCATAAATATGTTTAATGAGTTTTTATCTGATTTGCTATTACGAAGCTGCTAAAGATCGTTCAAACCCAGCACATCCGTCATGGTGTAGAAACCAGCTGGCTTACCATTTAGCCAAACCGCCGCTTTTACTGCACCATTGGCGAAGGTCATACGGTCTGTCGCTTTGTGAGTAATTTCAACACGCTCACCAATATCGGCAAACATGGCAGTATGTTCACCAACAATATCGCCGGCACGAATAGTGGCAAAACCAATCTCATCTTTAGTGCGCTCGCCGGTAATGCCTTCTCGCGCATATACCGCAACATCATTGAGCTTATTGCCCATTGCGCCTGCAATGGCTTCGCCCATACCAATCGCCGTACCTGATGGAGCATCGACTTTATGACGGTGGTGCGCTTCGACAATTTCAATATCGCAATAGTCACCCATGACTTTGGCGGCTTTTTCGAGCAATTTGAATACTAGGTTAACGCCCACCGAATAGTTGGGAGCCATGACAACCGGAATCTCCGTTGCTACCGCATCAATTTGTTCGCGTTCTTGATCGCTAAAACCAGTCGTACCGATAACGATACTCTTACCGTGGGCACGGCAAAGGTCTAGATTGGTTAATGTGCTGCTTGGTGCAGTAAAATCGATAATGACATCAAAGCTGTCAATTTGAGAGGCGAGATCATTGGTTAAGACAACTTCAAATTTGCCTTCACCACATAGTTCACCAACATCTACCCCAACCAATGAGGACTCAGGGCGCTCTGATGCAGCTCCAACTTGAGACTCAGGATTAAGATGCGTTGCTTTAACTAAGTTTCGGCCCATACGGCCTGCCGCTCCTGCGATTGCAATTCTGACCATTGCACTCATTCTCCATTTTGGTATTGCGAGATGAAAAGATCCTCACCTCGTGAAAACGATCTTGTGCACTAAAGTACCAATAAACGGCTGTACTGGCTAGCTTTTTGAGACATAGATCATGAAAACTCTTTGATCACGCGCTGTAAAATCGGCACGTTAGCCTCAGGAAAGGCATAGTTTTCCAACTGTTTGATCTTTACCCATTCACCTTGCTGGCCTTCGCGCCCATAAGGATCTCCGGCAAACTTGGTGACTAAGATAAAATCAAATTTAAGCGACTTATCCGGGTAATCATATTCAAGATGCTCAAATAGACTTTGCTCTGTCACTTGAATGCCGATCTCTTCATCTAGCTCACGGGTCATCGCTTGTTCTGTCGTTTCCCCTAGCTCAACTTTGCCACCGGGAAACTCCCAAAAGCCGCCCTTATGTTTATCATCTGGACGCTTAGTGATAAAAATCTGCGATTTGTCTTGGTTGAAGATCACCGCCGCAACGATATGGATTCTTTTCATATGATGGTATTCCTAACGAAAGCTCTTAACAGACCTCGCTTATATTGCGTCATCCTCAAGAGGGAGCAACGACCGAGTTGGGGATCTGATCCCACAACAAACCTAAGCTAAGCGGTCAAACTAGATTCCCTACTATGCTCATTCTTCGCTCTAGGGAATGACGTAAATAGACGGGCATACAAATTTTATTAAAAAAAAGAGCCGCCTAAGCGACTCTCTATTTATTTAGTAAGCTTTATGAATCAAAGCTGTAACTCGCGAGTGCGAGGCGGTGGCATGGCGCTTATGCTAGTAAGTGAGTACCACCGACACTGCAATCATCAATTACAACCACGATTCAAGCAACGTTAGCCAATTTGACCGTGGCATTGCTTGTATTTTTTGCCGCTACCACATGGGCAAGGCTCATTACGGCCAACTTTACGCTCATCGCGAACCACGGTTTGTGGCTGGGCTTCTGCCGCCTCTTCGCCATCCGCAAGTGGGTTTTCTGCGCTCGCGTGCTGTGCTTGAGCAAGACGAGCTGCCGCTTCAGCTTGTGCTTGGCGTTGCTCTTCCATGCGCTCAACTTCTTCTTGTTGCTGAACACGTACGCGTGACAACACCATGATAACGTCGGTTTTCAGTGAATCTAGCAAACCTTCAAACAGTTCAAACGATTCACGTTTGTACTCTTGTTTAGGGTTTTTCTGTGCATAACCACGTAGGTGGATACCCTGACGTAGGTGATCCATCGCTGCTAGGTGCTCTTTCCACAGTGTATCTAGTGTTTGTAGCATCACTGATTTTTCAAAGTTACGCAGCACTTGCTCGCCAACGACTTCTTCTTTCTTACGGTAAACTTCAACCGAAAGCTCGATGATTTTTTCACGTAACGCTTCTTCGTAAAGCTTATCATCAGATGCTAACCATTGTTGTACCGGTGCATCGATATCGAAATCATTTTTCAGGCGGTGTTCTAGACCTTCAACATCCCACATCTCTTCAAGAGATTGCGGTGGAATGTATTCGTCGATCATTGCAGTCAATACATCAGCGCGGTTTTGCTCAATCATCTCACTGATATCTTCAGCGATCATTAGCTCATCACGTAGTTCGTAAACCACTTTACGTTGATCGTTTGCCACGTCATCGTATTCTAGTAGCTGTTTACGAATATCGAAGTTACGACCTTCTACTTTACGTTGCGCTTTTTCAATTGAACGAGATAACAGCTTCGACTCAATCGCTTCACCTTCTTCCATACCGCTTTGGATCATGCTCGCCATGCGATCAGAAGTGAAAATGCGTAGCAGTGAATCTTCCATTGATAGGTAGAAACGAGAAGAACCTGCATCACCTTGACGACCTGAACGGCCACGTAGCTGGTTATCGATACGGCGTGATTCGTGACGCTCAGTACCAATAATGTGCAGACCACCAGCAGCAAGAACTTGATCGTGGATCACTTTCCATTCCGCTTTAATTGCGTCAATCTGCTCTTTGCTTGGGTTGTTTAGCTGCTCAACCTTAGACTGCCAGCTACCACCTAACACGATATCAGTACCACGACCTGCCATGTTGGTTGCAATCGTAACGGCACCAGGCGTACCCGCTTCAGCAACGATTTCCGCTTCGCGTTCGTGGAATTTAGCATTTAGAACGTTGTGCTTAATCTTAGCTTTTTGTAGTGCATTGGACAGTAGCTCCGATTTCTCAATAGAAACTGTACCCACCAATGATGGCTGACCTTTCGCTACGCGCTCTTTGATATCTTCAATGATTGCGTTGAACTTATCTGCTTCGGTACGGTAAACCATATCTGGCATATCGTTACGAATCATTGGCTTGTTGGTTGGAACAACTACAGTCTCCAAACCATAAATTGATTGGAATTCGAATGCTTCAGTATCTGCCGTACCCGTCATGCCTGACAGCTTGTCATACAAACGGAAGAAGTTCTGGAAGGTGATCGATGCGAGTGTTTGGTTCTCGTTTTGGATCTTAACGCCTTCTTTTGCTTCGACAGCTTGGTGTAGACCTTCAGACCAACGACGACCTGGCATTGTACGGCCAGTATGTTCGTCAACGATAACGACTTCACCATCTTCGTTAACGATGTAATCGACGTTCTTCTCAAACAATACATGAGCACGTAGCGCTGCGTTAACATGGTGCAATAGGCTGATGTTGGTTGGAGAGTAAAGCGTGTCTCCCTCTTCCATCATGCTATTTTTGACCATCAACTCTTCAACAAACTCTTGGCCTGTTTCTGTCAGATAAACCTGTTTGGTTTTCTCATCCACGGTGTAGTGGCCATCACCGCGGTACTCTTCTGAATCTTCTTGATCTTGCTTTTGCAGTTGAGGGATCAGCGTATTAATACGTGTGTATAGATCCGAGCTGTCTTCTGCAGGGCCAGAAATGATGAGAGGGGTACGTGCTTCATCGATTAAGATCGAGTCCACTTCATCGACAACGGCAAAGAAACGTGAGCGCTGAACGCGGTCTTCCGCACGGAAAGCCATGTTGTCACGTAGATAGTCGAAACCAAATTCGTTGTTTGTGCCGTAAAGGATATCGGCAAGGTAAGCTTCTTTTTTCGCTTGAGGAGGCATGTTTGGCACGTTAACGCCAACCGTCATACCTAAGAATTCGAATAGTGGGCGGTTTGTTTCCGCATCACGAGCTGCAAGGTAGTCGTTCACGGTTACGATGTGAACGCCATGGCCAGGAAGCGCGTTGAGGTAAGCTGGTAAGGTTGCCGTTAGCGTTTTACCTTCACCAGTACGCATCTCTGCAATTTGACCTGCGTTAAGCACCATGCCGCCAACCAGCTGCATATCGAAGTGACGCATGCCGTAAACACGTTTAGACGCTTCGCGTACCGTAGCAAATGCTTCAGGTAGTAATTTATCAAGTTCTTCACCTTGCTCTAAGCGTAGGCGGAACTCTACCGTTTTAGCCTTTAATTCTTCATCAGAGAGAGCTTCAAATGTTGGCTCGTAATTATTGATCTCTTTTACAATTTTCTTAAGGCGACGCAAGGTACGGTCATTGCGACTGCCAATTACCTTTGTCAGTAGCTTAGTTATCATCTTGTATGAATCTCTCTATCATTCGATCGGGCAGATCGTATCTTAATGCCTTCAGTCTCTACCAGTTTTAAACTAAGAATACTGAGTTAAATCATTAATCCCAAATATTGTGTCGAGAACTCAAATTTTCAAGGCTTAAGTGATTTTTAAGTGGGGAGTAGTTTAAGGAATTTTATCACGAACAACCAATCTGTTAGCGATTTGTTTGAAGCACTTGTGATTTTTTCCCATTGAACGGCGTAACTTTATCCGTTATTAGGGCTATTCGCTAGTGGCTTGGTTGGTTAAACTAGCACTATCACGTTTGATAAGGGCATCTAATGCGCGACCATCGTCCTACGCTCAGTAACGATATTATCTCCGACTCACGCTTTGCTGATCTGCAAAAGCACGCAAAAGAGATCATAACTATTAACGAGTTGCTTAAAGATATTTTACCCAAACAAACGGTTGAACATTGCCGCGCGGCAAACGTGCGTGATGGTCAACTGGTGATCGAAGTGGCCAGTGCTGCGATGAAAATGAAGCTGAGTTATGATCGGTTACATATTTTGAGCCAACTGCGCAGCCAAGGTTTTGCTCGTTTGATTGCGATTGATGTACAGATCAATCCTGAGTTGTATCGCAGCCGCAAAGACTATAAACCACAAGCGTTAAAACCTCGTGAGCCTATATCAGATACGGCGGCAGAATACCTTCAAGGTATTGCTGAAAATGCACCACCAAAAATCAAAGCACGATTAGAAAGCTTGGCTAAACTAGCCCAACGCAAACAAGAGCCATAATCGCTGTTCGCATACCATTAACTAAATTTAGACGTAAAAAAACCAGTCATTCGACTGGTTTTTTTTATTCTTTCGCGCTTACGCAAGAACCATGCTTGGGTCAGCAAAAGCAACCGGAGAGGTTTGCTCTTGTTCAAAGGTTACCCATTCCCAAGCTTCTTGATCAGCTAACACTGAACGTAAAAGTTGGTTGTTTAAGCCGTGGCCCGATTTGAATGCACGGAATTCACCGATGATTGGGTGGCCACACATGTAAAGGTCACCAATCGCATCTAACACTTTATGAGTTACGAATTCGTTCTCAAAGCGCAGACCTTCTTCATTCAGAATGCGGTATTCATCCAGTACGATAGCGTTATCAAAGCTGCCGCCTAAAACAAGGTTTTGTGATTGAAGGTATTCAATATCACGCATGAAACCAAAGGTACGAGCTCGTGAAATCTGCTTCACAAAATCTTGTGATGAGAAATCAAACACTAGGTGTTGCTCGTCAGCATCAATGGCTGGGTGGTTGAATTCAATCTCAAAGTCCATACGGAAACCATTGTAAGGCTTAAATTCAGCCCACTTGTCGCCATCTTCAAAGCGAACAGGTTTCTTAATACGGATGAAGCGTTTTGCTGCGTTTTGCTCTTCGATGCCTGCTTGTTGTAGCAAGAATACAAATGGGCTCGCACTGCCATCCATAATTGGAATTTCAGGTGCATCCACTTCAATAATGACGTTATCGATACCCATGCCAGCTAATGCCGCATTCAAGTGCTCAACCGTAGAGATACGAATACCTTGGTCGTTCACAAGTGCAGTACATAGCATGGTGTCACGAACTGATTCTGGGTCCGCTGGAAAATCAACAGGTGGATTTACATCAGTACGACGATAAATGATACCTGTGTTTGCAGCTGCTGGGCGAAGAGTTAAAGCGACTTTACGGCCGGAGTGTAAACCAACACCGATCGTTTTCACTATTTCTTTCAGAGTACGTTGTCTGATCATCTGCTTGCCTCAGGGTTTAGTGCTACAAATCACGGACGATGAAAATCATCGGCCGCGAATCATAACACATTTTAGAACCATGTCAAAAATTGACGCGATTAGTCAGCTTGACGACGTAGAAACGCTGGAATATCTAGATAACCATCTTTTTCTACTTTTGGTGCCGTGCTTTGGCCTGAGCCATTACTTGCTGACGCAGAAGTTGCCGGCTGTGAAGCGACTTGAGGTTTTTCCTGCAATGTCTGTGCCGGTTTCTCTTCTACTTTTACCGCTGCTGGTTGCTGAGTTGCTACTTGTGACTGAGGTTGTGCAACCGGAGCCACTTTTGCTTTGCCGCCTGCCACTAACGTGATATCAGGCTTTTTCTCGTTACCAATACCCGTTGCTACCACAGTAACGCGAATTTCATCCGCCATATCTGGGTCAAGCGAAGTACCAATAACAACTGTTGCGTTATCTGATGCAAAAGCTTTCACTGTGTTACCCACAGTTTCAAACTCGTCTAGACGCATGTCTAGGCCAGCCGTAATGTTAACAAGAACACCACGCGCACCAGCAAGATCGATATCTTCTAGAAGTGGACTTGAGATAGCCATCTCTGCCGCTTCTTCTGCACGATCTTCGCCTTTCGCTACGCCGCTACCCATCATGGCATGACCCATTTCTGACATCACGGTACGAACGTCCGCAAAGTCGACGTTGATCATACCTGGGCGAGTAATCAGCTCTGCAATACCTTGAACTGCATTTTTAAGTACGTCGTTCGCACTAGCAAAAGCTTCAAGAAGAGTGATTCCGCGACCTAGTACTTTCAGTAGTTTTTCGTTCGGGATAGTGATCAAAGAATCGACGTGCTTAGACAGCTCTTCGATACCTTGCTCAGCAAACGCCAAACGCTTCTTACCTTCAAAGCTAAAAGGCTTAGTGACTACAGCAACCGTTAGAATACCTAACTCTTTAGCAACCTCAGCAATAACAGGTGCAGCACCAGTACCGGTACCACCGCCCATTCCCGCTGCGATAAATACCATATCGGCACCGGTCAGCTCTTCTTTAATTCTATCTCGATCTTCGAGAGCAGCGTCACGTCCTACTTGAGGGTTCGCTCCAGCGCCAAGACCTTTCGTCATGTCACCGCCAATCTGAATGACGCTGTTTACGCTAGTTTTACGAAGTGCTTGTGCATCAGTATTAATACTGATGAATTCCACACCTTCAATGGATTCACGTACCATGTGCTCAACGGCGTTACCGCCACCGCCACCAACCCCAACGACTTTGATTACCGCATCGTCAGACATTTCCATCATCGGTTCAAACATGTGTTATCTCCGTTTTTCCTGCTGCTCAGGTTAAAACTCTTTTTGTATCCAGTTACGTAAGCGATCGAACATTGAAGTCACTGGTTGGCGTTTAGGTTCGCTGTATTCAGTGTCATCATTAATCTGACTGTCTCTTGCGTAATGAAGTAAACCAACTGCCGTAGAATGATACGGCTCTTTTACGTAATCTGTTAAGCCGCTCACCTCAATAGGTTTGCCGACTCGAACTTGGTTGCGGAACACGCGCTCCGCACATTCTACCAAACCTTCAATCTGCGCGGCACCACCCGTTAGCACCACACCGGCTGCTAAATGATGCTTAATGCCATCTTCGCGCAACTTATCTTGAACGGTATCGATAGTTTGATTAACCAATCCCATAAGTTCAGTATATCTCGGCTCAATCACTTCCGACAAAGTTTGTCGTTGTAAACTTCGTGATGGTCGCCCACCGACACTTGGAACGTTAACCGTGTCGTCTTTACTGACTAGCTCACTAAGAGCACAGCCATATTTTACTTTTATCTCTTCTGCATCACTCACAGGAGTGCCAAAGGCAAAAGCGATATCACTGGTCACCGCATTACCTGCGTATGAAAACACTTCAGTATGACGCAGTGCGCCGCCGGTCCAAATGGAAACATCCATTGTACCAGCGCCGATATCAACCACACACACACCAAGTTCGCGTTCATCTTCAGTAATCACAGCGTTACTTGCTGCAAGGCCTGAATAAACCAAGTGCTCAACTGTCAAACCACAACGCTCAACAGCTTTAATTATGTTTCTTGCCATATCATTGTGACAAGAAATTAAGTGCACGCTAACTTCCATACGTACACCTGATAAACCTAGTGGGTTTTTAATCCCTTCTTGGTAATCAATGGTAAATTCTTGTGGGATAACATGAAGAATGCGCTGTTCATCACCAATTTTTATTGATTTAGCAGTATGAATCGCACGATCCATATCTTCTTGTGAGACCTCTTCATCTGAAATAGTTCCCATCCCTTTTTCTATACGGCTCGCAATATGGCGACCTGATATAGAAATGAATACATTACGGATTTGGCATTCAGCCATCAGCTCCGCTTGATCAACTGCACGTTGAACGGACTTCACCACTGACTCAAGATCGTTAACGCCGCCTTTATCCATGCCACGAGATGGGCTGGTGCCTGCGCCAATGATATTGATTTGACCATCCGGTAAAATCTCGCCAACTAGAGCCGATACGGTCGCAGTGCCTATATCAAGACCAACAATAATGTTGTCATCAGCGGTCTTAGTCATCTGTACTCTCTTGTTCTAACTCTTGTTCAGGGAACCAACCTACTGCGGCTCCCGTATCATACCTAAGATCAATGTAGCTGACTCTCAGAGCATCACTACCTAGATTTTGGTATAGCGAAATAAAACGGTCTATACGTTCGTCCAGTGATTCTTTGCCTAATTCTAAACGGATGCCGTTATCGAGAATAATTTGCCATGCTCGACGATCATTAAGAACCAACGAGGTAATCGTTAGATTTAACGGCGCAAATTGTTGACTCAGTTTACGCCAAGTCGCCAACACGTCTTCACTTGTGCCCTCTGGGCCATACAGCTTAACGCGTTCTCCGTGAAGCTTACCAATATCACCGTCAAACACTTTACCAGCATCATTTAATAGCGCATTACCATTCCAGATAGCTTCTGCGTGATGCTCGGTAAGAAAAACTTTTACTGTGTCTGGCCACTGTTTACGAATAGAGGCATTTGCCACCCAAGGAAGTGATTCAATAGAGTCTTGTAATACATCCACATCTTGCGACATAAACGTACCGACATGATCCAGCTTGGAAAATGCGCGCTGCACATCCAATGCTGTGACGTATTCTAAATCACCTTGCAGAACCAGCTTAGATAGCGGAAGGCGTTGATCATCCCACATCCACGAAATAGTGGAATAAAGCAGAGAACCAATCAATACAACCACCACCAGCAAAAAACTTGCACCGACGGCATGTTTTTTTACCAGTGGAAAATCTATGAAACGACGTCCTTGGTTAAAAATATTCCTAATCAAAGTCCGTTGTCCTTAGCTAATGCTCGCAATTGTTATTCCTATCTCTTCGTATAGGCCAAAGCACTTACTTTAACCCTCGGATTATACTGGGGTTATTAAAAGTATCAAACCTTGAAAGTGAGAAATCATAGCTTTAACGCGAGAAATGCGCTAAATATTCAAAAAAAGGCTTAGATTGCCAGCATTTGATCTATGTTTAACTCCAATGAGGCTAGCTGTTTTGCCACTTTGCCCACATCGCCCGCACCTTGAGTTAGCACTAAGTCACCATCTTGTAAAACATTCGCCAAAATAGCAGGTAATGCTTCTGTTTCAGGAACAAAGATAGGATCGATCTTACCGCGGCTACGAATAGTACGACAAAGCGATCGACCGTCAGCGCCTGCAATGGCTTTTTCGCCCGCGGCATAAACATCCAGCATGATCAATACATCGACTTGTTCCAGCACATTAGCAAAGTCATCATACAAGTCACGAGTGCGGCTGTAACGGTGCGGTTGGAAGATCATCACCAAACGCTTATCTTCCCAGCCACTGCGTGCCGCTTGAATCGTTACATCTACTTCTGTTGGATGGTGGCCATAATCATCGACCAACATGGCAATACCATTACCAGTTTCAAATTCACCTAGGTGATCAAAGCGTCGACCTGTTCCTTGCGTCCCTAGCATGGCATTTAGGATTGCCTCATCACCAATATCATCTTCGGTGGCCACAGCAATCGCAGCCGAAGCATTAAGTGCATTGTGGCGACCTGGAATATTCAGCGTAATATCGAGATTTGCTCGGCCTTGGCGCACCACGGTAAATTTGCCTTGTTGGCCATTTTGACGGTAGTTCTCAATACGCACATCGGCATCGGCTGAGAAACCGTAAGTGATCACTTGACGGCTGATACGCGGAATCAATTCACGAACCACAGGATCGTCAATACAAACAATTGCCTGGCCATAGAACGGTAGGTTGTGCAGGAAATCGATAAAAGTCTGCTTCAGCGTTTCAAAATCACCACCGTAGGTATCCATATGATCCGCTTCGATGTTAGTCACGATGCTCACCATTGGTTGCAAGTGCAAGAATGACGCGTCACTCTCGTCCGCTTCTGCAATCAAGATGCGGCTTGAACCTAGACGAGCATTGGTACCTGCGCTTTTAACTAAACCACCGTTAACAAACGTTGGATCAAGACCCGCTTCTGAATAAATCTGGGTGACCAATGCGGTCGTGGTGGTTTTGCCATGCGTGCCTGCCACAGCAATACCATGACGGAAGCGCATCAGTTCTGCTAACATTTCTGCGCGACGAACCACAGGAATACGCGCTTCACGCGCAGCTTTAATTTCTGGGTTCTGTTCATTAATCGCAGTAGAGACAACCACCACACTCGCGTGAGCGACGTTTTCTGCCTGATGGCCGATATAAACGGTCGCCCCTTTTTGCGTTAATCGCTGTGTCACTGGGTTTTCAGCGATATCTGAACCGGTAATTTGATAGCCTTCGTTAAGCAGCACTTCTGCGATGCCGCTCATGCCTGCGCCACCAATACCAATAAAGTGAATCGACTTTACGCGGCGCATCTCTGGCACCATTGCTCTAATCTGAGCCAAATCTTGTGTATGTTTAATCGTCATTGTTTTTCTCGTTATTTGGTCAGGTCGATAATCGCTTGCGCCACAACATTGTCAGCGTCTAATTGAGCTGCACTTCTGGCCTTAACAGCCATTGTTTGTAATTGGCTACGATCGAGAGAGCGAATTTCGTCGACTAACTTATCTACTGTTAGATCAGGCTGTTCAATCATTTTGGCGGCGCCACACGCGACCAAATGATCGGCGTTGAGTGCCTGCTGGCGATCTTTGTGCATAAACGGAATGAAAATAGCACCGACACCTGCTGCCGATACTTCTGATACGGTCAACGCACCTGAACGGCAAACTAATAAGTCAGCTTGCGCATAGGCTGCCGCGACATCATCGATAAACTCGACCGTTTCGGCCTGTGTCACCTGCTCAGCTTGATAAGCGGCGCTGACTTCTTGTTGGCTATTCTTACCCGCCTGATGGACAACTTGATAGCCTTCACCCAATGCCGCCATCACTTTAGGCATAGTTTGATTCAAAATGCGCGCACCTTGACTGCCACCCATGACTAAAATTCGGATCGGCCCTGTACGGTTAGTAAAGCGTTGTTGTGGATCGGCTAACGCCACCACATCTTCACGTACTGGGTTACCCACAACTTGCGCCGTAGGAAAAGCGCCCGGAAACGCTTGAAATACTTTTTTAGCGATCTTGGATAGCCATTGGTTGGTTAAACCCGCCACCGCATTTTGCTCATGCAGAACAACCGGGATACCAAGTAACCACGCGGCGATACCGCCAGGGCCACTGACATAACCGCCCATTCCAAGCACCGCATCTGGTTGCCATGCTTTCATATGCGCTCTGGCTTGGATAATGGCATTGATAATTTGGAACGGCGCTTTGATTAATCGCGCCACGCCTTGACCGCGTAAGCCTTTCACTTTTATAAAATCAATCTCAATGCCATGTTTTGGCACCAATTCAGCTTCCATACGATCCGCGGTGCCAAGCCAGCGAATTTCCCAGCCTTGTTGCTGCAATTTTTTTGCCACCGCTAAACCTGGAAAAACGTGACCGCCAGTACCACCAGCCATCACCATTAAACGTTTATTTTTATTCATCTTCTGTATTCTGTGTCGTTTGTTGCTGCGCTTTGAAGCGGCATTCGTGGTCGATACGCAGCAAAATTGAAACGGCTACCGCCATCACAATCAAACTCGAACCACCATAACTGATCAGCGGCAAGGTCAAGCCCTTGGTTGGAACAATCCCGGCCGCAGCCCCCACATTTACCAAGGTTTGAAATGCAAACCAAATACCAATACCAAAAGCGAGATAGCCGCCAAAAAAATCATCACTTTCGAAAGCACGACGACCTATAAATATCGCTTTTAGCACCAAACTGAAGATCAGCATCAAAACCAATACAACGCCGACAAAACCCAATTCTTCGGCTAATACAGCAAAAACAAAGTCGGTGTGTGCCTCTGGTAAATAGGCTAATTTTTGAATTGAATTTCCAAGACCTTGACCAAACCACTCTCCACGGCCAAAAGCCATTAGTGATTGAGTTAACTGGTAACCACTACCAAATGGATTTTCCCACGGGTCAAGGAATGAAGTGACGCGTTTCATTCGGTAAGGCTCGGCTAAAATCAAGCCGATAATCGCTGCAATACCTACAACTACGAGCGCCAAAAACTGGGTGAGTTTCGCTCCGGCAATAAACAGCATGCCAAATAAGGTGACCAACATGACGATCACCGTACCAAGGTCTGGTTGGAACAGCAATAATCCGGCTAGCGTACCAAAGACGACAATGGGCTTAATAAAGCCACCGACGAATGTTGCTCGCACTTCATCTTGTTTACGAACCAGATAACCGGCCATAAAGATAAACAGAGACAACTTTGCCACTTCGGCAGGTTGCAGGTTAAATAGGCCGAGCGGAATCCAACGAGAGGCACCGTTGACCGACTTACCGCCAATCAACACCACAATCAAAAGGAAAATAGACAAACCCAATAGCAGTGAACTGTATTGCAACCAGCGCTTCATCGGCACTTGTACAATCACCGCTGCGGTTGATAACGCCAAGAATAAAAAGATCGCATGGCGAAACATAAAGTGGAAGGGCTGACCTGTTAAGCGGGTACTGATAGGAAAAGACGCCGATGTTACCATCACTAACCCGGTCAACATCAAGCCGAGCGAAATCCACACCAATTGGCGATCAAAAAGCGCATCGGGTGCTGAGTGAGTAAACCACTGTTTTACATTAGCGAACGTCTTTCGCAACGGCATCTTCTCGTTTATCTCATTTCAATTAAAACAACGGGCATCTAAGCATACTGCTGTGCTAAATGAGCAAAAGCATCACCACGCGCCATAAAATTACTAAATTGATCAAAGCTTGCGCACGCAGGGGACAACATGACCATATCGCCACTTTGCAGTTGTGGCGCAGCCCACTCAACAATGTCTTGCATGGTGTAAAAACGCTGCGCTGATGCATGCAAAGGCATAAATTGATCGCCATCGGCTCCAAAGCAGCACAGTTGTACATTCAAAGGCGCCAGCACTGGTGCTAAATCACTAAAATCAGCCCCTTTACCATTACCACCAACCAGCAAAAACAGTTTGCCTGATAAATTCAAACCAGACAGTGCCGCCAGTGTGCTTGCAACATTGGTTGCCTTAGAATCATTGACCCACTTAATACCACGATTATCGGCAACAACCTGGCATCGGTGTGTCAGGCCGTTGTAAGACTTCATGGCCTCAAGACCTGCACTAACATCTACACCTGCGGCATTAAGCAGCGCAATCACTACTAGACTGTTCGCCACGTTATGACGACCAACCAGACTGAGTTCATCAACGGCGAGAATTGCCTCTCCGTTATAGGCTAAGAACTCAACGCCATCTTGCTCAATTACGCTCGCGCTACTTGGCTGTTCCAACGAAAATTCAACCAAGTTTTTATCAGTGTCAGGATAGGTTTGCTTATCATCAGCATTAACCACGCACACCTTGGCATGATCAAAAATACGCAGTTTGGCTTGACGGTAATCGGCCATACCTTGGTAGCGATCCATATGATCTTCAGAAAGATTCAAAAAGGCGGCAGCCACCAGAGGTAAGCTTGAAGTCGTTTCGAGTTGGAAACTCGATAACTCAAGCACATAGAGATCGGCCGGTTGTTCAAACAGATCAAGCGCCGGTACACCAATATTGCCACCAACACCCACATTCCAGCCTGCCGCTTTCGCCACCACGCCAGTCATATCCGTTACCGTACTCTTACCGTTAGAACCGGTAATGGCAATCACAGGCTTATCGACGTGCCATGCAAATAGCTCGATATCACCGACAACCGGGATACCAGCGGCAATAATTTGTTGGATCTCAGGAGTCGCTAACGCAATCCCCGGATTAGTCACCACTAAATCGGCCTCTAATAGCCAATCGGTGCGCCAACCTCCGGTATGCAGCTCAACATCTTCAGGCAGTGATTCTTGACCGGGTGGCGTCACACGGGTATCAATCACCTTCACCTGCAGTTCAAGCGGTAAACGCTTAAGATGCTTAACGACAGAGAGCCCGGTAATACCGAGCCCTACAACCACAACTTTTTCGATACCTTGCCAATGCTGCATGGTCATGCTGTGTTTTCCTTAACGTACTTTCAGAGTCGCTAGACCGATAAGAACCAAAACAATTGAAATAATCCAGAAACGTACAATAACGCGAGGCTCTGGCCAGCCTTTTAGCTCATAGTGATGGTGAATCGGTGCCATACGGAAGATGCGTTGACCACGCAGTTTGTAAGACCCCACTTGCAAGATAACCGAGAGTGTTTCCATAACGAACACACCACCCATGATCACCAACACAAATTCTTGACGAACCAGAACGGCAATTGTACCCAGCGCGCCACCTAGAGCTAATGAACCTACATCGCCCATGAAGACTTGAGCTGGGTAAGTGTTAAACCACAAGAAGCCTAAGCCAGCCCCGACAATCGCGGTACACACTACAACGAGCTCTGAAGCGTAAGGCACGTGCGGAATGTGTAAATATTCAGAGAACTGCACATTACCCGTTGCCCATGCAATTGCTGCAAAACCTGCCGCCACCAGCACGGTTGGCATGATAGCCAAACCATCTAAACCGTCGGTTAAGTTCACCGCATTGCTGGTACCCACAATAACAAAATAGGTCAACACAATGTACATCAAGCCCAATTGCGGCATGATGTCTTTAAAGAAAGGAACCACCAATTGAGTCGCCGCAGTGTCTTTGCCGTGTGCATAAAGTGCAAAGGCAACCACTAAGGCTATCGCTGACTGCCAAAAATACTTCCAGCGAGCAATCAGGCCATCAGTGTTTTTACGTACCACTTTGCGATAATCATCGACAAAGCCGACAGCGCCGTAACCACCGAGCACAAAAATAACCGCCCAAACATATGGGTTACTGAGATCTGACCACAACAAGACCGTAATAATGATCGCAGCAAGGATCATTAGACCGCCCATGGTTGGCGTACCACGTTTACTAAAGTGAGATTCAGGACCTTCATTACGCACGACTTGGCCAATCTGCAACATTTGCAAACGACGGATCAAGCGTGGCCCCATCCACAATGAAAGACCTAAAGCCGTTAACACGCTCAAAATGGCGCGAAATGACAGGTATTCAAATAGACGGAAGAATGAGAAATATGGCTGTAGCAGCTCTGCAAGCCAAATAATCATGAATAAATCTCCTTCAACGCAGTTGCAACCTTACTCATTCCAGCGCTGTTTGCGCCTTTAACAAGTAATGTGTGGGGACCAGTATGATGCGGCAACTGCTGTTTTATAAACTCAATCATGCTGTCGTGTGATGCAAAATGTTGACCATGGCAGACGTCACTGATCGCTCGTGTATCAGCGCCAAAAGTCAGTACCTGTTCAAAATTAAACGGGGCTGCATGTTCCCCGACTTGTCGGTGAAGTGCAAGACTTTCATCGCCTAACTCTGCCATATTGCCCAAAATAAGCCAGCGAGTGCCGCTAAATCCAGCTAAAAGATCGGCGGCCGCTTTCATTGCTGGCACGCTGGCATTATAGCTGTCATCAATCAAGCGAATACCATTGCTCAGTTCAACCAACTCCACTCGCCCTTTAACTTTAGCAAGCTGAGATAAACCTGATGAAATTGCGGCTAAATCAGCTCCAAGCTCAATCGCAAGAGCCGTCGCAGCCAAAGCGTTAGAAACGTTATGTTGACCAATAATACCTAACTGAATCGCTTGGCTACCTAGTGAACAATGCAGTAAGAAGCTCGCTTCACCCATCGCATTTAAAGCAATATTGTCGGCATAGTAGTCCGCACTAGGGTTCGCAACAGAAATGGTTTTCACTTGTTTATCCGCCAACGCTTGTTGCCAGAAGTGATCGCCATGACTCTCCAAGTTTACAATCGCCACCCCACCTGACTTCAAGCCTTGGTAGATCTCGCCTTTGGCCTGTTTGACACCATCAATCGAGCCAAAACCCTCTAAATGCGCCGCGGCGACATTATTTACCAACGCGACATCTGGTTGCACTAATTGCGAAGTGTAAGCAATTTCACCGATGTGATTAGCACCTAGTTCAATCACCGCAAAATCATCTTCTGGGGTCGAACGCAACAAGGTCAATGGCACACCGATATCGTTGTTGAAGTTACCGGCGGTAAATAGCACCTGGCCCTTTTGCGCCATAATACTGGCGACCATCTCTTTCACTGTGGTTTTGCCACAGCTGCCCGTAATCGCCACGGTCGGTGTCGCACACAATTGATGAACATAAGCCCCCAACTGGCCTAAGGCTAGCTTAGTATCGTTCACGATCAACTGAGGTATTGCTAGATCAAGAGGACGCGAGACTAATAAGGCTGAAGCTCCCGCCTCAAGCGCTTGCTGAGCAAAATCATGCGCGTCGAAACGCTCACCAATTAAAGCGACAAACAATGCCCCTATTTGTAATTGACGAGTGTCAGTAGAGACGAGCGTGATGGTACAATCATCACCTATTATCTCGCCGTTTAGTACCTTGCTAATCTGGCTTAGACTCAAACTTATCATGATAGTAACCCTAACAACTGCTGAGCCGATTCACGGTCAGAGTAGTGCACCGTTTGGTCTGCCAAGACTTGGTAATCTTCATGGCCTTTGCCAGCAAGCAAAATAATGTCTTGCTCACCCGCTTCATTAAGCGCGCGTTGCAGAGCGGTAAAACGCTGATGCTCAACAATCGCCTGCTGAGGTTTATTCATCCCCGCCAGCATATCTTGTACAATTTCGGCGGGATTTTCACTGCGTGGGTTGTCGTCAGACAAAATAACTCTATCGGCCAAACGCTCACCAATTTCGGCCATCATTGGTCGCTTACCTTTGTCACGATCACCGCCGCAACCAAAGATAGCCCAAAGTTGACCTTCGCAATGCACACGTAACGCTAACAAAGCTTTTTCTAAGGCGTCGGGAGTATGAGCATAATCAACCACCACTTTTGCTTTACCTTGAGTTGCAAACAACTCCATGCGGCCAAGCACTGGCTCAAGTTTTTCCGCAGTGTTGATTAGCGCTTGCTTATCAATACCCAATGCCAACAAGGTCGTCATTGCTAACATCACATTTGACGCATTGAACTCACCAATTAATGGTGCTGAAATGTGGCCGGCACCAAAATGCCCATCAAATTCAATATCAATACCTTGCTCTGAATAGCAAACTTGATTCGCCCACACCATTGGCGCCCCATCTACCGCAACTTGAGGTAATAGAGAAACCGCGATCGCGTTATCAAGTCTAGCAACCCAACGCTTCCCTACTTCATCATCTGCATTAATAATTGCATGCTGGCATTGGTGCTGGCTGAAGAGCGCAAATTTAGCTTCTGCGTACTCTTCCATCGTACCGTGGTAATCAAGGTGATCACGACTTAAATTGGTAAACACGCCGGCAACAAAAGAGAGCGCCTTCACTCGTCCTTGTACTAAGCCGTGAGAAGAGACTTCAAGTGCAGTGTAATTGGCACCAAGTTGAGCAAGCTCTGCAATAGTGCGTTGCACTTCCACTGCATTACCCGTGGTATTGGCTGCGGGTTGTAGATTATCAAGAAAACCGTTTCCGGTTGTCCCCATTACCGCGGCACGTTGCTCAACCAACTCTAACCATTGCGCGATCAACTGAGTGATAGTGGTTTTCCCATTGGTGCCTGTCACTGCAATTAACTGATTGTCGTGATGTGCATACAAACGGCCAGCTAACAAAGAAAGATGCGAACTAAGATCAGCAATATAGACAATCGCGACCTTGCCTTGCCTCTCAATCAAACCGTGAGGTTTTTCATGGCAAGCTTCAGCAATGACGGAGGTTGCGCCATTATTTAATGCCGCATCGATAAATTGGCGACCATCAACGGCATGGCCTTTAATGGCAACAAACGTCGTTCCTTGAACAACTTTGCGACTATCAAGCTCAAGTTGCTTGATTGCAATACTAGCGGCAAAGTCAGCCAGTGGTAGCCAAGGTGCGACCAACTGCTGCAATGTGAGACTTAAAGACATACAAAAGGTCTCTCTTTATTCCTGATTTGATTTATTTTCGTCTGGTGCGACGTTCAAGATCTGTAGGCTGCCTTTCATGATTTCAGCGAAAACCGGACCCGCTACAGAACCACCATAATAATTGTCACCTTGTGGTTCATTCACAATCACCACCAAGGCTACGCGCGGATCACTGGCTGGAGCCACACCCGCGGTATAAGCAAAATATTCGTCACCATAACCACCAGCAATCGCTTTTCGTGATGTGCCGGTCTTTGCGGCAACACGATAGCCAGGCACCGCCGCTTTTGTCGCGGTACCGCCAGGTTGGGTAACGGTTTCCAGCATACCTAGCACCATGCGGGCATATTTCTCACTGATCACCTGACGTGATAAGTCTTGCTGGTTATTCTCTAGAATATGCACCGGTTGGTATTTGCCGTAATTCCCTAACGTGGCGTAAGCATGTGCCAACTGTAAAGGTGTTATGGTTAGGCCATAACCAAAAGAGAGCGTTGCGATTTCAAATTTCGACCAACGACGGCGGTCTGGGAAAATCCCCGTCGACTCACCAATCAAATTCAAGCCTGACGATTCACCAAAGCCGACGGAACTGTACATGCCCAATAATGCTTCAAGCGGCATTTCCAGCGCCAGTTTCGCCACACCGATGTTACTCGATTTTTTCAAAATGGTGGTTAAGTCAGCTTTACCCACCTTCGATGTATCACGGACACGGCTGCCACCCACTTGCATGATGCCGTTGCCAGTATCGATCACGGTATTTTCATCAGCCACACCATTTTCTAGTGCCGCTAACACCACAAACGGTTTTATGGTTGAACCCGGCTCAAAGGCATCGGTGATCACGCGGTTACGCATTTTTGCCGATTGTAAATCAGCGCGGTTATTTGGGTTGTATGATGGCGCATTAACCATCGCCAGTACCGCACCGGTTTTAACATCCAGTAATACCGCAGAACCTGATGTGGCACGAAAATCCGCCACGGCTTGTTTGATGGCACGGTACGCAATTGCCTGTAGGCGCTGATCGATTGTTAATGTGAGAGGCTTACCTTCCTCTCGCTCTTCTAGCGAAATATTCTCCACCACGCGGCCATAACGGTCTTTACGGATAATTCGTTTACCCGCTTCGCCGGTAAGCCACTTATCATAGCTGCGCTCAACGCCTTCTAACCCATGGCCATCAATGCCTGTCACACCGACTAAGTGAGCACTAACCTCACCAGCAGGGTAATAACGGCGAGATTCAGGTTTCAGACCAATACCAGCCAGCTTCAACTGACGAATGTAATTCGACATTGCAGGGCTAACTTGGCGCTGCAGGTAAATAAAGCGACGGGTTTTATTGCTATTGATTTTGTCGAGTAAGCCTTGACGATCCAAGCCCAGAACATCGGCAAGTGCATGCCAACGATCAACGTCAACCAAGCCACCCTCTTTGAAAATCGTTGCCGGATCGGCCCAAACCGCTTCAACAGGAACACTGACCGCTAATGGTTCACCATTGCGATCGGAGATAATACCACGAGCTGAATGTAAGGTTTTGGCGCGAATAGAACGCAAATCACCTTGCTTGATCAGGTTGTCTGGCTCAATGATCTGGATATAACCAATACGAGCAACCAACGCAGCAAAAATGGCAAAAACAAAGAAAATGACGAGATAGAAACGCCAGCGAATCAGTTGAGGAGGCTCAACTTCGGCTTTCTTAGGGGTAGGTTTGGTTTTCGGAGAACTCATGGTAAATCAATCACCACTTCTTTATCAGAGTCGGGACGTTTCATTTCTAACTCATGCTTGGCGACAGACTGAACGCGGCTGTGTTCCGCCAATGCAGTCTCTTCTAACAGTAAGTTGCGCCATTCATTATCCAACCGTTCACGCTCAACCAAAGCCTGATCTTTCTCAGTAACCGCTTCTCGAGTGTGATGAGTCATAAAAACCACACCCATTGCACTGGCAAAAATCAATAACAACATACCTAGGGGAAAACGCCCGGTGGTAATTAAGTCTCGACCGATAAGCTTTGCAAGATTAGGCGTGGTTTTACTCATGATGGGATTACAGTTTCTCTGCGATACGTAATACGGAACTGCGTGAACGAGTGTTAATTTCCACTTCTTGCACGCTAGGTTTAATCGCTTTGCCGATCGCTTTTAAGTTGGCACTGCCAAGCTCACGGATTTGCGCTTCCGTTAATGGGAGACCATGTGGCACTTGTGGGCCTTGGCTTTCTTTACGGATAAAACGTTTCACCATGCGATCTTCCAGTGAGTGGAAGCTAATTACTGATAAGCGACCTTCTGGCGCTAGAATGCTCGCCGCGCCTTTTAGCGCTGTATCGATCTCTTCTAGCTCACTGTTGATATAAATACGGAACGCCTGGAATGAGCGAGTCGCTGGGTGTTTTTTCTCTTTGAAGCTTTTTGGTGCAGCATCAGAGATAAGCTTTGCTAGCTGACCCGTGCGAGTTAGCGGTTCATTCTCTTCGTTTTCACGGTAAGCGACGATCGCTTTAGCGATGCGGCGAGCGTGTTTGTCTTCGCCAAATTCACGGATAACCCAAGTGATATCGTCAAGATCGGCTTCCAGCAACCACTGCGATACCGAAATACCTGAGGTTGGGTCCATGCGCATATCTAACGGGCCATCTTTCATAAAGCTAAAGCCACGCTCAGCGTCATCTAACTGCGGCGAAGATACGCCAAGGTCAAACAACACACCATCAACTTGACCAACCAAATTGTAGCGTTCAGCGTATTCAGCAATACCAGAGAATGGACCATGAACAATAGTAAAACGCGGATCATCGATCTTTTGTGCTTCGGCAATCGCTTGTGGGTCACGGTCGATACTGAATAGACGACCATTCTCACCCAGTTTCGATAAGATTGTGCGGCTGTGGCCACCACGACCAAATGTACCATCTATGTATGTGCCATCGGGTTTGATTGCCAATCCATCGATCGATTCATTCAGTAATACAGATATGTGTTTAAATGCTTCTGTCATAGTTATCTCATCGGCTAGCGTATTGATGCGCTCTAACTTCTTCAGTGTACTGATTTCGCCACGCAGTGCCACCTTTGGCAGCTTGTATCACGTGACATTGCGCTAAGTTTAAACTCAAGCGCCTTCAATATGTACTTTGAGAGCCTAGACGCGGCTTTCTGTGCAAGGAAAATAGTGCTAATTAACCAGCTCTTTTCCAAGGCCATCAGATAATAAAATCCAAGCGGCAATAGGTAAACCGATTTTAAGCTTACTCGAAAGTTCGCTAAATGGTGCCTGAGTATATTGCTTTGGAGAATATTTTCGTCAGTAAAATGCAAAAAACCCATCATAACGCAAGCGTTACGATGGGTCTCGAATAGGTGGAGTCGACGTATAAGCCGGGTTCTGTATCCGCTTGCGCGGTGATAGCCATTCGTCTAGGCCAGCAATCGCTCACTGGCTCAAGCAACCTACCCGCCTCCTTACGCGAGCAACGCAATGTGGAGGCCTATTTGGTCTTGCTCCGGGTGGAGTTTACCTTGCTACGAACTGTTGCCAGTCGCACGGTGCGCTCTTACCGCACCCTTTCGCCCTTACCTGTGCCCTTGCGGGCCATCGGCGGTCTTCTTTCTGTTGCACTTGTCGTAGGCTTGCGCCTCCCAGGCGTTACCTGGCACCCTGCTCTATGGAGCCCGGACTTTCCTCCCCTTTGTCAGTCTCCCGAAGGACGTCAACGCCAGTCTCCCGAAGGGACTTCAGCGTCAGTCTCCCGAAGGACATCAACAAAGCAGCGACTATCCAGTCAACTCCGAGGCGGATTGTATAGAGTTCAAGGTACAGTGTCTAGCGAGATCACAAATATGATGAGATAAGGATGTTAAACGCCTAAAAAGCGAGCATTTCGCAGCGCTGAGAGCAAAAAGAATCGAGAAGATAAGAACAGAGAACGCTGCGCTTCGAGAGGCAAGGGCGAAAAGACAAGAGCAGAGTACGCTGCGCTTCGAGAGGCAAGGGCGAAAAGACAAGAGCAGAGTACGCTGCGCTTCGAGAAACGAGAAAAGCCCAGCCATGTGACCTAGCCCCTCGCTTCTAAATTTTCGCTTCTAAATTTTCGCTTCTAAATTTTCGCTTCTAAACTCTCGCTTCTAAATTCCCGCTTCTAAATTCTCGCCTCTCGCTCCTAAAACCCGCTTAACCTAAATTCTCTAAACCCCATTTGTAGAGGGCATTTTTCTTTAGGTTGTAAATCTCAGCAGCTAAGGCTGCAGCTTTTTTTAGAGGCAGCTCTTTAGTCAAAATAGAGAGGGTGCGAGTCACTTCGTCTGGCAGAGTTTCTTCTGCGACTTCACGATGACCATGAACTAGCAAGACCATTTCACCACGTTGCTGGTTGCTGTCTGATTTAACCCATTCAATTAACTCACCTAACGGTAATCCTTGGAAAGTTTCAAATGTTTTGGTTAACTCACGGGCTAGCACAACTTCACGTTGTGGACCAAGAATGTCTAACATGTCTTCTAAAGAGTCTAAAATGCGATGTGGTGACTCATAAAAGATACAAGTGCGCTCAACTTTGGCAATTTCCAGTAACTTATCTTTTCTCGCCTTGCTCTTTGGTGGTAAAAAGCCCTCAAAGCTAAAGCGATCAGAAGGTAAGCCCGACGCACTCAAGGCAGTAATAACCGCACAAGCCCCAGGTAGAGGAACAACTTTAACCCCGGCTTGACGACATTGATTGACGAGATGGTATCCTGGATCACTGATAAGTGGTGTACCGGCGTCCGATACAAGAGCAATGGATTGACCTGATAATAATTTTTCGACTAAAACTTGCGCTTTTTGTTGTTCATTATGATCATGCAAAGGAAAGGTTTTTGTCGGAATATTAAAGTGCGCTAACAGCTTGCCTGTATGACGAGTATCTTCCGCCGCAATCAGATCAACACTAGAAAGCACCTCAATGGCACGTTGAGTAATATCACCTAAATTGCCAATGGGAGTGGGTACAATAAAGAGAGTTGGGATCTGTGCTGGTAAGGTTTTATTATCTGTCATTTGTTTAGCATCACTTCAACGATTAATATAGACACAATTTTATACGGAATTAACGAATAACTCATGGCCATAAATAACCAAAAGCGACTAAGTGTAACACGCTTACTGACTCCTGTAGCCCTTGCGGTCGTATTAGCAGCGTGTTCGTCTACTTCATCAACACCAAACTACGTTGATATTACGCTCGACCCAACCCAATCAGCGACAAACTATTTAATGCGCGCTGATAGCAGTGAGGGGAGTTTACAAAACGACTGGTTAATTATGGCACTCAAAGCCGCCGTAGAATCCAATGACACCGCCCAAGCGGATCTGCTGATCAAACGCCTAGCTCGTCAGCCTCTCTCTGACATGCAGCAAGCTGAATGGCAACTTTCACGCGCCACGTTGCTGTACAACAACGAACAGTTTGCACAAGCGTCACAACAGCTTAACTTCCTTCCGTCTTGGCGCCTTGCCAATGAGCAGTGGAAAGATTACCACCAGCTACGCGCGGACATTTTTGCCAAACAACAAAATTTCTTTGATGCGGCACGTGAACTTTCACTCCTTGCTGAGTTTGAAGATCAATCGCAACAAAGCTATCTAGCAGAAGGCGTTTGGCAAAATTTAACCCACTCTCCAGCACAGCAGATTAGCCAGTTTAATGCTGCAACAAGCAATAATGCTTTTGATGGTTGGGTGCAATTAGCTCAGTACAATTCGACCTTAGCGAGCAACATTCCGCAATTAAAAAGTAAATTAGAGCAATGGCTGGCTGAAAATCCGTCCCATCCAGCGGCACTTTATACGCCTCAGGGCATTATTGATATCTTGTCGTTAGACGTAACAAAACCCGTCAATACGGCTTTGTTATTGCCACTGTCGGGTAAATTTGCCAAGCAAGCACAACTGATTCGTGATGGTTTTATCTTGCAAATGATGAGTGACGAGCAGCGTGACCCAAATGCAACCTTAACGGTTATCGACACCAACAGCACTGATGCCGATGTGTTGCAACAAACCTTGATTGAAAAGAATATCGATTTTGTTGTCGGCCCATTGGTGAAAGGTAACATTGTTAAACTGCAACAAGCTCAAACAGCATCAGGTAGCCCACTACCAATGTTGGCGCTTAATATCCCAGATGAAGTGATGCCAGGAAGCAATATTTGTTACCTCGCACTCTCACCAGAGCAAGAAGTGGCCCAAGCAGCAAAACACCTCTTTGCTCAAGGCTACCGCTACCCGTTAGTGCTTGCGCCGCAAGGAAAACTAGGCAAACGTGTCGTTGAAGCATTTGAAGAGGAATGGAAGACTTTCAGTGACAATAAAGTCGCAGTGAACCTATTCACGGATAAACGCCAACTTCAGCTCAACATTAATAACGCGTTTGGCCTGCAAGAAAGCCAACAACACATCGCGCAAATGGAATCCCTACTAGGTATGCAGCTTGAAAGTCAGCCACGTAGCCGTCGTGACATCGACGCGGTATACATCGTCGCCGGCAGTGCTGAACTAACGTTGATTAAACCATTTATTGAAGTGGCGATTAACCCAGACACCAACCCACCAAAACTGTTCTCAAACTCAAGCAGTAACAGTGGCCGTCAGCAATACGAAGACCTCACCGGTGTGATGTACAGCGACATCCCACTACTGATTCAACCAAATAGTGCCATTGAAGCGCAAATGAATCAGATGTGGCCAAAAGGTTCAAATGCAGAGAAGCGTTTGCAAGCCCTCGGTATGGATGCGTACTTACTGATGGAACAACTACCACAAATGAAAGTCGTTCATGGCTACAGCATCGATGGCAATACCGGTGTTCTCTCCATCGATGATAACTGCGTAGTGCAGCGTGAAATCAGTTGGGCTGAGCATGGTAACACCAGCAGCAGTGTCGTAACTCAAGATGCAACCGCAACTGATGACACCACTGAAATCAATATCGATGCCGATGCTGAGCAAGTTAACTAAAGGGCTTTTTTTCGAGTCCGCCGCTGAACAACATCTTGTTAGTTGCGGACTCAGCAAAATTGCGAGAAACTTTCGCATCAAAGGTGGTGAGATCGATTTGATCATGCGCGACCAAGACGCCATCGTCTTTGTTGAAGTACGCTACCGCCAAAATCAAAACTATGGGCATGCTGCAGAAACGGTCACCTACAGCAAACAACAGCGTTTAATTAAAACGGCCAATGTTTGGTTAATTAAACAAGGATTGTCCGTTCATTCGACTAATTTTCGTTTCGATTTAATCGCTATCCATCAAGATGGCAAACAGATTGATTGGATCAAAAACGCCATAACTCAAGGGTAACCAATGCTAGAGAGCATTAAAGAAAGCTTTACCGAAAGTATTCAAATCCAAATTGCAGCAGCAGAGGCGCTGCCAGATGCCATCACCCATGCTGCGCAAGCTTTAGTGTATAGCCTACTTAATGGCAATAAAGTGCTTTGCTGCGGTAACGGCGGCTCTTTATCTAATGCTCAGCAATTCGTCTCCTGCTTGCTAAACCGTTTTGAAACTGAACGTCCTAGCCTGCCTGCGATGGCGTTGACTGCTGATAACACCACCTTAACGGCCGTCGCGAATGACTACCACTATGAGCATATTTTTTCTAAGCAAGTACGCGCATTCGGCCAACCGGGCGATATCCTACTCGCGATCTCTACCAGTGGTAACAGTAAGAACATCATCAAAGCAATGGAAGCTGCGGTAACGCGCGATATGACCATCATTGCCTTAACCGGTAAAGACGGCGGCGAAATGGCTGGTCTACTGGGCGAAAATGATGTTGAAATTCGTATTCCATCTCACAGAACCGCACGAATCCACGAGGTTCATATGGTGACCTTGCACTGTTTATGTGATTTGATAGATCAGGTTTTATTCCCCACTCACGAAGAGTAACGAAATGAACTTAATCAAAGTTTTATTGATTGCCAGCCTTGCAGTGTCGACCAGCGGATGTGTCGGCTTGTTTGTGGCTGGTGCTGCAACAACGGTCAGTGTTGTCACCGACAATCGTTCCACCAAAGAGATTTGGAACGACAATAATATCGAGTTTGAAATCGCAGGCATGACTAACAAAGCTCCTTATCGTGGCAACGTAAGAGCGACAGCCAGTGCTTACAATGGCATTGTGGTATTGATGGGCCAAGCGAGCACTCAACAGCTATTGAATGAGTTTGAAGACCAAGCGCGCAAAGCTCCTGGGGTGACGCAAATTCATAACCAAATCCGAGTACAACAGCCGCTTTCCCTTGGTGAAATCAGTCACGACAGCTGGATTACGACAAAAGTAAAATCGGCGTTACTGACCAATGAAGAACTAAGCACAGTGAAGATTAAAGTTATCACAGAAGGTGGCGAGGTCTTTTTACTCGGCTACGTCTCACGTGCACATGCTGATCTTGCGGCAGAAATTACCCGCAATGTCTCTGGCGTAAAACAAGTCATCAAAGCTTTCCAGTACGGTGACTAGTGAGTTAGAGATTCAACCAACCGGGATCGAGTGATCATTAGGTATAAAAAAAGCAGCTTACGCTGCTTTTTTTGTACTTATCTACTTAACGACACGAAGACTAGGACGGCCTTTTGGTCTTGGCGGTTCATCATCTGAATCGTCAGAAGCAGTCTCAACACTTTCTGTTGCTAATGATAGATTGCTGATCTCATCCATCTCTTCGATGAACTCTTCTTCAATCTCATCAAATGAATCCATGTACGCATCTTCTGGTTCAAACATAGTGCCTGCACCATTTTCACGAGCGTAAATAGCTTGTACAGCATAGAGCGGTACAACCACCACATGAGGACGGCCGCTAAAGCGAGCATTAAAAGTGACTTCATCATCACCTAATTGCAAGTTGCCGACTGCACGTGGTGCAACATTAAGAATAATCTGACCGTCTTGGACAAACTCTTGCGGTACACGAACACCTGGCAGTGTAGCTGCAACCACTAGATGCGGTGTCAAGTCGTTGTCCACTAGCCACTCATAAAATGCGCGCAGCATGTATGGGCGGCGTGGTGTCATGTTCGAAATATCCATTAAACGCCTATTAACGCAATAGACGCATTTCGCGCTCAGCTTCAGTCAATGAAGCTAAGAATGAATCACGTTCAAATACGCGGTTCATGTAGATTTTCAATTCTTTAGAGCCAGGGCCTACCAACTCGATACCTAGTTGAGGGAGACGCCATAGTAGTGGCGCTAGGTAACAATCGATAAGGCTGAATTCTTCGCTCATAAAGTATTCATATTCTGCAAAGACTGGGCCTAGAGTCAGAAGGTCGTTACGAAGTTTGTTACGTGCAGCTTCAGATTCTTCAGCAGTACCGTTAACCACTTTCTCTGCTAGTGAGTACCAGTTCTTTTCGATACGGTAGATCATTAGACGGCTGTTACCACGAGCAACAGGGTAAACAGGCATTAGTGGTGGATGAGGGAAACGCTCATCTAGGTATTCCATGATGATTTTTGAATCGTAAAGAGCAAGCTCACGATCAACCAAAGTAGGAACCGTTTTGTATGGGTTCAGCTCGATCAATTCCGCAGGTAGGTTAGCTTCGTCAACTAACTCAACCTCAACGCTTACGCCTTTTTCAGCAAGAACAATACGTACCTGATGGCTATACATATCAGATGCACTTGAAAATAGAGTCATCACGGAACGTTTATTGGCAGCTACAGCCATGGAGCCCTCCAGCACACTTACAGGAATAAAAACAACAATGGAGGCTAAGCCTCCATTGTTAAATGTTAAATATGGTATTTAGCGCTGTATGATAGCATATTTAATGCACATCACGCCAATACTCTTTCTTGAGCAGCACGACAACTATAGTGAAGATCACTAAGAAGGCCATTACCCACCAGCCTAAAGCGTGGCGTTCAAGTTTGACTGGGTCACCGGAGTACTCCAAGAAATTGACCAAATCACGCACCGCTTGATCGTACTCTTCTTGGTTTAACTCACCAGTTCCGTCAGATTCAACGCCAACAACCGTTTCAACCGTTTCGCCATCAACCATCTTAGTTTCAATGATTGGTAGAGGGATACCTTGTAGCTCTTCAAGTACATGTGGCATACCTACACTTGGGAAAACAATATTGTTCACCCCAAATGGACGAGCAGGATCGGCATAGAAAGAACGTAAATAAGTGTATAACCAATCTGTACCGCGCACGCGCGCTACCAAGGTTAAATCTGGTGGCGGAGCACCAAACCATTTCGCGGCAGACTCATCTGGAATGGCATTTTCCATCAAGTCACCAATTTTGGCATTGGGATCAAAGACCAAATTTTCTTTCATTAGATCGAGCGGAATACCGATATCCGTTGCGACACGCTCATAACGTTGGTATTGAGCGGAGTGACAAGCAAAACAATAGTTCATGAACAATTTTGCACCATTTTGCAGTGATGCTTGGTCGGTCAAATCATTGTTGGCTTTATCTAATGGTACATTCGCACCGGCTGCCATAGCCAAAGATGGCAACATTGCAAATAAAATTACAATCCACTTTTTCATTTGAATGTCACCCTCTCTGGTAGTGGTTTCGTGGCTTCATTCTTACTGTAGAAATACAGCAATACGAAGAACATGAAGTAACCTAAGCTAAAGATTTGCGCAAGTAATGTGTACAGCGCCGTTGCAGGCAACGCACCCAAAACACCCAATGCAACAAAACAGATGGTGAACTGAATAATATTGAATAAGTGGAACTTACTGCGGTAGCGGTATGAACGTACTTTACAACGATCCAACCAAGGCAGAACAAACAACACTGCGATAGAAGCCCCCATCGCGATAACACCTAACAGCTTGTCAGGAACCGCACGCAAGATGGCATAGAATGGTGTGAAGTACCAAACTGGCGCAATGTGCTCTGGCGTTTTCAGTGGGTTTGCAGCTTCAAAGTTAGGTGGCTCAAGGAAGTAACCGCCCATCTCTGGGTTGAAGAACAACACGTAGCAGAATAAGAATAAGAAACCAGCTACACCAACCAAGTCCTTAACCGTTCCGTATGGGTGGAACGGGATGGAATCAATGACATCATACTTCTTGGTATAGTAGTCATGGAATTTGAATTGTGTTTGGTAGTCATCACCCATGCTGCCTTTAGGCAATTTGGTTTCAATACCGTCAGGGTTATTCGAGCCTACTTCATGCAATGCCAATACGTGCAGCACAATAAGCAGCAGTAACACTATTGGTAGCGCAATAACGTGTAGAGCAAAGAAACGGTTTAGCGTTGCGCCAGAGATCACGTAGTCACCACGAATCCACAGTGTCAGATCATCACCAATCACCGGAATCGCACCAAACAACGAAATAATTACCTGAGCACCCCAGTACGACATTTGTCCCCAAGGTAGTAGGTAACCCATAAAGGCTTCAGCCATCAGCACTAAGAAGATCAACATACCAAACACCCACAATAACTCACGTGGCTTTTGATAAGAGCCGTAGATCAAACCACGGAACATGTGCAGATAGATCACAACGAAAAACGCGGAAGCGCCAGTTGAGTGCATGTAACGCAGCAACCAACCATACTCAACGTCTCGCATGATGTATTCAATCGATGCAAAAGCACCATCGCCCGATGGTACGTAGTTCATCGTTAACCAAATACCCGTCAGGATTTGGTTAACCAGCACTAACATCGCAAGTGAACCAAATAAATACCAGAAGTTAAAGTTCTTCGGCATCGGATATTCAGAAAGGTGTTTCTTATACGCGTTCATTGCGGGTAAGCGTTTTTCTACCCAATCAAGTAGAGCTTGCATTATGCCTCCCCTTCTTCATCAACACCGATCATGATCTTGGTATCGCTCAGATACATGTGCTTAGGTACGACTAGGTTTAGCGGTGCCGGTACCCCTTGGAATACTCGACCAGCCATATCAAATTTAGAGCCGTGACATGGGCAGAAGAAACCAGATTTAACCCCCTGAACTTGTTCACTAAAACTGTCAGGCAAATAGGTAGGAGAACAACCAAGGTGGGTACAGATGCCAACGGCAACAAAGTATTCAGGTTTGATAGAACGGTAAGCATTTTGCGCATACAGCGGTTGCTGCTCTTCCCCAGAGGAAGGATCGCGTAACTGCCCATCCAGTTCTTTTAATGTATCAACGACAGTTTGAGCGCGGCGTACAACCCATACAGGTTTGCCTCGCCACTCGACACGCACCATTTGCCCTTCTTCTAGCTTGCCGATATCAACGGAAACTGGGGCTCCTGCTGCTTTTGCTTTTTCACTTGGGTTCCAAGATTTAATAAAAGGAACGGCAACCGCAGCGGCCCCTAACCCACCCACAACAGCTGTTGTGGCGGTTAGAAAACGTCTACGACCGTTATTTAAAGGCGCATTGCTCATCCAAACATTCTCCCATTTGCTCCTTTTGGATTCTTGTTATTCCTTACCAAAGAGCATGGCTAACAAATTAAGTTTGTTGTATTTATTTGATGGCAAATGATAAATAAAACCCCACTTTCTGACAAGGTAAAGCTACTTATTTGTAACATTTAAGGATACAAACGCCAATGTCGTCACAAAAGAAGAACACAGAAAACAACTAATTTGGAAGGGAAGATTGGGAAAAGAGATTTTAGAACGCAGAAAAACAAAAAGCCTGGCATAAGCCAGGCTTTGAAACCACATTCCAGTAATACTGGAAGCGAAATCTTTGTAAAAAGATTAACGCTTAGAGAACTGTGGTTTACGACGTGCTTTACGTAGACCAACTTTCTTACGTTCAACGCAACGAGCGTCACGAGTAACGTAGCCAGCTGCACGTAGAGCAGGACGGAAAGACTCATCGTATTCCATTAGAGCGCGTGTGATACCGTGACGGATCGCACCAGCTTGACCAGAAATACCGCCACCTTTAACAGTAACGTATAGGTCTAGTTTCTCAGTTAGTTCAACTAGCTCAAGAGGTTGTTTAACAACCATGCGAGAAGTTGGACGACCGAAGTATTCATCAAGGCTACGCTTGTTGATTACGATGTTGCCAGTACCCGGTTTGATAAAAACACGAGCAGCTGAGCTTTTGCGACGGCCAGTGCCGTAGTATTGATTCTCTGCCATTTCGAAATCCCCGATTAGATGTCTAGAACTTGTGGTTGTTGAGCAACATGGTTGTGCTCAGCACCAGCGTAAACTTTAAGCTTACGGTACATAGCGCGGCCTAGAGGACCACGTGGCAACATACCTTTAACAGCAAGTTCAAGAACCATCTCTGGTTTCTTAACAATCAGCTTTTCAAAAGTGATTGATTTAAGACCACCAGGGAACTCAGTGTGACGGTAATACACTTTACCTTTAGCTTTGTTACCAGTTACAGTAACTTTCTCAGCGTTGATAACGATGATGTAATCACCAGTGTCAACGTGAGGAGTGTATTCAGCTTTGTGTTTGCCACGTAGGCGAGATGCAATTTCACTTGCTAGACGGCCAAGAGTTTTACCTTCAGCGTCTACAACATACCAGTCGCGTTTTACAGTTTCTGGTTTAGCAACGAAAGTTTTCATGCTAATAATAACCCGTTAAATTAAATTTAAACTTAAAGGAGCAGTTATGCTCCCACTGTCTAAGAGCCCAGTCATCACCCCTTCGAGTGGGTGGCACTCTTGGTCAAAACCTTGGAAATTCATCCAAAAATGACCTGCAGTAACGGTGGGTCGCAAGATTATAGAGAAGTGAGTTGAAAAAATCACCTCTTTTTTAAATAAAAATATGACTTTTTCTTTACTGCAAATTTCATCCAGCCTTTATGCCAAGTGCTCTCTAGCAAGATACTCGTGGCTTTGCATTTCCGTTAGGCGTGATAAACAACGTTTAAACTCAAATTCCAACGTTCCCGCAGTATAAAGCTGCTCTAATGGCACTTGCGACGAAATAATCAATTTCACGTTTCGCTCATAGAACTCATCCACTAAAGCAATAAAGCGTCTTGCTGCATCATCGACTAATTGATGCATCTGGATAACATCCGCCAACAATACACTATGGTAAATCTTAGAAATTTCGATGTAATCATTTTGGCTACGCGCGGTTTGGCACAACTGAGCGAAAGTCGCGTGCAGAACACCATCTGCTGCTTTTAGTACCGTCACTTGGCGATGATTAATCTCAATAGCCGAAACCGATGCTTTCCCTTCCCCAATCAACTGCTGGTAATAAAGGTCAAGATTTTCACGCGCTTTAGCGTCCAACGGGTAATGGTATATCTCCGCCTGTTCTAATGTTCTCAGACGGTAATCCACCCCACTATCGACATTGAGCACATCACAGTGAGTTTGAATTAACTGAATCGCAGGCATGAAACGCGCGCGCTGCAACCCATTGCGATAGAGATCATGAGGTGGGATATTTGAGGTCGCCACCAATACGACTCCTCGTTGAAATAGCGCTTGGAACAAGGTGCCTAAGATCATGGCGTCAGTAATATCAGACACAAAGAACTCATCGAAACAAATGATCTCCGCTTCTTGTTTTAAAATATCGGCGACAGATTCAAGCGGGTCACTCACATCATTTAGGCCGCGCAATTCATCATGCACACGCAACATAAATCGGTGGAAGTGGACGCGCATTTTTTTTTCAATCGGCAGCGCATCAAAGAAGGTGTCCATTAAATAGGTTTTACCGCGCCCAACGCCCCCCCAAAAATAAAGCCCATTAGGCGCTTCTGGTGGCGCCGGTGTTTTACCTAACCATGATTTCCATTTAGGTGTCACGACGACGGGTGTCTCTATATAAGTGACCATTTGATGGTATAGCGAATCAAGCGCCTGAACCGCTTGGAGTTGGGCATCATCTTTTTGAAAACCATTGTTCTCAACATCTTGTTGATAGCGTTGTAATGGTGTCATGGCTAGACCTTATATCACTGCAGCACTTAACTATCCTGAAACCGGCTGTTGATATTTACTGCAGAATCATTGGATAGAGTCACACGCATTTTTCTTTATTGGTTTAAGGTCTCATAGTAACATGGTCAACGAGCATCTGTAATCAACTAGTAAACAGCATGTTAAACTAAAATAATAAGGAGTAACTATGCCTTGGATTTATGCCCTTGTTGGCCTGCTTGCAGGAACAGCTCTTGGTTTTATCATCTCGCGCTTCACTACCCCGGGATACAAGAAACAAAAAAATCTCCACAAAGATCTAGAAACTGCGAAATTCCAGTTAGAACAACAAAAACAAGAATTGTCAGATCACTTTGCGCAAAGCGCAGAAATGCTCGACTCACTTGGTAAAGAGTACACTCGTCTCTACCAGCACATGGCAAAAACGTCAGCAGAATTGCTGCCAAACATGCCGGAACAAGACAATCCTTTCGCGCAAAAAATTGCTTCTCAAAACAGCACCCAAAGTGAAAGTAAAACCGCAGAGTCTAATGACGAAGCACCAAAAGATTATGCCTCTGGTGCCACAGGCCTGCTGCGCGAACAGAAAAAAGACATTCTTCACTCACCAGAAGATACCACTGCTAAAGCGTCATAATAATCCCCAACTCCAACAAGGTTCCCAGTGAACTTTGTTGGAGTTTCTCAGTCATACTTCCATACATAGCAATTGATTTACTGTAAACAAATCAAGATCAAGCCGAATCGTTATCACTGAAATCGGTCTTCACTGTATAGGAGTTATTTGATGAACAAACCTTTACTTGCTTTAACTGTCCTCTCTTTAAGCATCAGTGCCATCATCACACCTCTACCCGCGACAGCCGCGCTGCCTTTAGCCGTTGGTGGAGAGCAGTTACCAAGTTTGGCTCCAATGCTAGAGCGGGTGACCCCGGCAGTTGTTAGTATTGATGTTGAAGGCACTCATGTCGCCAAACAACGAATTCCTGATCAATTCCGTTTTTTCTTCGGTCCAGACTTCCCCGCGGAGCAGCAGCAAGAGCAACCATTTAGAGGCCTTGGCTCTGGCGTTATTGTTGATGCTAAGCAAGGCCACATTGTCACCAACTACCATGTCATCAAAGGGGCGGAAAAAATTCGCGTCAAATTACATGATGGCCGCGAGTACGATGCGGAATTAATTGGTGGCGATGAAATGTCTGATGTCGCGCTACTCAAATTAGAACAAGCTAAAAACCTGACTCAAATTGAACTGGCTGACTCAGATAAACTTCGTGTCGGTGATTTCACTGTGGCCATTGGTAACCCTTTTGGTCTCGGACAAACCGTCACATCCGGTATTGTTTCTGCTCTCGGTCGTAGTGGCCTCAACTTAGAAAACTTTGAAAACTTCATTCAAACCGATGCGGCGATCAACAGCGGTAACTCTGGCGGCGCACTGATCAACCTCAATGGTGAATTGATTGGTATTAATACCGCAATTTTTGGTCCTAATGGCGGTAACGTCGGAATAGGTTTTGCCATTCCTTCCAACATGATGAAGAACTTAACCGAGCAAATTTTGGAGTTTGGTGAAGTAAAACGCGGCATGCTCGGTGTGCAAGGTGGCGAAGTAACTTCTGAACTGGCCGAAGCGCTGGGGTATGAATCAAGTAAAGGGGCATTTGTCAGCCAAGTAGTGGTCGATAGCGCCGCCGATAAAGCTGGCATTCAAGCCGGTGATATTATCGTCTCTATCAATGGCAAAACCATTAGCTCATTCCATGAATTAAGAGCAAAAATAGGCACACTTGGCGCAGGTAAGAAAGTCACCTTAGGCATCATTCGCGATGGCAAAGAAAAATCTATGAATGTCACTCTCGGTGAACAACAAAATGCTAAGGCGAGCGCCGAAAAACTGCATCAAGGCTTAACAGGCGCCAACCTAACTAACACCAACGCCAGTGATAGCGTGCAAGGTGTCAAAGTTTCTTCAGTTGAAACTGGCTCACCTGCCGAAGCTTATCAACTGCTCGCTGGGGATATCATTGTTGGCGTCAATCGCCAACGAGTGAAAAATCTCGGCGAGTTACGTAAAGTGGTAGAAAAGCAATCGGGGGTCTTAGCTCTGAACATCCAACGTGACAATCGCACCATCTATCTGGTGGTACGTTAATTCCCACAACTTGCGCTTCCATGAAGAGCTTTCATGAGAAAACACGAGGACAACTCACATCAGGCGTTGTCCTCGCGAAGCAGTAAAACGCGATATTGATTTAAAAGGACAACGGAGAAATTCGCTGTCCTTTTTATATAATGCTATCCTTGATTGTTTGTTGCCTGTATGACATTGATTTTAGGGATAGTATGCTCGGTTTTATTTTACGTTCTGTAGGGCTAGGTTTAGCCACCGCGGCGTTGCTATTGATAGCCGTGCCTTCTCTTCGCACCAATATATTGCCTGAGAACATCACCAATCCAGTCAGCAATATTGCTTCAATGCAGCTATCGTTCAATGAAGCGGTCCATAGAGCGGCACCGGCTGTCGTCAATATCTATAGCCGCAAATACACCGAAGATGATCGCTCTAAGCTGCTGACTCAAGGACTTGGTTCTGGAGTCATTGTTAGTGAGAAAGGCTACATCATCACTAACTACCATGTGGTCGCTCAAGCAGACCAGATCATTGTAGCACTGCAAGATGGACGCGCTGCCGCCGCACAGTTGGTTGGAAAAGACCGCCGCACAGACATTGCGATCTTGCGAGTGGAAGGTTCAAATCTACCGGTAATTCCACTCAACCCAGATTACAAAGCCAAAGTGGGCGATGTGGTATTGGCGATTGGTAACCCATACAATCTCGGTCAAACAACCACTTTTGGCATTATCTCCGCCACAGGCCGATCTTCTATCAGCGCCGATGGTCGCCAAGCGTTTATCCAAACCGATGCTGCGATTAACGAAGGTAACTCTGGTGGTGCGTTAGTCAACACTCGAGGCGAGCTTGTAGGTATCAACACCGCCTCATTCCAACAAGCGACTGAGCTTGAAACCTATGGTATCTCATTTGCGATTCCCTACTCGTTAGCTAACGTCATCATGAACAAGATTATCGCTGATGGTCGAGTCATTCGTGGTTATATCGGTATCGATGGACAAGATATCACTCCGGTCACGGCTCGGTTGTTAGGTAATGAACATATCGGCGGTATCGTGGTGTTGGGTGTAGACCCCAATGGCCCAGCGGCAAATTCAGGTTTCCAAGCACAAGACGTGATCCTAAAAATCGACGGGCAAAAAATCAACGGCCGCCAAAGCGTGATGGAAATGGTCACGGATTTAAGACCCGGTACCACTGTTGATTTATTGGTTTTACGTAAAGGCAAAGAGTTGACTATCCCCGTCACCATAATGGAAGACACGCGCGAATAGCGGCCAGTGATCACCATAAGCGCGATGACTCTTCCAAGCGCTTTTTCCAATAAAAACTTAATCAAAGCACAAAACAAAAATCCCAGCCAATGGCTGGGATTTTGATTATCTGGGTTGGTTATTCACCATCAGCAGGCATTTCATTGCTGGTGTCCGTTGCCACCTCAACTTCAATACTGGTGACTCGCTGTAGTCCTCTTGGTAATAAACCACCACGACGACCACGTTCTCCGCGGAAGTTTTCCAAATCTGACGGCTTCAAGCCCAGCTTGCGCTTACCAGCATACAGGGTAACCGTGCTATTTTGCGGAATAGAAATTAGGTGAGAAACAATTTCCTCACGCTCTTTCGCTTTCGCCGCTGGTATATTGATGATCTTATTACCCTTACCTTTACCTAATTGTGGCAGTTCCTTAATTGGGAACAACAACATACGGCCTTGGTTAGTGATCGCTAAGATTTCATCATTTTCTAAGTCATTAATGGTTTGTGGCACAATCACTTGTGAATTCTGCGGTAAACTCACCAACGCCTTACCGCTGCGGTTCTTCGACAGTAACTCTGCGCCTTTACACACAAAACCATAACCCGCATCAGAGCCAATCAGCCATAGCTGATCATCTTCGCCCATCACCACTTGACGAATCGATGTACCTGGCGCCACATTTAAGCGTCCGGTAATGGGTTCACCTTGGCTACGAGCGGATGGTAATGAATGCGATTCTAATGAATAGCTACGACCATCACTGCCTAAGAACACCGCTTGCTGGTTACTCTTACCACGCGCATGCGCAAGGTATTGGTCACCAGACTTGTAGCTCAAGCTCTCGCCATCAACTTCATGGCCTTTGGCATGACGAATCCAGCCTTTTTCAGACAGTACAACAGTAATCGGCTCACTTGGAACCAAATCACGTTCAGTCATCGCTTTTGCTTCAGCTCGCTCAATTAATGGAGAGCGGCGATCATCACCATACTTCTCAGCATCGGCTTTGATCTCTTTCTTCAGCAAAGTATTTAAACGACGCTCAGAACCTAACAACTGCTCTAATTTTTCGCGCTCTTTCTCGAGTTCGTCTTGTTCACCGCGAATCTTCATCTCTTCTAACTTCGCTAAGTTACGAAGTTTGATATCTAAAATCGCATCCGCTTGAATGTCAGAAACCCCAAAGCGTGCCATTAACACCGCTTTCGGATCATCTTCAGTACGGATAATCTCAATCACTTCATCAAGGTTGAGATACGCAACCAGCAAACCTTCTAAGATGTGCAGACGAGCCATCACTTTATCAAGACGATATTGTAGACGACGTGTTACGGTATCACGGCGGAATTCAATCCACTCAGATAGGATTTGTACTAAGCCTTTAACTTGAGGACGATTATCAAGACCAATCATGTTCAAGTTAACGCGGAAGCTCTTTTCAAGATCCGTTGAAGCAAACAGGTGATTCATCAACTGATCGCAATCAATACGGTTTGAGCGTGGCACAATCACGATACGAGTTGGGTTCTCATGATCCGACTCATCACGCAGATCGTCGACCATTGGCAGCTTCTTCGCACGCATTTGGTTGGCAATTTGCTCAAGCAGCTTCGCACCAGAAGTTTGGTGCGGCAGCGCCGTGATGACAATGTCTGAACCTTCTTTATGCCATACCGCGCGCATCTTAATGCTGCCACGGCCGGTGCGGTAAATTTTTTCAATTTCCGCTTTTGGCGAGGTAATTTCGGCTTCAGTCGGGTAGTCAGGGCCTTTAACAAATTGCATCACATCGGATAATTCCGCTTTTGGATTATCGATCATGTGAATTGTCGCATCGACCACTTCGCGCACGTTGTGTGGCGGAATGTCGGTCGCCATACCAACTGCGATACCGGTAACACCATTTAGCAGGATATGTGGCAAACGTGCTGGCAACATTTGCGGCTCTTTCATCGTGCCGTCAAAGTTTGGTTGCCACTCCACCGTGCCTTGGCCTAATTCGCCAAGCAAAACTTCCGCAAACTTTGACAGTTTTGCTTCGGTATAACGCATTGCCGCGAATGATTTTGGATCGTCAGGCGCACCCCAGTTACCTTGACCGTCAACCAATGGGTAACGGTAGGAGAATGGCTGAGCCATCAATACCATCGCCTCATAACACGCAGAGTCGCCGTGAGGATGGTATTTACCCAACACGTCACCAACGGTACGTGCTGATTTCTTATACTTTGCCGATGCCGAAAGACCAAGCTCCGACATGGCATAGATAATACGTCGTTGAACCGGTTTCAAACCGTCGCCAATATACGGCAACGCACGGTCCATAATTACGTACATCGAATAGTTTAGATAAGCGTCTTCAGTGAACTTGCGCATTGGCAACTGTTCAACGCCATCAAAGGTAATTTCTGTAGACATTCGTTAAACCTCTGCCAAATCGCCGTTGCGTTGCAGCCATGCGCGACGATCGTCGGCACGCTTTTTACCTAGCAACATATCCATCATTTCCATGGTCGCTTCATTGTCATCAATGGTTAACTGAACAAGACGACGCGTATTCGGGTCCATGGTGGTTTCGCGCAACTGAAGTGGGTTCATCTCACCCAGACCTTTAAATCGCTGCACGTTGATTTTGGCTTTTTTCTTCGATAGACGTTCAAGTACACCTTCTTTCTCGTCATCATCAAGGGCATAGAATACTTCTTTGCCACAGTCGATGCGGTAAAGTGGCGGCATCGCTACGTAAATATGACCCGCTTCAGTCAGCGTTCGGAAATGGCGGGTAAATAGCGCACACAATAGTGTTGCGATATGCAGCCCATCCGAGTCCGCATCGGCAAGGATACAGATTTTACCGTAACGCAATCCGCTTAAATCATCACTATCAGGGTCAATACCCAAAGCCACAGAAATGTCATGCACTTCTTGTGATGCAAGCACTTGATCAGCAGCCACTTCCCACGTATTCAAAATCTTACCGCGCAATGGCATGACCGCCTGGAATTCACGATCACGGGCTTGTTTAGCCGAGCCGCCTGCCGAGTCCCCTTCCACAAAGAAGATTTCAGTGCGGTTAAGATCTTGTACCGAACAGTCGGTTAATTTTCCTGGCAACGCAGGACCTGAGGCAATTTTCTTACGTACGACTTTCTTACTTGCACGCATACGGCGGTGGGCATTGGCAATACACACTTCCGCCAATTGCTCAGCCAACTGAGGCTTCTCGTTTAACCATAAGCTAAACACGTCTTTCACCACGCCAGAGACAAATGCTGCCGTTTGACGAGAAGAAAGGCGTTCTTTGGTTTGGCCTGCAAACTGAGGATCTTGCATTTTAACCGAGAGAACATAAGAACAACGGTCAAATACATCATCACCGGTTAACTTCACTCCACGTGGGAGCAAATTGCGGAATTCACAGAACTCACGCATGGCATCAAGCAAACCTTGGCGCAGACCATTAACGTGAGTACCACCTTGAGCGGTAGGGATCAGGTTAACGTAGCTTTCGGTGATCATCTCACCGCCTTCAGGTTGCCAAATGACCGCCCAGTGTGCCGCTTCCGTTTCTGCAGAGAACTCGCCAGTAAATGGCACTTCAGGCAAGACTGTATAGCCTTTTACGCCTTCAGCTAAATAATCGGTTAGACCATCTTCGTAGAACCAGCGATGCTCTTGATTGTTTACTTTGTCAGAAAAGGTAATTTCTAAGCCTGGGCACAAAACCGCTTTGGCACGTAGGTTGTTCACCAAGCGCGTCACAGAGAAGTTCGGTGAATCGAAATAACTGGTATCTGGCCAGAAATGTACACTGGTGCCTTTATTACGGCGACCACATGTGCCTGTTACGGTCAGCTCTTCAACTTTATTACCGTGTTCAAACGCCATTTCATAGATCTGGCCGTCACGTTTTACCGCAACTTCAACACGTTTAGATAGGGCGTTTACTACTGAGATACCCACCCCGTGAAGACCACCAGAGAACTGGTAATTTTTATTCGAGAACTTACCACCAGCATGCAGCTTACAGAAAATCAGCTCCACACCTGAGATTTTTTCTTCTGGGTGTATATCTACAGGCATGCCGCGGCCATCATCAATAACTTCTAATGATTGATCGGCATGAAGAATAACTTGTACCTTAGAGGCATGTCCGGCGAGCGCTTCATCGACACTGTTGTCGATAACTTCTTGGCCTAAATGGTTTGGACGCGCTGTATCCGTATACATCCCTGGTCGGCGACGTACTGGCTCCAAGCCATTAAGAACCTCAATGGCTCCAGCATTATATTGTTCAGTCATAATACGGAATTATCGTTATAGAGATTTAATGGTTACCATGCAGAGCGCTTAGTCAGCCTAGGTGACATTGGTTAAAAAACGTCACAAACGCTGAATCTCTCAGCGTTTTTCAACTGCAATAGTACAAGGGGAACATAGTCTGGAAGAGACCAGTTTATGTCAAGTGAGATACGTAAGTAACAAGCAAATTTATGACTCTTCCCTCAATGAATGGCAAAAAAAACCACAATTCAATCGTAGAAGAAAACCATTAACTTCGGGCTACAACTTTAAGAATTCGATGATTTGTTGTGGGTAACGTTCGAACTCAACAAAGCTATGATCACCACCCTGTTCGACGGTCTGTTTTGCTAACGCGTACTTGGCGACCGCTTGGCGATAATCCAATACTTCATCTTCTGTTTGTTGCAAAAGCCAAAAATCACTAGGGTTACTTAATTGAACAGCATCGAGAGCTTTTAGCTCATCAATGTGGTGTTCGTGTAAAACATAATGTTCGTGTGTGTAGGGATTTTCTTGTTCACCAAGATAATCCATCAATAATTCATAAGGTTTAACCGCAGGGTTAACCAGTACCGCTTTAAAACCAAATTGAGCGTTGAGCCAAGTTGACATGTAGCCACCAAGCGAACTCCCAACCAAGCCAATGTGATAATCCGGTTGATATTGTTCAATCAGGCTGATGAGGTGCTCTGCCGCCTGCTGAGGAAAACAAGGAAGTTGAGGGATAACCACTTTGATATCGGGTCTATGCTGCGCACAATATTGCTTCATCACATTGGCTTTATGTGACAAGGGAGAACTGTTAAAGCCGTGAATATAAAGCAATAGTGAAGGTTTCATCGCAGAACTCTCAAAGTAAGATAAGCTCAAGCGGCGAAATTAGTAACCGCTTGAATCAAAATTGGGCAAGAATAAACCGCCAGCAAGACGCTGGACTTGTGTTTCAAATCGACCATCGGGGTACAAGGTTAGCTCTCACCAGCCCGGAGAACAAGTATCTAAAGCAAAGTCATCGCTATTAGGCTTGAACTGCACACAGGTCGATGGCGTCGCGATCACAGTCGCGCCACTGAATTCTTTCTGCATATCTTGGTGTACATGACCACACAAAATAGCACGCACATTATTATGCTTTGCCACCACTTGCCAAAATTCATCGGCATCTTTTAAGGTGTGCTGATCTAACCAAGCACTGCCAACTAACACCGGGTGATGGTGCAGTAAAACCAAACTATGACGTTCAGGATGCAAACTCAATTGATGATCAAGTAAATCTAACTGTTGCTGACTCAAGCGGCCATGAGGCACCCCTTCAACTTGAGAGTCGAGCAAAATCATCTGCCAATGGTCACCCAACAACGAATGTTCTGCTTGTACGATCTGATTTGAGGGTAATACCGTTCCCATACTTGGCTTGTAATCATGGTTGCCCGGAAGCCAAAAGCACGGTTTTTCCAACGGCTCAATGCCTTGCGCAAAACGTTGGTACGACACATCGGTATGATCTTGAGAGATATCGCCCGTGGCGAGAATAGCATCAAAGTCAAAACCTTGCTGACGCACGGCTTCGACAACGGCTAAAAAGCTGTCATTAGTATTCACGCTAAGCAAACTCCCGTCCTCTGCGGCAAACAGATGGGTATCGGTAATCTGCACTAACTTGATAGTGTCTGTAACTGATGAGCTTGACGAAACTTTCAAAACTAAAACCTAGATATTTAGTGGCGAACGGCTAATGCCATGCTTTAAACAAAACGATAACCAATCCCCTAAAAAACGATTCAATTGAGCTTTCTCATCTTTTTGAACCATTTTATCATTCGGGTAATCGTATCGAGCCTTAACTCGATTTAAATAATCACTACTACACACTTCTGCCACACGAGCATCGTGGTAGAGCCTGACAGACATTTTCGGCAATGGAAATACTGGAACGTCATCACTTTGACAAATATCAACCAAAGTTGTGTACTTTGTGACTTCTCCCACGAGTATTTGATAAGACATGCTCGCCGCTTGATAGCAACGTACATCACCGACACTCGGTTGCGTCGGCAACAGTGCATTCAATTTTGCATAGTTGGTTTCATACACACGCATCAACTCTGCTAAATCAACATGATACGGTTTTCTATTGGCTAGTTGTCCCATTCGCTCTTCAAACGCTGATAATTGAGCTGTAACCATTGCAAGGCAATAATCGACGCACCATTTTCAAATCGGCCATCAACTACCCATTGATAAGCCTGCTCACGACTTACCACATGCACACGAATATCTTCACCTTCATAGTCTAAACCATGAACGCCGTACGCGGTGCTTGCATCGACTTCACCAACAAAGACATCCAATTTTTCAGAGCAGCCACCAGAAGAAGGATAATAAGAGGTCACTTTGGCCAACTTTGCCACCTCAATTCCGGCCTCTTCCTGTGCTTCTCTGCGCACGACATCTTGGGCGCTTTCATTGGGATCAATAATCCCAGCGACAATTTCTAGCTGCCAAGGTTGCGCATGTTCAAGTGCACCCACTCGAATTTGCTCGACCAAAACCACTTGATCGGTTTTGGCATCATAAGGCAACAATGCCGCTGCATGGCCACGTTCAAACATCTCACGATCAATCTCTTGGCTCCAACCGCCTTCAAACAGTTTATGCTTGAATCGGTACTTAACCATTTTGAAAAAGCCTTGATAAAGCGTCTCTTTTGAGATTATTTCGACATCTTCGCTTGTAAACTGTGGAGATTGATCGTCAGCCTGTTGCATTTTGCACCTCTGTCAGTGAATCTAATAGTTTACTCAGAGAACAGCGCTTGTTCCATCGACACACTTCAACTTTTTGTATAATTTTTCTAGATTTTTTTAGGTTGAGCCTGATTTTATTGCACAGCTGGACAATTATTTGTAAAAGAATGCAAAGTTTAGAGTGAATTAGCGTCAATTTGAGTTAAACTCTTGAACAATTGACCTCTTTTTATTTGGCAGGGATCGAACCCATGAAAAAACTGCTTCCACTTTTTATCAGTGCAGCACTCGGTAGTCTTAGCACTTCTGCTTGGGCAGATACGCTGACAGAAATTTACAACCAAGCAAAGGACAACGATCCTACGCTACTTAGCGCAGCAGCAACGCGTGACCAAGCTTTTGAAGCGATTACGTCTTCTCGTGCAACGCTATTACCTCAGATATCTTTGACGGCGGGCTATGAGATTAATCGTGGTGAAAACCATAACCTATCGACAGATAGCGACGGCTGGAAAGCCAGTGTAGGTTTTACCCAAGAGCTATTCGACCGCTCTAGCTGGATTACGCTTGATATTGCAGAAATGTCTGCACGCCAAGCTGATGCAGCCTACGCGGCTACTCAACAGGCGCTAATTTTGCGCGTTGCACAAGCTTACTTTGACGTTCTAAGCGCTCAAGATAACCTAGTGTTCGTTCAAGCAGAAAAAGCCGCGGTTGCTCGCCAACTAGAACAAACCAAACAACGTTTTGAAGTGGGCCTATCGGCAATTACTGACGTTCATGACGCACAAGCACAATACGACTCAGTACTGGCAGACGAAGTTCTAGCACAAAATGATTTAGTTAACAGCTATGAAGGTCTACGTGAGATCACTGGCCAAGAACATACTAATCTAGAAGTGTTAGACACCAAGCGCTTCTCTGCAAGCAAAACATCTGTTGCAATTAACCAGTTAGTTGAAGACGCTCAGAAAACTAACCTTAGCCTATTATCTAGCCGTATTAAGCAAGATATTGCCAAAGAAAACATTGCTAATGCTAGCTCTGGGCACTTGCCAACACTAGGACTTAGCGGAGGCTACACGCTTACTGATATCGATAGCGATATGAACAGCACAGACTCCGATAACTTAAATTTAGGCCTACAACTTGACGTTCCGCTATACACTGGTGGCGCAGTAACATCAGCCACTAAACAAGCTGAATTTGGTTACGTCGCGGCAAGCCAAGATCTAGAAGCCACTTACCGTAGTGTAGTTAAAGATGTTCGTGCCTTTAACAACAACATCAGCGCTTCAATTGGTGCATTGCGCGCTTACGAGCAAACTGTTATCTCTGCAGAATCAGCACTAGAAGCAACCGAAGCGGGTTTTGATGTAGGTACGCGTACTATCGTTGACGTATTAGACTCAACACGTCGCCTATATGACGCGAACAAGAGCCTATCAAACGCACGTTACGACTACATCCTAAGCGTACTGCAACTGCGCCAAGCAGTAGGTACTCTGAGCGAGCAAGATATCTTAGATGTGAACGCAGGCCTTAAACCAGCCAAGTAAATCATACTAAGAAATACGTAACATCAAAAAAG